>JAUXQB010000303.1 GCA_030685215.1 Actinomycetota bacterium
GCGCCGCACCGGGGGGCGAGCGGCGACGGCCGGCTCATCTACATGACGGCGCGGTCGGTCGTGGAGGCCACGCCCGACCTGGCCCTCAGCTCGGTGTTCCGCAGTGGCGTCACCGCCGCTGCCCGGTCGCTCGCGCTCGAACTCGCACCCGATGTCACGGTCAACGTCATCGTCACCGGCCAGTTCGACACTCCCGCGCTGGAACGCTTCGAGCAGGCACGCGCCGAACACGAAGGCCTGTCGACCGACGAGGTGCGGCGCCAGCACGTGGCGTCGATCCCGATGGGTCGCGTCGGGCGCGCCGACGAGCTCGCCGACGTCGCGGTGTTCCTGGCCAGCGGTCGCGCCAGCTTCGTCACCGGCACCGTGGTACGCGTGGACGGCGGCGCGGTGCGCGGCTTCTGACCGATCGGTCAGTCGGGCAGCGCGACGCCGTCGACCAGCGCGAACCGCACGGTTGCCGCGTCGCCGCGCACGACTCGAGCCGCCTGATACTCGGCCGACTCGTAGTAGGCCAGCGCGTCGTCGCGCGACGGGAACTCGATGATGACCACGCGAGATGGGATGGGCTCGCCCTCGAGCGTCTCGACCCTGCCGCCGGCCGCGAGGATGCGACCGCCGTGCAACGCCATCGCGGCGCGACCGAGCGCGGCGTACTCCGCGTAGCGCACCGGATCGTGCACCTCCACCTGGTTGACGATGTATGCCGCGGGCACGGGAGCCTCAGCTCGTCGTCAGCTGGTCGGTGACGTACGCCTGGCGGGCGTTCGAGATGTGCGTGCACGCTTCCGCGAAGGCCAGCTCGGCGTCGCCGGCAGCAATGGCCTCCACGATGCGGCGGTGCTCGCTCCACGACATGGTGCCGCGCTGCGTGATGCGACGCGTGTACACCCACTCGATGAGCTGCGACATGCGCTCGACGGTCTCGGCGAGCATCGAGTTGTGGGCGGCCTCGCCGAGCAACCGATGGAACTCGGTGTTGAGGCCGGGCAGCGTGGTGAGGTCGCCGGCGACGGCGGCTTCGGCGCCCGCCACCACGACGCGCTGCAGTTCGTGGAGCTGCTCGGGGGTTCGCCGCTGCGCGGCGAGTCGAGCGACCATGCCCTCGAGCGCCTCGCGCATCTCGAACAGGTCGTTGGCGCGTGCTTCCGAGATGACGGCGACGCGAGCGCCCCGTCGTGGTTCGAGCTCGACGAAGCCTTCTGCTTCGAGCGCCTGCAGCGCTTCGCGGACAGGGTTGCGCGAGACGTCGAGCTCGTGCGCGAGCTGATCTTCGTAGATGCGCTCGCCCTGCTGCAGGCGGCCGTCGACGATGCGCCGCTGCACCTCGTGGTAGACGGCACGCCGCAGTGGTTGGTGGGCGCGGCCGACGCGGCCGGCGATGGACGAGTCGTCGTCGGTGTTCTGGAACGACGCTGGTGTGACGGACATGGCCTCGACCTCTCTCGTGTGCTGAGCGTAGAGCCCCGCCGGTGTTGTGTTTCGCCCCGTGAACGTTCGGTGTGGACATTGACCAGCGAGATATGTAGATTGTATAAAGTATGCGATGGACGTTGGGTCCACCTTACCAAGGGGGAAAATCTTGCAGAAGCGTTATCGACTTCTCGGTTCGCTGTTGGCCTTGAGTCTGGTCGCGGTCGCCTGTGGCGACGACGACTCGACCTCGACCACCACCGGCGGCTCGAGTGACAGCACCGGCGCTCCGGTCGAGGGCGCGGAGATCACCATCGCGCTCGGCTCGGAGCCGACCAGCCTCGATCCGTACATCGTCGACGACGGCGCCGAGCGCGCCATCAACGACAACATCTACGAAACCTTGCTCAGCCGCGACGCCGGCGGCACGCTGCAGCCCGGCCTCGCCACTGCGCTGCCGACGCAGATCGACGAGACCACATGGCAGTTCACGCTCCGTGAAGGCGTCACGTTCCACGACGGTTCGGCGTTCAACGCCGACTCGGTGGTCGCCAGCATCAACCGCATCGTGAAGCTGGTCGCCGACGCGGCCACCGACAACGACGGCTTCTACCGCACCATCACCGGTGCCACCAAGGTCGACGACGTCACCGTCAACATCACCACCGACGGCCCCGACGGCGTGCTGCCGGCTCGCATGTACTGGCTGAAGATGATCCCGGCCTCGGCCGAGACCACGGCCGACCTGTCCGAGTCGCTGGTCGGCACCGGCCCGTACAAGTTCGTCAGCCGCACCGTCGGCTCCGACATCCAGATCGAGGTGAACCCCGAGTACTGGGGTGACGCACCGTCGATCACCAAGGTCACCTACGAGTTCGTCGCCGAAGGCGGCACCCGTCTGGCCGGCCTGAAGTCGGGCAAGTACGACCTCATCACCAACCTCCCGCCGCAGGACGTCGACCAGGCCCCGCAGCCGGCCAACGTGCAGGGTCAGGAGCACCCGGTGCTCATCCTCGACGTCGACGAAGGCATCACCGCCGACCCGAACGTGCGCCTCGCGCTCAACCTCGCCGTCGACAAGCAGGCCATCATCGACCAGGTGTACGGCGGCTTCGCCGTGGCCGATGCGGCGCAGATCCTCAGCCCGTCGGTGCTCGGCTTCAACGCCGACCTGGCACCGGTGGAGTACGACCCCGAGCAGGCCAAGCAGCTCATCACCGACGCAGGGCTGGAAGGCGCGACCATCCAGCTCGTCGGCGAAGCCGGCCGCTGGCTGAACGACCGTGAACTGCTCGAAGCCGTCGCCGGCTACTGGAAGGCCACCGGCCTCGAGGTGCAGCTCGACATCCTCGAGTTCGGCGCCTACCTCGACGTGCTGTTCGACCGCACCAACCGTGCCGATGCGATCTTCGTGTCGAGCTCGAACGACATCCTCGACCCCGACCGTCAGCTCTCGACCTACTACCAGGCCGGTGGCATCGGTGCCTCGAACTCCAACGAGGAGCTCTCCGCACTCATCGACCAGGGCCGCCAGCAGCTCGACCCCGCCGATCGTCAGGCCACCTACGAGGAGGCCGTCAAGATCGCCGCCGACGGCTCGTACTTCGTCTGGCTCGCCAGCAACTCGGACCTCTACGGTCTCTCCGAGCGGATGAGCTGGACTCCTCGGGTGGACTCCAAGCTCCTCGTCAAGGAAATGTCCGTCACCAGCTGAGCTGGTGAGGGAGAGCCGGGAGCGGCAGCAACAACATGGGACGCTACATCGCACGTCGATTGGGCCAAGGGCTCGTGGTCATCTTCGGAGTGACCATCTTCGTGTTCGTCATCACTCGCCTCATTGGCGATCCCGTGAAGTTCATGCTGCCGCTCTCGGCCACTCCCGAACAACGAGAGGCCCGGCGCGCCGCCATGGGTCTCGACGACGGGATCCTCACGCAGTTCTTCCGCTTCATCGGCGATCTGCTGCGTCTGGATCTCGGCGAGAGCACGTACGTGCGTGGCCAGTCCGCGCTGTCGGTCGTGTTCGACTACCTGCCGCGAACGCTCCAACTGGTGGCACTCGGCATGATCTTCGCGGTGGTGCTCAGCATCCCGCTCGGGGTGCTCGCCAGCCGCAAGCCGGGCGGCATCACCGATCGCATCCTCACCACGCTCAGCCTCATCGGGCTCTCGATGCCCCAGTTCTTCCTCGGCTTCATGCTGCTCATCGCGTTCACGGTGAAGCTGCAGTGGTTCGAGACCGGCCCCGGCCCGTGGACCACGAACCTCGTGCTCCCCGCCGTGTGCCTCGCACTCCCCGCGATCGGGCGTCTCTCGATCGTGGTGCGCTCGTCGATGATCGACGAGATGAACACCCAGTACGTCAAGGTCGCGAAGGCGAAGGGCATGACCCAGCGCCGCATCATGGGCGTGCATGCACTGCGCAACGCCGGCATCCCCTACGTCACGCTGCTCGGCTGGGAGATCATCCGAGCGCTCGCCGGCTACACGGTGGTCGTCGAGTCCGTGTTCAACTGGCCCGGTCTCGGCTTCATGGCCAAGACCGCCATCAAGAACCAGGACTTCTACCTGATCCAGGCGATCGTCTTCGTCATCGCCGTCATCGTGGTACTGCTCAACATCGTCATCGACATCGCCTACAAAGTGCTCGACCCGAGGGTGGATCTGCAATGACCGTGCCCGACGAATACACCAGCGAACTCCACGACGTCGAGGAAGCCGAGCACGCCGAGGAGGCGTTGCACGGCCGCCCGTTCGAACTGGCGGCCGTGCGCAGTCGCTCCGGGCTGCTGCCCGACCTCGTGCGCGACCGGCTCGGCTTCGCGTCGCTCATCTTCCTCGTGCTGCTCATCCTCAGCGCCATCTTCGGACCGATGATCCTCGACATCGATCCCAACGCCGGGAACCTGTCGAACGCGATGCAACCACCGGTGTGGCACGGCGGCAGCTGGGACCACATCTTCGGCACCGACTGGCAGGGCTACGACGTGCTCTCGCGACTGCTCGCCGGCGCCCGCACCTCGCTCATCATCGGCGTGCTCGTGGTGTTGTTCGCCGGCACCTTCGGCGTGCTCATCGGTCTCTGGGCCGGCTACAAGGGCGGCCGCACCGACCGCTGGCTGATGGGCTGGGTCGACGTGCAGGTCTCGTTCCCCGGCCTGCTGCTGGCGATGCTGCTCATCGCCCTCGTCGGCGGCAGCGTCGCCAGCATCACGTTCATCCTGGCCGTCAACGGCTGGATGGTCTACGGCCGCATGACCCGCGGCGTCGTGCTGTCGGTGAAAGAACGCCCCTTCGTGGAGGCCGCCGAGATCATCGGCTGCAAGCCGAAGCGAGTGGTGTTCACCCACATCCTCCCCAACCTCGTCACGCCGCTGGCCACGCTGGCCGTGCTCGAGTTCGCCCGCATCATCCTCGCCGAAGCGGCGCTCAGCTTCCTCGGTCTCGGCATCCAGTACCCCGGCGTGTCGTGGGGCCTCGACATCAGTCGCGCCGGCGACCACGAGCTGTTCGGCAACCAGTGGCTCATCATCTATCCGGGCGTGCTGCTCAGCCTCACCGTGCTCGCCGTCAACCTGCTGAGCAGCTGGCTGCGAGTGGCACTCGACCCGCAGGAGCGGGAGAAGAAGTTCGCGGCAGCGGCCATCGGCTCCGGGAAGGGGGCGGCATGAGCGTGTCGCCAGCCCCCGCTCGAGCCGGCGACCACGCGGTCGGCGACACCATCCTCGACGTCGACCACCTGACGGTGAAGTTCTTCACCCGGCGCGGCGTGGTGCATGCCGTCCGCGACGTGAGCTTCACGGTGGCCAAGGGCGAGACGCTCGGCCTGGTCGGCGAGAGCGGCTCGGGCAAGAGCGTCACCGCGCAGGCGCTGCTCGGCCTCACCGAGCTGCCCGGCAAGATCACCAGCGGCGACGTGCGGTGGAAGGGCGAGTCGCTCGTCACCGACGCCGACGCCACGCTCGCACGAGTGCGCGGCAACGAGATCGCGATGGTGTTCCAGGACCCGATGACCTCGCTGAACCCTGTGTTCACCATCGGCATGCAGATCGACGAAGTGCTGCGTCGCCACATGGGCCTCAACCGCCGCCAGGCTCGCGATCGTTCGATCGAGCTGCTCGACCTGGTGGGCATCGCGAATCCGGCCGAGCGTGTGAAGCAGTACGCGCACGAGATGTCGGGCGGCATGCGCCAGCGAGTGCTCATCGCGATGGCGCTCGCCTGCGAGCCCGAGCTGCTCATCGCCGACGAGCCCACCACTGCCCTCGACGTCACCATCCAGGCGCAGATCCTCGACCTCATCGCCGACCTCCAGCAGCGCCTCGGCCTCGCCGTGCTGCTCATCACGCACGACCTGGGCGTGGTGGCCGGTCTCTGCGATCGGGTCGCGGTCATGTACTCCGGCAAGGTGGTCGAGCTCTCCACCGCCGACGAGCTGTTCGCCGATCCCGGACACCCGTACGCGGCCGGCCTGCTGCGCAGCACCCCGCGCCTCGACGTGGTGATGCCGCGGCTGGTCAGCATCGACGGCGCTCCTCCCGATCTCGTGCTCCCACAGGCCGGTTGCTCGTTCGCGCCGCGCTGCCCGCTCGCCGTCACGCAGTGCCTGGAAGTGACACCGGGGTTGAAGACGCATCCCAACGGTCGCAAGGTGGCGTGCTGGCGAGCGTTCGAGGACACGACCGGCCCGGACACGACCGGCCCCGACACGAGCAGTCCGGACACCAGCAATGCGGAGACGACCGATGTCTGATCAGACGGCCACGGCCACTCCACTGCTCCAGGTCGACCGCCTGAGCATCCGCTTCCCCGTGGGGCGCAGCGGCTTCTGGGGCAAGCAGGTCAACTACGTCAGCGCCATCGACGACGTCTCGTTCTCCATCTCCCCCGGCGAGACGCTCGGGCTGGTGGGCGAGAGCGGTTCCGGCAAGACCACGCTCGGGCGCGCCGTCCTGCGCCGGCTCACCCCGGCCGCCGGTTCCATCACGTTCAAGGGCAACGACATCACGGCCACCACGGGCGAAGAGCTGCGGCAGCTGCGGCGGCACATGCAGCTCGTGTTCCAAGACCCGTATGCCAGCCTCAACCCGCGCAAGACGGTGCTGCAACTCGTGGCCGAGCCGTTGGTCGTGCACGGGCTGGCGAAGAACACCGAGGACGCCCGCGCGACGGTCACCGACCTGCTCGACCGGTGCGGGCTGCCGGTCGACACCATCGATCGCTACGCCCACGCGTTCAGTGGTGGCCAGCGCCAACGCATCGGCATCGCACGCGCGCTGTCGTTGCGCCCCGACTTCATCGTCGCCGACGAACCGGTGTCGGCCCTCGACGTGTCGGTCCGCGCGCAGGTGGTCAACCTGCTGCAAGACCTGCAGGCCGAGCTGGGCCTCACCTACCTGTTCATCGCGCACGACCTGTCGGTGGTGCGGCACATCTCGCACCGCATCGCCATCCTCTACTCCGGCAAGCTGGTCGAGATCGCGCCCACTCACTCGCTGTACGAGTCGCCGCTGCACCCCTACACCGAGGCGCTGCTGTCGAGCGTGCCCATCCCCGACCCGCCGGTGCAGCGCGCCCGCCGGCGCATCGTGCTGCAGGGCGAGATCCCGAACCCGGTGAACCCTCCCGACGGTTGCCGGTTCCAGACTCGTTGTCCACTCGTCGAAGCTCGCTGCCGCGTCGAGACACCGCCGCTGGAAGAGAAGCTGCCCGACCACTGGGCCGCATGCTTCGTCCGCTGAACCCACCGACTCCACCCCTGCTGCGCTGATGACCTCGACCGACTTCGTGCTGGCGTGCGTCGCCGTGGTGATCGGTGCCTGCGTGCAAGGGTCGCTCGGTTTCGGGTTGGGGCTCATCGGCGCGCCGGTGCTGGCGCTGCTCGACCCGGATCTGGTGCCCGCGCCGCTGCTGATGCTGGCGTTGCTGCTCACCATCGGCGTCACCGTTCGCGAACGCGCCGTGCTCGACTGGCGCGCGTTGAAGTGGGCGTTCTTCGGTCGGGTACCGGGCAGCGTCCTGGGCACGATCGCGATCGTGTGGCTGCCCGAACAGTGGATGCTCGTGCTGTTCTCCGTGCTGATCATCACCGGCGTCGTGCTCAGCGCCGCGGGTTGGCACGTCAGCCCGTCGGGTCCGGTGCTGTTCGGTGCGGGAGCGATGTCGGGCTTCATGGGCAGCCTCACGTCGGTGGGCGGTCCGCCGATGGCGCTCGTCTACCAGCGACACAGTGGCGCGCAGATGCGGGCCGCGCTGGCGCTGTTCTTCACCTTCGGTGCGTTGCTCTCGCTCGCGTTGCTGGGCGTGGCCGGCGAGGTGCATGCAGCCGACTTCGGTCGTGCGCTCACGCTGCTGCCGGCGATGCTGCTCGGGTTCGGGTTGTCGCGCTGGGCAACGCGGTGGCTCGACCGCGGCTACACCCGCGCCGCGATCCTGTGGTTCTCCGGCCTGGTGGCGCTCGGGCTGCTGGTGGTGACGATCGTCGGCTGGGACTGACCGGCGTCAGCGCAGTCGGGCGGGCGAGAGGTCGGCCGCGCTGACCGACCGATCGGCGAGTGCCTGCGGCAGCGACTCGCCGCGGACCAACGCGGCGAGCAGTGCGGCCATCGCGGGCGCGGTCTTGATGCCGGCCCCGGCCTGTCCGACGAGCCAGAAGAACCCCGGCGCATCGGGGTCCTCGCCGACGACCGGCGCGCCGTCGGGGCTGAACGTGCGCAGACCCGCCCACGCTCGCCGCACGCTGCGCAGCGGCAATGTGGTGGCCTCGCCGAGCCGGTCGAGCGCGAGTGCCACGTCGAGCTCTTCGGCCTGTGCATCGCAGGGTTCACTGGGCGACTCGTCGGCCGGCGAGACCAGCAGGCCTCCGGACTCCGGTTCGGCGTAGTAGCGACCTGCCACATCCATCACCAGCGGCCAGGTGGGGTCGACACCGGCGAGCACCGCCAGGCACGCGGTGCGCCGCCGTGGCTCGAGGCCGAGCGGTGCCACGCCCGCGCTGGTGGCGACCACATCACCCCACGCGCCGGCAGCGTCGACCACCACCGGTGCCTGGAACACGCGCCCCTCGCACACGACGGTCCACCCGGCAGCCCAGCGGGAGAGTTCGATGGCCGTGGTCGACGTGAACACGTGACCTCCCCGCCGACGCAGCCCGCGCAGGTAGCCCTGCAGCAACGCATCGGTGTCGATCGCCATCGCGTCGGGCTCGAACGTCGCGCCACCGGCCACGGCTGCCGGCCGGAAGTGCGGCACGAGCTCGAGCGTGGCGGCCGGCGTGAGACGCCGGACCGTGGGCGCCACCGTCTGCGCGCGAGCGGCCAGGTGATCGAGCGCATCGACATCGCACTCCTGCCCCACCCACAGCAAGCCGCGCGGTGAGAGCAACGGATGGCCGACGAAATCGTCGGGCGGTGCTTCGAAGAACGCCCGACTGGCCGCGGCCAGCGCACAGACCAGCGAATGGCCGGAAGTCTCCGACAGCACCGACGCGGACCGTCCGGTGGCGTGGTAGCCGGCGGTGGGCGCTTGCTCGACGAGCACCACCGAGGCGCGTTCGGCCAGCGCCCACGCAGCCGACGCGCCGGCGATGCCACCGCCGATCACGACCACGTCGACCGGCGTGGGTGTGGTGCTGGTGCCGACGGCGGTCACGAGGTTCGGGTGGAACTGCCCTCGGCAGCGTGCTGCGCCGAGTTGTCGGCGAGGTCGCGCATGACCGAGGCCATGTGCTCGAAGGTGCACGTGCGGGCGGTCTCCGCATCGCCCGACTCGATGGCGTCGAAGATGCGTTGGTGTTCGTCCCAGCCGGTGACACCGCGGGTGTCGGCGAGCATGCTGAACACCAGCTCGGTCTTGTGGCGCAGCGGCGCCACGACCGCCTCGAGGTACTCGTTGCCCGAGGCTCGTTCGATGGCGATGTGGAAGTTGCGGTGGAACGTGGCGGCAGCGACGAGATCGTTCACCGCCGATGCGGCGCGACCCGATGCGAGGATGGCGCGCAGCGCGGCCAGGTCGTCGTCGTTGCGGTTGGTGGCGGCCCGCTCGGCCGCATAGGCCTCGATGACGCTGCGCAGCTCGAGCAGTTGGCGCAGCTGCAACGGGTCGAGCTTGCTCACATACGCCCCGCGGCGAGCGATGACCTCGACCAGACCGGTGCCCTCGAGCGCCCGAATGGCCTCGCGCACCGGGTTCCGCGACACACCCAACTGCTCGGCGAGGCGGTCTTCGAACAACCGCTCACCCTGTTGCAGCTCGCCGCGCATGATCATGCCGAGGATCTCGTCGGCGGCCACTTCACGGAGGGTCTGATGCGCACTGCCGACGGTCACGCCTCTCACGATAGGCCGCCGGACGACCTCCATCGAACGCTGCCGCAACTCTGCGACCTGCGGTCGAGCGAATTCGACAGGGAAGTCGTGCCAGCTCCGTCGCATGGTGCATAATGTATACGAAACGGAGGAACGAATGACGGACATCTCAGTGCTGGCCCACGTTGCGGCCGCGGGCGCCGCGGTCGGAGCCGGCCTCGTCAATGCCGTCGCCGGCGGAGGCACGCTCGTGTCGTTCCCCATCCTCACCGCCATCGGCGTGCCGGCCATCCGCGCGAACGCCACCAACACGGTCGCCCTGTGCCCCGGCTACATCGGCGGCACCTACGCACAGCGCGCCGATCTTGCCGGGCTGCAGCGTGGCTTGCGCCCGCAACTGGTGGCGGCCGCGCTCGGCGGCCTCACCGGCTCGGTGCTGCTCATCATGAGCAGCGAGGCCGTCTTCAAGTCCCTCGTGCCGTTCCTCATCCTCGGCGCCTGCGTGCTCCTCGGGTTCCAGGACCGTCTCCGCCGGTGGCTGCTCGGCCGCGCGCGCGACGGTCGCTCGCACGCCGCGCTGGAACTGGCGTCGGTCACCATCGCATCGGTCTACGGCGGGTACTTCGGCGCCGGCCTCGGCATCATGCTGATGGCCGTGCTCGGGCTGTTCTCGGAGCTGCCGTTCAACCGCCTCAACGCGGTGAAGCAGTTGCTGTCGTTCCTGGTCAACATCTCGGCGGCGCTGTTCCTGTCGTTCTCCGGCAAGGTGGTCTGGTCGCTGGTCCTCGTGATGGCACCCGCCAGCCTGATCGGCGGACACTTCGGTGGTCGCGTCGCCAGTTCCCTCCCCGCGGGGAGGATGCGCGCCGGTGTCATCGTGTTCGGCGTGACGGTGGCGCTCATCTACCTCAGCCGCCTGTGGTGAGCCGCGGTCGGCACAGCACATACGCTCGCACTCCGTGAGCGCTGACCAGGTGAGGGCCGCGCAGCGAACGCTGGTCGACCTCGCCGCGCAGCGGCTCACCGCCACCGATGCCGTGGCAGCGGTGTGGGCAGACGTGTGCGCGGCGGCCGCGGCACGCCGCGAACGACTCGGCTGACTCGGGCCCGGTCAGTCCCAGATGGCGCGATGGGTCGCGACGTCGAAGAAGTGGAGGTTCTCGACGTTGACGGCAACGGTGACGTCGTCGCCGATGCGCACGTGCGAGCGCGGGTGGAAGCGGCCGACGGCGTTCGCGGCCCCGGCGTTGGTGGGCTCCTGCGCGCTGTCGGGGTCGCCCGAGTCGACCGGTGTGGCGTCGAGCGCGAAGTGCACCATGATCTCGGACCCGAGCGACTCGAGCAGCGCCACCCGCGCCGGCAGTGACCGACCCTCGATCGGGCCCTGCACCAGCGACGCGTCCTCGAAGTCCTCCGGGCGCACGCCGAGCACGATCGGCCGCGAGTCGTAGGTCTTCAGCGCGGGCCGCGCGGTCAGCGACTCCGGCGCCAGCATCAACCGCTGCGAGCCGAGCTGGATGCTGCCGCTCTCACCCTCGATGGTGACGACCGCCTCGTAGAGGTTCATCGACGGCGACCCGATGAATGCTGCGACGAACACGTTGGCCGGGTGGTCGTAGAGGTTCTGCGGCGTGTCGACCTGTTGCAGCAGCCCATCCTTGAGCACGGCCACCCGGTCGCCCATGGTCATCGCTTCCACCTGGTCGTGCGTGACGTAGATGGTGGTCACCCCGAGCGTGCGCTGCAACGCAGCGATCTCGGCACGCATCTGCACACGCAGCTTCGCGTCGAGGTTCGACAACGGTTCGTCCATCAGGAACGCCGCCGGCTCGCGCACGATGGCGCG
>JAUXQB010000304.1 GCA_030685215.1 Actinomycetota bacterium
GAACATCCACTTGTGCGGGTCGACGATGAACGAGTCGGCGCGCTCGATGCCGTCGAAGCGCGGTCGCATCTCGGGCAGCAGCATCGCGGTGAGCCCGTACGCACCGTCCACGTGGAACCACGCGCCGAGCTCCTCCGCGACATCGGCGCAGCCGGCGAGATCGTCGACGACACCGGCGTTGGTGGACCCACCGGCCGCCACCACCGCGGCCACGTCGCGCCGATCGCCGATGGCCGAGCGGATCGCGTCGGTGGTGAGACGCGACTCGGGCCCGGTGGGCACGTCGAGCGGCTCCATTCCCAGCAGACGCAGCGCGTTCGCGACCGACGCGTGCGCGGTGTCGGCGACCACGACCGAGCGACGAGCGCCGGCCTGGTCGCGTGCGACGGCCAGCGCCGACAGGTTGCCGATGCTGCCCCCACTCATGAAGCAACCGGCAGCGCCCTCGTGCATGCCCGCGGTGTCGATCAGGAGTTGCAGCACCTGGTTCTCGGCGGCCACCGCCCCGGCGCCCTCCAGCCACGACTCGGCGGAGAAGTTGGCCGTGCCACAGATGGCGTCCATCCACACGCCGGCCACCGAGGGCGAGAGCGGGATGAACGCGAGGAAGCGCTCGCTGTCGAGCCCGATGTTGTTCGGCGCGAGCACCTCGGTGAACGAGCGCCACGCACCGTCGAGCCCGAGGCCGTCGTCGGTGATCGAGCCGGCGAGGTTGGCGTCGAGCCATCCCTTGTCGCCGACGACGCCCACCGGTGAACCGGCGATGCGATTGCGCATCCAGGCGAGCACGCGCCGATCGAGGTCGCCCACCGCGGCGTCGGCCCCATGGAGGCTCATGTCGTCACTCGGGCGTGACGTAGGCCGAGGTGATGCCGCCGTCGATGATGAGCGACTGGCCGGTCATCCAGCTGCTCTCGTCGCTGGCGAGGAAGAGTGCTCCGTTCGCGATCTCGATCGGTTCGCCGAAGCGTCCCATCGGGATGTGCACGAGCCGGCGGTTGCGCTTCTCGTCGTCGCTCAGGAACTTGGCCAGCAGCGGCGTCATGATGGGCCCCGGGCACAGCGCGTTGCAGCGGATGCCCTGGCGCGCGTAGATGGTGGCGATCTCGCGCGTCATCGCCAGCACAGCGCCCTTCGACGCGGTGTAGGCCACTTGCGGAGTGGCAGCACCCATGTGCGCCACGAACGACGCGACGTTGACGATGCTCGCCGACGGACCGCCGGCGTTCACGCTGTCGAGCATCGCCGGGATGGCGTACTTGCAGCCGAGCAGCGTGCCGAGCACGTTGATGTCCATCGTCTTCTGGTACGTGGCGACGCTGGTGGTGACGGGGTTGTCGTCGTCGCCGAGCATCACACCGGCGTTGTTGTACAGGATGTGGAGGCCGCCGTAGGTCTCGACCGCGAACTCGACGGCGTTCTTGATGCTGGCCTCGTCGGTCACGTCGCAGCGCACGAAGCTCGCCTCGCCGCCGGCGGCATCGATGGCCTCGACGGCTTCGTCGCCATCGGTGATGTCGGCGATGACCACCTTCGCGCCTTCCGCGGCGAAGCGCTCCGCGCCCACACGACCCAACCCTGACGACGCACCGGTGACGATGGCAACTCTGCCCGCAAGACGACTCATAAGCGTGTCACGGTAGCGGATGCGCCAAACTGGTCCCCAATGACGGCCTGGCGAGTGACGACCTGGAACATTCTCGGCTCGCATCGGCCAGACCTGGGCGAGATCGCCACGCGGGTGCGCGAGCAGGCACCCGATGCGTTGTCGCTGCAGGAGGTGCGCAAGGGGCAGGTCCGCGTGCTCGCACACGAGCTCGGCTGGCGATGGAGTTGGGCCCGCAAGCACTACCCGTACACCCCGTTGCTGTGGTGGCGCGCGGAGGGCATCGCCATCCTCTCGCCGTGGGCCGTCTCCGATCCGATGTCGGCCAGCATCTCGCCCGGCGTGAGCACCTGGCTGTACAAGCACCGGGTGGTGATGGCGGCCACGATCACGCGTCGCGACGGCTCGCTGCGACTGTTCAACACGCATCTCGCCAGCGACAACGAGGACCAGCGCATCGCGCAGGCCCGTCGCGCCGCGTCTCGTGTCAGCGCCGACCCCTCGCCCACCATCGCCCTCACCGGCGACCTCAACACCACCGGCGAGAGCACCGTCGACGTGCTGCGCGAGTTCCGCACCGTCGGCCTCGTCGACCCGGGCGGCGACTCCACCAACCCGTCGGCCGTGCCGTACCAACGCCTCGACTACGTGCTCCTGCCCGACGACGCCACCTTCGTCGAGTCGATCACCCCCGACGGCGGCGACCAGTGGGCCCAGCTCAGCGACCACCTTCCCGTCACCGTCACCTTCGAACCCTGACGCCACTCCGATCTCGCACGTCTGCAGGCTCACGACAAGCGGATACCGACGCGCAGTTGAGGCGTCTGGTCCTACGAATCCCACACTCACCGTGGGGTTCGTGCGACCAGACCGGGAGAGATGGAAGGAGACTCGTCGGTCGAGGCTGCGCGTCGGTCGCACGCCGCTGCGCGAACAGCACCGCAGCCGTGCACGCCGCGCCAGCGAACCGTCTTCCGACCGGGTGCCCTCGGTCGCGCTCGAACCTCACACGTACCGGTCGTCCCGTACCCTCCTGTCCGTCCGGACCTCGACGGTCCTGCCCCGCGGAAATCGTCGACCTGTGCGGAACTAGATGCGTTCCCAGTAGCGACGCAGCTCCCAGTCGGTGACGGTCTGGTTGAACGCCTCCCACTCGGCCTTGGCCATCGTGAGGATGTGGTGGTGCACGTCGTCGCCGAAGCACTCGCGGGCGATGGTGCTCTCCTCCCACAGACGGATGGCGTCGACGATGCTCCACGGGATGCGCGGGATGTCGGGGGCTTCGTAGCCGTTGCCCATGAAGGGCTCACCCAGCGGCAGTTCGTTCTTGATGCCGTAGAGCCCACCGGCCAGCGTGCCGGCGAACGCGAAGTAGCTGTTCGCGTCGCTGCCGGGGATGCGACACTCGACCCGCGTGCCCTTCCCGTGGCCCACCTTGCGGAACCCGAGCGTGCGGTTGTCGATTCCCCAGCCGACACCGGTGGGCGCCCAGGACCCGAGCTGGAATCGCTTGTAGCTGTTGATGGTGGGCGCCCACAGCAGGCTGAACTCGCGCGCAGTGGCGATCTGGCCGGCGAGGTAGTGCTGGAACGTCTGGCTCATGCCGTGCGGCCCGTGGTGGTCGTCGAACACCGCGGTCTCGCCGTCCATGCTCCACAGGCTGGAGTGGATGTGGCACGACGAGCCGGTGTCGTTGAAGTCGTACTTCGCCATGAAGCTCACCGAGCGTCCGTTGAAGTGCGCGATCTCCTTCGCCGCCAGCTTGTACACGCTGTTGCGGTCGGCCATCTCCACCGCGGTGGTGTAGTCGAGGTTGATCTCGTGCTGCCCCTTGCCAGCCTCGCCCTTGCTGAACTCCACCGGCACCCCGGCTGCCTCGAGGCCGCGACGGATGGCACCGAGGATGTACTCGTCCTTCGTGGTCTGCAGGATGTGGTAGTCCTCGAGCCACGGCGAGTGCGGCTTCAGGTCGCGGTAGCCCTTGTCGTGAGCCTCGTCGTACGTGTCGCGGAACAGGTAGAACTCGATCTCGCTGGCCACCATCGGCAGGAACCCCATGTCGGCCGCGGCGTCGACCTGCGCCTGCAGGATGCTGCGCGGCGCCACGCTGACCAGCTCGCGCGTGTCGACGTCGAGCAGGTTGCACATGATCATCGCCGTCTTCTCCACCCACGGGATCAGGCGAACGGTGCTCCAGTCGGCCTTCGCCAGCATGTCGCCGTACCCCTGCTCGTAACTGGTGAAGCGATAGCCCGGCACCGGGTTGTTGTCCATGTCGCAGGCGATGAGGTAGTCGCAGTTCTCCGTGCCCGCGTCGGCGACGCTCTGCAGGAAGAAGCGCCCGGTGGTGCGCTTGCCCACCAACCTGCCCTGCAGGTCGGGGAACACCATCAGCACCGTGTCGACCTGACCGTTGCGGATGAAGGTTTCGAGTTCGTCGCGGGTGAGCATGCCGGGTGCCGTCATGCGACGGAGGCTAGACGGCGCGACATCGCGCCAGGCGCAACCGCGGATCAGGCCTTCTTCTTGGCCGGTTCCTTCGCAGGCTTCAGCACACCCTTGGCCAGCGCCTCGTCGAGGTAGCGCTCGGCTTCCTCGGCGCTCACCTTCAACGCGGGAGCGATCTCGCTGATGAGGTTGATGCGCGCACGGTCGTACATGGTGCGCTCGGCGGCCGACAACGAGGCGTCGCGGTTGCGAGCAGCAAGGTTGCGGACCACTTCCGCCACCTGGTACACGTCGCCGCTCTTCAGCTTCTCCTGGTGGTTCTTGAACCGCCGGCTCCAGTTGGAGGGCACGCGCGGATCGGGCTTGCTGAGCACGGCCACGAGGTCTTCCAGCTCCTCCGGGTTCACCGGCGGACGGACACCCACTTCGCTGGCCTTCAGCGTGGGCACCGACAGCGTCATCTCATTGATGACCGTCTTCAGGATGAGGTACTCCTGCGTACTGCCGAAGGCCTCCATCTTCTTGGTGCCGACGACGATGCATGCACCGTGCTGCGGGTAGATGACGGTGTCGCCCTTCTTGAACTTCAAGTGTTGACCTCGCGCATGTAGGTGTAGGCGCAACGTTCCAGCGCCCCCTGGGGACTGCTCCAGGGTAGGCCGAAAATGACGATTTCCCCCCGCCGATCGCGTGGTGCCTGCTCACCCGCAGCTGGTGACCAGCACCTGGTTGCGACCGCTGCGCTTGGCGGCCAGCAGCCGCTGGTCGGCCATCCGCAGCAGTTCGTCCCAGTGCTCGCCCTCGCTGGTGTCGGCGACACCGGCACTGAAGGTGAACTCGGGCAGCATCTCGTGGACGAGTCTGGCGCCCAGTTCGCGCCGAGCCCGCTCGAGCACGCCGTACCCGATGTGCTTCGACGCGTCGGGCAGGATGATCACGAACTCCTCGCCACCCACCCTGGCGACGAAATCGCCGTTGCGCACCACCGACCGCAGCGCGGTCGCGAACACGCGGAGGGCCCGGTCGCCCACGTCGTGACCGTGCGAGTCGTTGAGCTGCTTGAACCGGTCGAGGTCGCAGATCGACACCGAGAACGGCACCGACTCGCTGAGCAGGCTGCGCACCACGTCGTCGAGGCTGCGCCGGTTGAGCAGGCCCGTGAGCGGATCGGTCACCGCCTGCTGCCGCGCGATCTGCGTCGCGTGCTGCAGCCCGCGCCGCTGACGGAGCAACATCGATCGCAAGGGCAGCGCCACGAACACGAACACGAACACCGACGACAAGCCGACGAACCACACCCACTGTGCGGTGGGCGAGCCGGCGAGGTCGCTCAACGCCTTGGCGATCGACACCAGGCACACCACCATCGCGAGGTCGATGCACACCACCGACCAGGACGCGCTCATCAGGTCCACTCGTCGGCGCCGGCCGGGAACCTCTTCGTGCACGAACCATTCATCGGCTCGTCGACCTGTGATCTGGAGTCTTCTCGCGAGAATCTTGAGAGTCGACCGCTGTCAGCGACGACGTTCGTCGGGCGTCGGTGGCCCACCCGCTGCGGCGTGCAGCAGCGCCACCACGGCCTCGATGCGATGCCGCTCGCTCTCCACGCCCGCTCGTACCAGCGAGAGCACCATCGAGAACGCGATGGTCTCCATGCCCAGTGCGAGCTGATCGGCGGGCACCGAGTTCGACAGGCGACCATCGGCCTGGCGGGCCGCGAGACCCTGCTCGATCTGCCGTGTGGTGCTGGCGAACAACCGGTGCGCGAGCACCAACTGCAGGTCGGCCGCCGAACCCTCGACAATCACGCGATGCGCGAGCGGATGCCGCTGCACACCGTCGATGAGCGACAGCATCATGTCGACGATGGGGCGTTCGCTGTGCGCGATGCCGGCCAGCACCTCGCTGCGCAGCAGGTCGAGGTCGGCCTGGATGGCGGCCTTCCAGAACGACTCCTTGTCGTCGAAGTACGCGTATGCCGCGGCCGGCGTGAGCCCTGCGTCGCGGCTGAGCTGGCTGACCGAGGTGGAGCGGTAGCCCTGACCGCCGAAGCGGTCGATGGCCGCTCGCAGCAGACGTTCGCGTGTGCGCTGCCCTTTGGTGAGGGCGCGCCGACGATCGTGGATTCCCGTCACGCTCGGCATGTTAGCACGCACCCTCTGATTGAATTGTTGATCCAACATCTTTCATCAATTCGTCGATATCGGTCACTCTGTGTTGCGAGACTAACGCGCGTCACGTTTCCGATGCGGCACTGTCGGCCATCGGGCACCGATGTTGTCGGCACGTCTGTAGCCGCGACGGCGGCGATCGAAACACTGTTCCCGGTGCCTCCGGAGAGACTCGAACTCCCAACCAACGGGGTAGAAACCCGCTGCTCTATCCGTTGAGCTACGGAGGCGCGGTGTGCAGCCTAGAGGGCGAGCAAGGTGCGACGGAGGAGATCGAGCGCGCTGATCACGCTCATCTGACGCATCTGGTCGCGCTGGCCCGGCAGGCGCAACGTGCGCGTCAGCACCTCGTCGCCGATGGCGATGCCCACGCACAGCGTGCCGACGGGCATGCCGTCCTGCTCGGCGGGTCCGGCCACGCCGGTGAGCGACAGCACCACATGACTGTGCAGCACCCGCTGCGCGCCGCGCGCCATCGCCGCGGCCGCGGCCTCGCTGACCACCGGGCCCTGCGGCACACCGAGCAGATCGAACTTCACGTCACTCGCGTAGCTGACGACGCCACCGCGGAACACGTCGCTGGCACCGGGCACGTTGGTGATGCGACCGGCGACCAGCCCGCCGGTGACCGACTCGGCGAGCCCCAGCGACCAGTCGCGCTCGCGCAGCAGCTGCAGCACCACCGACTCCATCGTCTCCTCGTCGATGCCGAACACGAGGTCGTCGATGAGCGAACGCACCTCGGCCTCCCAGGTGGCGAGCAGCACCTGCGCATCGGCCTCGGTGGCCGCCTTGGCAGTGAGGCGCACCTTGATGCCCTCCCAACCACTGGCCAGGAACGCGAGCGTCGGGTTGCCCAGCGTCTCGAGCCGGTCGATGATGGGGTCGAGCCGCTCGTTGAGCCCGCTCTCGCTCTCACCCCACGTGCGCAGGGTGCGACTGACGATGACGTTGGCCTCACCCGCACGAGCAAGCAGATCGGGCAGCACCGCGCGCTGCACCATGTCCTTCATCTCGTGCGGCACCCCTGGCACGGCGTAGATGACCTTCGCCACCCCGTCGAGCACCACCGGGCACACCAGCCCCGGCGCCGTGCCGCGCGTCTGCGGGATGATGGTCGCCCCCACCGGCACCAGTGCCTGGCGCAGGTTGTTGTCGGCCATCCGGCGACCACGCGACTCGAACATCCGGCGAATCACATCGGCCACGGCCTGATCGGGCTGCAGCTCGGCGCCCATCACCGCCGCAATGGCGTCGCGAGTGAGGTCGTCGTGCGTGGGCCCGAGCCCACCGCACACGATGACGGCATCGGCGTCGGCCAGCACGCGACGCAGCACGGTCTCCATGCGACCGAGGTTGTCGCCCACCTTCACCTGCAGCAGCGAGTCGATGCCCGCGGCGGCCAGCTGTTCGCCGATCCACTGACTGTTGGTGTCGGTGATCTGGCCGAGCAGCAGCTCGGTACCGATGGCGACGACGTCACAACGCATGGCAGCTCACAGCGAGAAGTCGGCGTCGGGGGCCGGTGCCGGCAGTGGGTCGGCCTTCATCGCGCGGTACACGTACTGCCCGCCACTGATGAGCGCGAGCACCACCGAGATCCACAGCAGTCCGTTCCACAGCCACTTCGCGTCGAGCGCGGTGGGCGGCATGATGGCGAAGCCGACGGCGAGCTGCTGCACGAAGGTCTTCCACTTCGCGATCTTGCTGGCCGGCACGCTGACACCGCGAGCACCGACGAAGGTGCGGTACAGGCTGATGAGCAGCTCGCGCGTGACCGTGATGACCACCGGCACGATCCAGAACGTGTCGTTGGCGACCAGGATGGCCATGGCCCCGAGCACGAGGATCTTGTCGGCGAGCGGGTCGAGGAACGCCCCCAGGTTGGTGGCACCGTGCCGGCGAGCCAGGTAGCCGTCGACGCCGTCGCTGGAGCACAGCAGGAACCACAACGCGAACGCCGCCCAGGTGCCGCCCGGCTCGTCGGGGATGAGCACCAGCATCAGCGGTGCGATGAGCACCCGCGCCACGGTGACCAAGTTCGCCCAGGTCTTCACCGCCGACGGATCGACCGGCATCAGACTGACTCGGCAGTGAGGTCTGGGCCCATGGCGTCGACGATACGCACCTGGTGGAACTGACCCACGGTCAGATGCGCGGGGACCTCGATGATGCCGTCGATCTCAGGAGCCTCGCGCGTGCTGCGCGCCTCGCCCGGCGAGTCGACGAGCACCGTCAGCACGTCGCCGATGAGGTCGTCGCGGCGGCGCGCGGTGATGTCGTCCTGCATCTCGCGCAGCTCGGCCAGCCGCTCGTGCATCAGGTGCGTGTCGACCGCGCCGTCGAGGCCCATCGCGTACGTGCCGTCCTCCGGGCTGTACGCGAAGAAGCCGCACCAGTCGAGCTGTGCTTCCTCCACGAAGGCCAGCAACTGGTCGTGGTCCTCCTCGGTCTCCCCCGGGTAACCGACGATGAAGTTGCTGCGGAACGCCGCGGTGGGCTCGCGGTCGCGGATGTCGGCGATGCGCCGCAGGAACCGATCGCCGTCGCCCCAGCGGCGCATACGACGCAGCAACGGCTTGCTCACGTGCTGCAGCGAGAGGTCGAAGTACGGCACGCCCGTGGAGCAGATGGCATCGATCAGCTCGTCGCTCAGATCGCTCGGGTACAGGTACAACAGCCGCGTCCACGCGGCGTGCTCGGCGACAGCGCGCACGAGCGGCACGATCGAACCGGCGCCCAGTTCGTCGGGGCGATCCTTGCCGTAGCTCGCCAGGTCTTGAGCGACCAGCACGATCTCCTGCGCCTCGAGCTGCTCGACCTCGCCGAGGATGGACGCGATGTCGCGGCTGCGTTGCGGACCGCGGAACGACGGGATGGCGCAGAATCCGCAGCTGCGATCGCACCCCTCGGCGATCTTCACGTAGGCCCACGGGCTCGACGACTTCGGCCGCGGCAGGTTGAGCAGGTCGAGCGTGGGGATGGGAGCTGCCGACACCGCGATGGACTTCTTGCCGGGGCGCGTGGCCAGCAGGTTCACCGGCACGCCGAAGCCGGCGACCTGGTCGACCTCCGGCAACGCTTCCGCCAGTTCGCTGCCGTAGCGCTCGGCCATGCACCCGGTGACCACCAGCCGGCCCCCGCTCTTGCGTCGGTCGTCGAGCGCCAGGATGGTGTCGATGCTCTCCTTGCGCGCCTCGTCGATGAATGCGCAGGTGTTCACCACCACCAGGTCGGCGAGGCCAGGGTCGTCGGTGGCGGTCATGCCATCGGCGAGCAGGGTGCCGATGAGCTTGTCGCTGTCGACCTGGTTCTTCGGGCAGCCCAAAGTCTCGACGTAGAAGTGCTGGGCCATGCGCCCAGGCTAGAGGTAGTTCAGACGCCAACTCGGCAGTCGGCACCATCGCGTCGACTCACCGGTCAGCCGGTGGCGAGCCCACTTGCTCGCGCTGCGGCAGCCTGCGCGTTGTCGCGCGAGACGAACACGGCGACGTCGCCGGGGCCGACCAGCTCGGCGAGCACGATGACTGCCGCGGCCACGTGGAGCGCGTCGAGAGCGCGGATGGCGTGTCGGCGGACCAGGTCGAGCGCACTCGACTCGACGGCAGCCTGGTCGGGCGACACGATCAACGGATCGCCGCCCGCGATGTCCTGCTCGAATCGCGCCAACAACACGGACGGGTCGATCCCCGCATGTCGAGCGGCGCGCACCAATGCACCCGACACCTCGATGCGAGCGAGTGTGGAGCTGACCGTCGCTGTGTCGATCTCGGCGAACAGCTCAGCCGCATCGCGATGACCGGCGTCGCCCGGAAGGTAGCGACGAACGATCACCGACGAGTCGACGTACGCGATCCTCAACCCGGGTCTCGCTGCTCGTCGAGCAGCTCATCGGCGTCGAGCGTCAGACCCGACAACAGCGCATGCACCTCCGCCATCGGCGGAGCGGATGCAGCGAGTGCCGTCGGTGCCGACAAGCCGAGCGCCGTGGCCCTCGCCCGCAGCGTCGACTTCGGCGTGCCGCCCGCATCGGTGACTGCGACGTCGAGCACACCGGTGGCGAGCGCGTTCACGCTCATGCCCTCCGCAACTGCGCGGCGAGCAAGTCGCTCATGGAGCTCATCTGGGACCCGAAGGAGCAATTGCTTCATCGACGGATGATATCACTCCCATCAAACTGATATCAACCGCCGATACGGATCGAACTAGAGGCAGTTCAGGCGCAGGCCGTTCGTCGGCCAGCGCATGTGCAGCAGCTTGCCGGTGCCGCTGGCGGTGATGTAGGCGTCGCGATACTCGCCGCTGCGGTCGCGGTCGCCGAAGCAGATGTTGGTGGTGAGCAGGTCGCCGGTGGCGATGTGCGTGGTGCTGCCGTCGGTGGGCGAGATGACGGTGACCCCGCCGTTGATGAGCGTGGCCACACACACGTTGCCCTCGCCGTCGACGGCCAGCGAGTCGAGCAGCTGGTAGCCGGGCAGACCGGCCAAGCAGGTGGAGGTGTCGAGCGGGATGGCGGGCGCGAGGACGCCGGGCGACGCGATGGTGCGCCGGATCACTCGCCCGGTGGTGGTCTCGGCCCAGTAGAGCGTGTTGCCGTCGGGCGAGAGGCCGATGCCGTTGGGTCCCTCCACCGGGAAGACCTGCTCGCTGATGTGGCTGCCGTCGGCCTTCGCGTAGTAGATGCCGGTGAGGTCGCTCGTGCGCGCATGGTGGTCGCGGATGCCGTGGTCGGTGAACCAGAAGCCGCCGTGTGCGTCGAAGACCAGATCGTTCGGCGCCCGAAGCGGGCGGCCGTCGCACTCGGTGTACAGATCGGTCACCTCACCGGTGGCAAGGTCGACGCGTTGGATGCGGCCACCGATGTAGCGCGCCGGGTCGAACGCGCCGGGCAGCAGCAACTCCCCCAGCTCCACCGGCGTGAAGCACCCGCCGTTGTTGCACAGGTACAGCGCACCGTCGGGCCCGATGGCCGCGCCGTTCGGCCCGCCCTCGATCTCGGCGACCGTCTCCTTCGAGCCGTCGGGCTGCACGCGGGTGATGC
>JAUXQB010000025.1 GCA_030685215.1 Actinomycetota bacterium
CGCGATGTACGGCCGCATCGTGCTCGGTGTCGACGGCGAGCTGTTCGACCACCCGCTCGAGAAGGCGAAGGCCGCGGCCGGCGTGAAGACCGATGCCGAGCTCACCGCCAAGGCGCTCAAGGAGCTGTGCAAGCAGTACCAGGCCGTCGTCAAGAAGGCCACCAAGAAGCCCTTCCCGCAGAAGCCGCGCGATCAGTTGCGCGGTGCCGTCGAAGCCGTGTTCGCCAGCTGGAACGGCGCTCGCGCCATCGCCTATCGCGTGCGTGAGCGCATCAGCCACGACCTCGGCACTGCCGTCAACGTGCAGACGATGGTGTTCGGCAACCGCGACGAGAACAGTGGCACCGGCGTCGGTTTCACGCGCAACGCGGCCACCGGCGAGAACAAGCCCTACGGCGACTTCCTCATCAACGCGCAGGGCGAAGACGTGGTTGCCGGCATCCGCAACACCGAAGACCTCGACCACATGAAGTTGCACTTCCCGGTCATCCACAAGGAACTGCTCGACATCTTCGCCCGCCTCGAGCGGCACTACACCGACATGTGCGACACCGAGTTCACCATCGAGCAGGGCAAGCTCTGGATGCTGCAGACCCGCGTGGGCAAGCGCACCGGCGCTGCCGCACTGCGCATGGCGGTCGACATGACCCGCCAGCAGGGCAAGGGCTCGGCCAAGTGGAGCATCTCCAAGCAGGAAGCCATCATGCGCGTGGGCGCCGACCACCTCGACCAGGTGCTGCACCCGCAGTTCGCCAACAAGGGCAAGGTGTTGGCCAAGGGCCTCGCCGCGTCGCCCGGCGCCGCGGTCGGCAAGGTGTACTTCACCGCCGACGACGCGGTCGACGCCGACGAGCGTGGCGAAGCCGTCATCCTCGTTCGCAACGAGACCAGCCCGGAAGACGTGCACGGCATGATGGTGAGCCAGGGCATCCTCACCGCTCGCGGTGGCCTCGTCAGCCACGCCGCCGTGGTCGCCCGCGGCTGGGGCACCCCGGCCATCGTCGGCGCCGAGTCGGTGAAGATCGAGGGCAAGTCGTTCCACGTGGGCGGCATCGTCGTCAACGAAGGCGATGTCATCAGCATCGACGGCACCACCGGTGAAGTCGTGCTGGGTGCGATGGAGCTGGCCGCCGCCGAGCCGCCGCCCGAGTTCCACACCATCTTGAAGTGGGCCGACGTCGTGCGCCGCGGGAAGATGGGCGTGCGCGCCAACGCCGACACCGGCGAAGACGCCACCAACGCTCGCGAGCTCGGCGCCGAGGGCATCGGCCTGTGCCGCACCGAGCACATGTTCCTGGCTCCCGACCGCCTGCCGGTGGTGCGTCAGATGATCCTCGCCGACACGCCGGCCGAAGAGGACGAAGCGCTGGCCGAGCTGGGCCGGGTGCAGCAGATCGACTTCGAGGAGATCCTGCTCGCGATGGACGGTCTGCCCGTCACCGTGCGCCTGCTCGACCCGCCGCTGCACGAGGTCCTGCCGTCGGCCGAGGAGCTGCGCATCAAGCAGGCCACCAAGGGCCTCACCAAGAGCGAGACGGCCGAGCTGAAGGCCGCCGAGGAGTGGGCAGAGCACAACCCGATGATCGGTACCCGCGGCGTGCGCCTCGGTGTCGTGAAGCCGGGCCTCTACGCAATGCAGGTGCGGGCGCTCATGGCCGCGGCCGCCTCGCTGCGCAAGAAGGGCAAGAACCCCATCGTCGAGGTGATGATCCCGCTCACGGTCACCCGTGAAGAGCTGCAGTTGGCCCGCAGCTGGGTGCAGACCGAGATCGACCGCGCGGTGAAGGGCTTGAAGAACAAGCCGCACGTCACCATCGGCACCATGATCGAGACCCCGCGTGCCGCCATCCGCGCCGACGAGATCGCCGAGGAAGCCGACTTCTTCAGCTTCGGCACCAACGACCTCACGCAGATGACGTTCGGCTTCAGCCGCGACGACATCGAGAGCAAGATGATGCCCGCCTACCTCGAGCAGGGCCTGCTCAAGCGCAACCCGTTCGAGACCATCGACGTCGGTGGTGTCGGCGAGCTGGTCAAGCTGGGCGCCACTCGCGGTCGCTCGGTGAAGAAGGGCCTCAAGCTCGGTGTGTGCGGTGAGCACGGCGGCGACCCGGAGAGCATCCAGTTGTTCTACGAAGCCGGTCTCGACTACGTCAGCTGCAGCCCGTTCCGCGTGCCCATCGCACGCCTCGCATCGGCACAGGCGATCATCGGCGGCTCGAAGACCGAAACGAAGTAATCCCGCATGCAGGTGCTCGCCACCGGTCTGCTCACCTTCCTGCCCGCCGCGACCGATGAGTCGAAGGGCTCGTTCGTCGACCTCGACGTCGCGGCCGGCTGGTGGATCGGCCTGCTGGTCGTCATCTCCATCCTGTTGCTCGTCGACCTGCTGGTGGTGCACCGCGAGAGCCACGAGATCCGCACTCGCGAGGCGGCCATCGAGTCGGCGGTGTGGATCTCCATCGGGCTCGCGTTCGGCTTGGCCGTGTGGTGGGGTTTCGGTGGGGGAGCGGCCGGCGAGTACTACTCGGGCTACCTCATCGAGAAGAGCCTCAGCATCGACAACGTGTTCGTGTGGGCGCTCATCCTCAGCTACTTCAAGGTGCCGCCGCGCTACCAGCACCGCGTGCTGTTCTGGGGCATCTTCGGCGCCCTCATCATGCGGGCCATCTTCATCTTCGCGGGCATCGCGCTCATCGAGAAGTTCGAGTGGGTGCTCTACGTGTTCGGCGCGTTCCTGCTGTTCACCGCCGGCAAGTTGGTGTTCTCCGACAGCGATCACGTCGACCCGGCGAACAGCAAGTTCCTGAAGCTGGTGCACAAGGTGGTGCCGCTCACCGATGAGCTCGACGGGCAGAAGTTGTTCACGCGCGTCAACGGCAAGCGCCTCGGCACACCGCTCTTCGCGGTGCTGCTGCTCATCGAGATGACCGACGTGCTGTTCGCCGTGGACTCGGTGCCGGCAGTGCTGGCGGTGAGTCACGAGCAGTTCATCGTGTTCGCCTCGAACGCGTTCGCCATCCTCGGTCTGCGAGCGCTCTACTTCCTGCTCGCCGACATGCACGCGCGGTTCAGCTACCTGCAGCAGGGCCTCGCCATCATCCTCGCCTTCGTCGGCATCAAGATGATCATCCACGACTGGTACCACATCCCCACGTGGCTGTCGCTGCTGGTCATCGCCCTCGTGCTGGCCGCGTCGGTCGGCTTCTCCATCCGCTCCACCACCGAGCCCGACGTCATCGAGATCCCCGAGGACATGCCTCCGCCCGACGAACGCTGACCCCTTCCCGGGTCGGTGGTGGGCGCCGGTAGGGTGCAGCGAATGGCCATCGTCGACGAGGATCTGGAGCGGCTGCGTGCCTCGCTGGTGCTCTCCGACGTGGTGCAGCAGTACGTCGCGCTGCGCAAGGGCGGCAGCAACTGGGTGGGCTTGTGCCCGTTCCACGCCGAGCGGTCGCCGTCGTTCAACGTGCGCGACCAGACGGGTCGCTACCGCTGCTTCGGCTGCGGCGCCGCGGGCGACGTGTTCAAGTTCGTGCAGGAGATCGACCACGTCGACTTCGTCACCGCCGTCGAGTCGCTGGCCGCGAAGGCCGGCATCCAGCTGCGCTACACCACCGGCGAGTCGGGCGACCGCACTCGTCAGAAGCGGCGCCAGCTGGTGGAGGCGATGAGCAAGGCGGTCGACTGGTACCACGACCAGTTGCTCAACAGTCCCGACGCGCGAGGTGCCCGCGACTACCTGCGCAAGCGAGGGCTGGCCGGCGAGACGGCGCGCACGTTCAAGATCGGGTGGGCCCCCGACGACTGGGACGCGCTGTGCAAGGGCCTCGGCGTGCCGGCCGACGTGCTGCGCGAGACGGGCCTCGGGTTCACCAACAAGGCTGGCCGCATGCAGGACTCGTTCCGAGCCCGCGTGCTGTTCCCCATCCTCACCGAGAACGGTGAGCCGGTGGCCTTCGGCGGCCGCATCCTGCCCGGCAGCACCGACCCGGCGAAGTACAAGAACTCGTCCGAGACACCCATCTACGCGAAGTCGAAGACGCTCTACGGACTCAACTGGGCGAAGGGCGACATCGTCGCCGCCGACCAGGTCATCGTGTGCGAGGGCTACACCGATGTCATCGGCTTCCACCGTGCGGGCGTGAAGCGTGCGGTCGCCACCTGCGGCACCGCACTCACCGAGGACCACGTGCGCCTGTTGAAGCGCTACGCGTCGCAGGTGGTGCTCGCATTCGACGCCGACGCAGCTGGCCAGGGCGCCGCCCAACGCTTCTACGAGTGGGAGGAGCGCTACCAGGTGCGCGTCAGCGTGGCCCGCTTCCCCGACGGCAAGGACCCGGGCGAGCTGAGCGTCAGCGACCCAGAGGGCCTGCGTCACGCGGTCGACCAGGCGCTGCCGTTTCTCGGCTTCCGCGTGAACCGCGTGCTCAACAGCCGCCGGCTGCGGTCGCCGGAGGATCGTGCACAGGTGGCGGGCGAGGCGATGGCGTTGGTCAACGAGCACCCCAACCTGGAGGTGCGCCGGCTGTACGCCGGTCAGGTGGCCACGCACGTCGGCATCCCGCCGGCCGATCTGGTGTCGATGGCCGAGCGACGCACGAAGGCGCCCGTCATCCGCATGGCGCCGGTGCGTCGTGTGGGTGCCGCCGAGAACGCCGAGTTCGTGTGCATCGCGATGCTGCTGCAGCGGTGGGACGACATCGCTCCGTGGCTGATGGAAGACCTGTTCGGCGAGGAGGTGGCACGGCGCGCGTTCCTCGCGGTGGCCGACGCCGGCGGCGCCATCGAGGCTGCGCTCGAGCTGGCCGACCCCGACGCGCGCGAGTTCCTCGAGCGCGCGGCAGTGGCCGATGTCGACGCGGATCCGGTGCTGGAAGCACGCAACCTCATCGCTGCCGCGACGCGTCGTCGGCTGGCGCAGATGGTCGGTGTGACCGAGGCCGACGAACTGAGGGCGATGCGCGACGCGCGCGTCGCGCTCGACGAGATGGAGGAGCCGGAGCGGGCAGACGTGGCGGCGGAGGCGTTGCTAGGGTGGCTCCAAGGGGCGCACGAAGGACGTTCGAGCGAAGGGGAGAGTGATCAACAGCACAGCTGACGTGTCGACGGGCTCCACCCCGTACGAAGGAGTCGATGCCGGCGAATGGCGGGCGATGGTGGCGCGCGGTTCGTCCGCCGGGGTGCTGCACGCCGACGACATCACTCGTGTGCTGCGCCACATCGAGCTCACCCCCGACGTGCTGGTCGACGTCAACGCGTTGCTCGGCGGCATGGGCATCGCCGTCGACGACGGCATGGCCGAACTGCACGACGACACGCCCACCGGTCTCGATCGCCCGCGCGCGGTGGAGGTGGAGGAGACCGAGGGCCTGCTGGCGCGTCGCATTCGCCGCCGCAGCCAGCGGATGAACGCCGACCGCAGCGATGTGGGCAGCACGGCCGACACGGTGCGCATGTACCTGAAGGAGATCGGGCGCGTCGACCTGCTCACGGTCGACGACGAGCGGCGCTTGGCGCAGGCCATCGACGAGGGCAACCGCGCCGCGGTGCTGCTCGACGGCGAGCACGAG
>JAUXQB010000285.1 GCA_030685215.1 Actinomycetota bacterium
CCAGCTGGGCTACTTCCTCGCGGTCGAGCGCACGGGCGTGGCTGTCGGCACGGTGGTCACCATCGGCTCCGGGCCAGTGCTCAGCGGCGTCATCCACGCCGCGATGGCGCGCACCGCGCCGGCACGGCACTGGCTGGTGGGCACCGCGGTCAGCGTGGTCGGTGTGGCGCTGCTCGGGCTGGCCGGTCAGTCGTCAGCGGCCGAGCCCGTCGGCATCCTGCTCGCCGTGCTCGCCGGGCTCGGGTGGGCGGTGTTCGCGACCGTCGGCAAGCACCAGATCGAGCAGGGAGTGGAGAGCACTGCCAGCATGGCGGCCATGTTCTGCGGGGGCGCGCTGCTGCTCAGCCCGTTGCTGCTGTCGCACTCCCCCGGCTGGGTGCTGCACGACGGCGGGCCGTGGGTGGCGCTGTACCTGGGGGTGGTCACCGTCGGTGTGGCGTACACGCTCTACGGCATCGCGCTGCGCACGCTGCCCGCGCCGACGGTGATCACGCTCACCCTGCTGGAGCCGATCACCGCCGCGCTGCTCGGCGCAGTGGTGGTGCACGAGGCCATCCGGCCCGCAGGGTGGGTGGGGGTCGCCCTGGTCCTGATCGGTCTCGTGCTCACCGCTACCGTGACGGCGTGACGCACCTCGACAGCACGCAGGCAGTTCCTCAGCCCACACTGCGCGGGCCGGAGCCCGACGAGTGCGAGGTTCTGCTCATCCGCCACGGCCGCTCGGCCGACGTGGTACCCGGCTCGCCCGAGTCGGCCGACCCGCCGCTGCACGTGCTCGGTGTGGAGCAGGCCGCGCAGCTGGCGACGCGACTGGCCGGCAAGACCATCCACGCGGTGTACAGCTCGCAGCTCGCTCGCGCTCGCCAGACCGCTGAGCCGCTGGCCGCCGCGCGCGACCTGTCGGTGATCGAGTTCACCGACCTCGAGGAGGTGCGCCTCGGCGACTGGGGCAACGGCGAGTTCCGTCGCCGGGCCGCGATCGCAGATCCCGAGTGGGTGGCCTGGAGCCGCACCGGCCGGTGGGACGGCATCCCCGGCGGCGAGGGCGACGACGCGTTCCGCGCTCGCGTCGCCGGTGTCATCGAGGGTCTGGTCCCGCAGCACCGCGGCGAGTGCGTCGCCGTGGTCGCGCACGGTGGTTCCATCAACGCGTTCGTCGCGCATCTGTTCAACGTGCACCGGTCGCTGGTGTTCACCATCGAGAACACGTCCATCACGTCGGTACGCATCGGCGCGCACGGTGCCACTCTGGTGACGGTGAACGACTGCCACCACCTCTACGATCCGGTGCTGTCATGACCACTCCGCCCGCCTCGCCACCCGCACCGCTTCGTACTCGCATCACCGACATGCTCGGTGTCGACTACCCCATCGTCCAGGCCCCGATGGGCTGGATCGCTCGCAGTCAGCTCGCCTCGGCGGTCAGCAACGCCGGCGGCATGGGCATCATCGAGACCTCCAGCGGCGACCTCGATGCCGTGCGCGGCGAGATCGCGAAGATGGCCGATCTCACCGACAAGCCGTTCGGCGTCAACATCGCGCAGGCCTTCGTGCGAGATCCCGGCATCGCCCAGTTCGTCATCGACCAGGGCGTGCGGTTCGTCACCACCTCTGCCGGCGACCCCACCAAGTACACCGCGCAGTTGAAGGCGGCCGGGCTCACCGTCTTCCACGTGGTGCCCACGCTCGCCGCCGCGCTGAAGGCCGTCGGTGCCGGTGTCGACGGGTTGGTGGTGGAAGGCGGCGAGGGCGGCGGCTTCAAGAACCCGCGCGACGTGGCCAGCATGGTGCTGCTGCCGCTGGTGGCCAGCAAGGTGGGCGTGCCCATCATCGCCGCCGGCGGCATCACCGACGGCGCCGGCATGGCCGCGGCGTTCGCCCTCGGCGCGGCAGGCGTGCAGATGGGCACCCGCATGGTCAGCGCCGCGGAGTCACCGGTGCACGACAACTGGAAGCAGGCCATCGTGGCCGCGGCCGAGACCGACACCGTGTTCCTGAACCGCTTCTCGAAGCCAGGGCTGCGGGCGTTGCGCACCGAGCGCACCACTCGCCTCGAGCACCAGGACCATGTGGAGATGTCGGAGATGGCGAGTGCGCTCGACCTCTACTTCGGCGGCGACATGGAGGCGTCCATCGCTCTCAGCGGGCAGGTGGCGGGTCGTATCGAGTCGGTCCGCCCGGTGCGCGACATCATCCACGACACCGTGCGCGAGTTCCGCGATCGCGTGCGCGAGTTGGCAGCGCTCGCATAGGTCCGTGCCACGCGCGATCGCGCTGGCTACACTTTCGAGCGGGTGGAGACCTACCGAGCTGAGCTCGGCTATTCCGGAGGTCCCCCCATGGCAAGCATCCTCGTTCAAGCCAAAGCTGCCGCTCGCATTGCGATGTACCTCATACTCGCGTTCTTCGCGATCAACCTGTGGCAGGACCCAGCCGGTTCGGCGCAAGCGACCGTCGACTTCATCGGCGGAGTCGGTGGCTTCTTCTCGTCGCTCATCGACAAGCTGGTCACCTTCGCGAAGGGCCTCACCTCGTAGCGTCGAGCAGCTCCGATGCAGGCACCGACACCTTGCTGGTGGCGGTCCACAACCACGCCGTGCACCCGGTGAGCACGGTGGCGCCGGCCAGGTGGATGGCGACGAGCCCCACCGGCAGGCCACCTGCGTACTGCACGTAGCCGACGGCGCCCTGCACGAACGCGGTGATGAGCCAGGCCGTGAGCGGCGCGTCGAGCACCTCGCGGTCGTGCTTGAGCTTGCGCAGGTGCCACAGCAGCGACAGCGCGATGGCGACCGTGATCCACACCACGACGCTGTGCGTGCGCGTCACCCACACCAGCGCCCGACCGTTGATGTCGTCGACGCTGCCGAAAAAGCGCTTCGCCTCCTCGTCGCCCGCGTGCGGGCCGGTGCCGGTGACCACCGTGCCGACCGCGATCGCGAGCATCGACCACACCGCGAGCAGACGGACCCTGCGCCGGGTTCGTGGCACCACCGCGTTCACTCGCCGGCCGCGATCCGGATCGCCGGACCGCACGAGCATGACGACCGCAGCCCAGATGAGCACCATCGAGAGCACGAAGTGCATCTGCACCATCGCCGGATGCAGATCGGTCCACACCACGATCGCGCCGACGAGACCCTGCGCGGGCACGCCCGCGAGCAGCAGGAACCCGAGAGTGGTGAGGTCGCGCCGGCGCGGTCGGCGATACCAGGCCGCGAGCGCGGCCAGGCCGACGCCGATGCTGACCAGGAACGTGAACAGCCGGTTGATCTGTTCGATCGCGGCGTGCTTGTTCGACACGTCGACGAGCTGCGAGTCGTTGCAGTTCGGCCAGTCGTCGCAGCCGAGGCCGGAGCCGGTGAGTCGCACCAGCCCGCCGCTGACCACGATGATGCCGAGCAGGGCCAGTGCCGCGATGCAGATGGTGCGGAACTCGG
>JAUXQB010000330.1 GCA_030685215.1 Actinomycetota bacterium
GGCGCGGCGCGAGAGGTTCGTGGCCCGCCACTCGGGAAACGCCTTGGCGGCCACCGCGACCGCGTGATCGACCTCAGCCGCGGAAGCCAGATCGACAGCAGCCTGCTGCTGACCAGTGGCCGGATCGAAAACAACCCCCGACCGCCCCGAAGTCCCTTCCAGAACCTTCCCGTCGACCCAATGAGAAATCCGATTCATGTGCAATCCCTTTCGCTAGCCACAACCCCACGGCAAGAACGCCACCGTCCGGAAGTTGTCTGAGTTCTGTGTGACCGAGTGAGTGAATGAAAACCATGCTCTCGAAGGAGCAGATGACGGAGCCGCCGGGTTCAGCGAACCAGCGAGGGGAGCGAGCAGCTTCGACGACGAGACGGTAGGGAAGGGGCGGGTTTCCCCTGACCGTGTCGAGGAGCGAAGGTGGTCGTAGCCCCGAGCGGGAGGGTCAGACCAGGTACTGCGACAAACCACGCCGCACGTACTGACCGTGACCTTTCCGGCCCTTGAATGTGTCGTTCTCCATGACCACCGTGCCACGCGACAGGACGGTGTCGACCTTGCCGTCGATCACCCACCCCTCCCACGCACTGTGGTCCATGTTCATGTGGTGCTTGTCGTTGATGCCGATCTTGGTCGTCGTGTTCGGGTCCCACACCACCACGTCGGCATCGGCGCCGGGGGCGATGACACCCTTCTTCGGGTAGAGACCGAACATGCGGGCGGGTGTGGTGCAGCAGGTCTCGACCCAGCGCTCGAGCGAGATCTCGCCGTTGACGACGCCCTGGTAGAGCAGTTCCATGCGGTGCTCGACGCCGCCGATGCCGTTGGGGATGGCGGCGAAGTTGCCGACACCGAGCTCCTTCTGGTCCTTCATGCAGAACGGGCAGTGGTCGGTGCTGACGATGGCGAGCTCGTTCATGCGCAGGCCCTTCCACAGGTCGCCCTGGTGGCCGTGGCCCATCTGGCCGATGTAGTGCGGGTCGTGCTCCTTGCTGCGCACCGGCGTGCTGCACACCCACTTGGCGCCTTCGAAGCCGGGCTGGCCGAGCGTCTCCTCCAGCGTGAGGTAGAGGTACTGCGGGCAGGTCTCGGCGAACACGTTGCGGCCCTCGTGGCGGGCGGCGGCCACCTCGTTGAGTGCATCGCCGGCGCTCATGTGCACGATGTAGAGCGGCACGTTGCCTGCGACGTGGCTGAGCACGATGGCCCGGTGCGTGGCCTCGGCCTCGAGCGGCGAGGGTCGGGTGTAGCTGTGGAACTTCGGGTCGGTGTCGCCGCGGGCCAGTGCCTGCTGTACGAGCACGTCGATGGCGATGCCGTTCTCCGCGTGCATCATGATCATCGCCCCGCACTCGGCGGCGGTCTGCATGGCACGCAGGATCTGGCCGTCGTCGCTGTAGAACACGCCGGGGTAGGCCATGAACAGCTTGAAGCTGCTGATGCCCTCGTGCTCGACGAGGTACTTCATGTCCTTCAGCGACTGGTCGTCGACGCCACCGATGATCTGGTGGAACGCGTAGTCGATGCTGCAGTTGCCGTCGGCCTTGCGGTGCCATTCGGCCAGGCCTTCGTGCACGTTCTCGCCGTAGCGCTGCACCGCCATGTCGATGATGGTGGTGGTGCCGCCCCATGCCGCCGCATTGCTGCCGGTCTCGAACGTGTCGCTGGCGAAGGTGCCGCCGAAGGGCAGCTCCATGTGCGTGTGCACGTCGATGCCGCCGGGGATGACGTACTTGCCGGCCGCGTCGATGACTCGGTCGACGCCTTCCTCGGTGAAGTAGCCGGGTGCGCCGAGCGCACGGATGGTCTCGCCGTCGATGAGCACGTCCTGCGCGATGACGCCGGTGGTGCTGACGACCTGACCGTTCTTGATGAGTGTCTGAGCCATTCGATCTCCCCTTCTCGAAGCAGTGGCGGACTAGCGGGCGACGAGCTCGTCGTACGCGTCGGGCCGGCGATCACGGTAGAACGCCCAACGATCGCGCACGGTGCGGATCATGTCGAGATCGAGGTCGCGCACGATGAGCTCGGGCTTGTGCGGGTCGCCCACGTCGCCCACGAACTTGCCTTCCGGGTCGACGAAGTAGCTCTGACCGTAGAAGTCGTTGTCGCCGAGCTCCTCGATGCCGACGCGGTTGATGGCACCGACGTAGTAGATGTTGGCGACGGCCGATGCCGGCTGCTCGAGGCGCCACAGGTACTCGCTGAGGCCACGGCTGGTGGCCGAGGGGTTGAACACGATCTCGGCGCCGTTGAGGCCGAGTGCCCGCCAGCCTTCCGGGAAGTGGCGGTCGTAGCAGATGTAGACACCCACCTTGCCGACCGCGGTGTCGAACACGGGGTACCCGCCGGTGCCGGGCGTGAAGTAGTACTTCTCCCAGAACCCCTTGGTCTGCGGGATGTGCTGCTTGCGGTACTTGCCCAAGTAGGTGCCGTCGGCGTCGATGA
>JAUXQB010000027.1 GCA_030685215.1 Actinomycetota bacterium
GTGCGCTGACCGGCGGCGGCCAGGAACATCTCCGGGCTGGCGATCATCTCCCAGCCGGTGCTGTGGTGCTCGCCCACCCAGAACTCGTCGTACCCGAGGCGGTCGAGGTGTGCGGCCAGGTCGAGGTCGCGCTGGAACTGCAGCGTCGGGCTCTCACCGATGGGGTGGTGCGGTGCGAGGAACGTGCCGAACTTGATGCGGGGGGTGCGAGCCATGGGTCGGGAGCCTACGGATCGCCGTGTCCGTGACCGGAGTCGGACCGGCCGTTGCCGTGCGCCGATGCTCGATTCTCGTGAGTACGACGTGCACCCCGAGCCGATAACCTGACGCCCGCCCAACCGGCACTCAGTCGGGGACGTAGCTCAGTTGGCAGAGCGCTACCTTTGCAAGGTAGATGTCAGGGGTTCGATTCCCCTCGTCTCCACTTTCGTTTTCTCGCCCGTGACAAGTTGTGCGCTGTGTCTCGCTGAGCGGGACTCAGCGCACACGAAGTCTCCCGAGATGGCGCTAACTCGGCCACGCAGGCTTCCGGCGCGGCGGTAGGGTCGGCGCGATGGCGAGCGACCCACCTGAGTCGTCTCGTCGATCACAGATCGCGGAGGTCGTCCGGGGTCGCTGGACGGCTTGGGCATCCTGGGTCATCGGCATCGCCATCGTGATGGTGGGCATCCGGTCGTCGCTCGACGTTCCGGCGCAGGCCGACGACATGTTGAAGCTGTTCGGGATCGGCGGACCGGACCATCGATCGATGGTGGGCGAGTCGTGGTCGGCGGCCCGGGCGCACACCGACACGTTCCTCGCCGGTGGCGACCGCCACTTCTATCCGTTCGGGCTCGCCCTCGACAAGAGCCTGAAGCGCGCGATGCTGCGCGCGGATGGCTGGGGAACGACGGCCAACACGGTGCATCACGGGGTCTTCCTCGTCACTGCGCTGGCGACCTTCGTCGCGGCCACTCACCTCACGGCCCGTCTTCGCTCGGCTGCACCGTCCCGCCGTGCTGTCGCGACGTGTGCGGTGCCGGTCGCGCTGGGCTTCGTCGCCGCCGCACAGGTCACCACGGTGTGGGCCACCTACGACCCGCTCGTCGTGCATCCCATCTTCGGGGCACTCGCCACCTGCGTGGGCTTCGGGTACCTGGCAGTGCTCGCCCGGGTGCGTGAAGGCGGCGCGCACATGCTGTCAGCGGTGGGGTGCACCGTGCTCGGAGTGTTCGGTGTGCTGCTCTACGAAGGCTTCTACGTGTTCGTGGCGGCTGCACTGATGATGGTGGCGCAGCATGCCTGGGTCCATCGCGTGCCCGGCTCGAGATGGGTCGATCGACTGAGCGCAGTGCCGCTGGCGGCCCGCTCGGCGCTGCTCGCCCCGATTGCGATCATCCTCGTGTCGCGTACGGTGTCGCTCTTCGTCGCACAGTCCGACTATCAGGGCACCGCCGTGTCGTTGCGCGGCCGTGCGCTGGTCGCAACGGTGACCTCCCTGCAGACCACTGCGCCCGCAGGAACCTGGGGTCGCGCCGAGCGCACCGTCGCAGCAGCCGGGGTCGACATCGCCAGACCGTCGTTGTTGGCGTTGTTCACGCTCGTCGGCGGTGCAGCCTGGTGGACCTGGAGCGTTCGCCGCGGGTCCGACCGCGACGACGAGCTGCCGGCACCGAACTCGCCGTCGGTCGCATGGTGGCCGCCGATCGTCGTGGTCATCATCGGCACCTCGGCGCTGTTCGCCGCCACGGCCCAGTGGGGAGATCTGCTCGTCAACTCCGGAGTCACCTACATGGGCGCGGCCGGTGCGTTCTGGGGTTGGGCCATCGTGCTCGCGGTGGGCCTCGAGCGCGTGACGCATCGAGCTCGTACACACGCCGTCGCAGCACTGGCCGTGGGTGCCCTCGTCTGCTGGTCGGTGGTGCAGCTCGGCCTGAACGCCGCCGTGGTGCGCGTCGAGACCGCGTCACCGACTCCGTTCGCGGTCGACCTCGTGCGAATGCTCGACGACGGAACGTCGCTCTCCATGGACGAGCGCTGCTCGCTCCTCGACCACGTGCCCCAGGCGGACCAGATCGACGATTGGCGCGGCAGTCTCAACCGGCACTACTCCGGACGGCACGGCGTGGAGTTCTGCGCCGAGCCGTGACGCGGCCCCGGCGGCCGGCCCTCGCAGCGGTGGTACTGTCCGCGCGTGGGCACTGCGACGAGCAGGCGGGTGGCATCGAGCACCGTCATCGCGCGGGTGGCCGTCGGGCTGCTCGCACTCACCCTCGTGGGCTGCATGGAGTCCGACGACACCAAGGCCACCACCACCGTCGCGTCGACGACCCTCGTCGTCATCACGGTGCCACCGCGTGCGCCGGAGATGCAGGCGCAGGTGGACCTCTGTGTCGACTACGTGGCGCTGAAGGCCGACCTCGGCGATGCGATGTGGGCGCAACTGGAGAAGGACATGGCCGCCGACGAAGCCGGCCTCGAGTCGTGGTGCGAACACTTCGCCACCGACGACCCTGCGGCGCTCGCACTCATGCAGGCGGAGTACGACTCGATCCAACTGTTCCTCGCGCAGGCCGCCGCGGCGACCACCACATCGCTGCCGTAGCCGCAGAGCTCAGGCGACGGCGAGGTCGGGATCGCCCATGAACGTCGACGGGCGCAGGAACGCGACCACGTCCGCGAGCGTGTGGAACCGGGTGGGCTCGAGGGCGAAGTACGACCCGTCGGCGTGCACGAGGATGAGCCGGCTGTCGTCGACGCCGGCGACGGTGGCCTGAGCCGTCCCGCACAGCGTGTCCCACTCGACGGCCGTGCCGACCACTGCGACCGGGTTGCCACTCAACGACGCCTGGCCACGCTGCTGCACCCATGCGGTGTGTTCAGTCGCTGCAGTCTGCATGTCGTGCCCCTTCGTCATGTCGTCCGTGCCGATGGTGGAAAGGACGTCGGAGCCGGGAGCGCGTGATGCGCTACAGATGCAAGGTTTCGTCAAGTTCGGCGCGCTCGGTGACCGCGACGGGTCGAGCGAACCGAGGCGCGGTGAGCGCGATCACGAGCACCGCGACCGGCGCGACCTGCAGCAGCAGTCGCGGCAACGACGCGTCGATGTGCCGCGACACCGGATCCCAACCGCTGAAGAAGTAGACGAAGCTGTCAAGCGCGATCGGCAGCACCACCATCGCCGGCAGCAGCACCCGCGCGACACCTCTCGTCCGCACGACCCACAGCACCGTCGCCAGCAGCATCATCGGCCACAGCACGCTCCAGCGATCCCACATCTGCAGCTCGTCCCACAGCGATCCGGCGATGGTGGAGGTGCGGTCGGCGTTGGTGCGCAAGGTGTCGAACGTGAACGGCAGGTACTCGTCGCGCAGCTCAGCGTCGATGTGTCGCAGGTACAGCCGCCAGGTGCCGAGCACCACCACCCCGGGCACCACCGCCCACGCTGCGGCGCGGCCGATGGGACGCCACTGCACCGCCGACGGCCGTCGTGCGATGGTGGCAACGAGCAGCATCAGCACGACGGTGCCGAACAGCACCAGCCCTTCCTGCTTCATCCACGGCAGCAGTGCGGCGAGCGTGCCCGCGAACCGCAGTGACTGCGCGCTGCCCGTGCGCGCGTGGTGAAGCGTGTGCACCACCGCGGCGAGGAAGCAGGCGGCCAGCGGGAAGTCGACGTAGCCCGACGACGCACCGCCCTCACCGAACACCACCATCGGCACCGACAGCAGCAACACCGGCGCGAGCGCCGCGGCCCAGCGACGCGCGCCACCGAGGCGTGCGCAGCCGGCGTGCAACATGCCCGCGGCGACGACGAAGAACACGGGGAACAGCACCTTGATGTGCTGCTGGTGCGGCCCGCGCCACCACCCGTAGACCCACGCTTCGGTGAGCGGCATGAACGGCGGGTACGACGGATGGCTCCACAGTCGGGTGGGGTCGCGGTAGTACTCGGGCGGGATGCGCCCGCCGTTGTCGAACGCCATCTGCGCCTTGAACTCCCAGATCACCGTGCCGTCCCAGCCGAGCGGCTGATGGCGCGCGAACCACCACACCACTGCGCTGGTCGCACCGATCGCGATCGCGCTGGCCAACGCACCGACACCGAGCGGCCCGGAGCGCAACGATGCGCGCAACAGCTCGCGCCGTCGCCACACGCCGGTGGCGCCGACCAGCGCGCACATCGCCGTCACCGGCGCTCGCGTGTTGACGTCGGTGAGCACGCCCACCGCGAACGACAGCAGCGTCATCACGCCCAGCCCGTAGAGCACCGTCAGGCACAGCAGCTCCACCCGCCCGATCGTGTCGCGGCCGGGCACAGGGTCGGCGAGCAGCAACACCACTCCGAGCCCGGCCCACGCGGCGACCGCGAGCGCTACGGCGAACAGAACGACACCCACTGGGTCGCCTCCGTTCCCGTGATCAAGCGGAGATGCGGCCCGATCGCACGACCCGGTGCGTCGGGCTCGCTCACCCTCGTCCGGTCCCACACCAGCGCGGCGCCGACCACGTCGGAGGTCGGCACCGTGATGTCGGTCGCCTCTCCCGTGCGGCAGCGGATGAGCCCCACCTGGCGCGGCCAGGCGAGGGTGCTGATCGTGAAGTGCGTGATGGTGAGCTGGGGGTCGTCGTCCGGCCCGATCACGAAGATCGCCTGGTCCACCGGCACGTCGGCGGCCAGCACCGCTTCGATGGTCGCCGACGGGTCCAGCACCTGCAGCGATGCCAGCCAGTTGTCGGTGGTGGCCGCGCGGCCCGTGCGGCCCTGGGTCGTCGCATCGGCCTGGCGCAACACCGTGCGGTAGCCGACGAACAGCATCAGCGAGACACCGATGAGCCAGGCCGCAGCCGAGACGGTGAAGCGCGGTGAGGATCGGATGACTCAGCGTAACCGTGTGCGCCGACCGCACTCCGGCCTCACGTCATCGCGGGCACCGCCTGCGGGGGAGGCGGGCCGATGTAGCGCGCACTCGGACGGATGATCTTGTTGTCGGCCGCCTGCTCGAGCACGTTCGCGCACCACCCGATCACACGACTCGACGCGAACGTGGGCGTGAACATCTCCGGCGGGATGCCGCACAGCTGCATCACCACGCCCGCGTAGAACTCGACGTTGGTGCGGATGTGGCGTCCCGGCTTGAGTCGGTCGAGCACGTCGATCACCCCGGCCTCGGTGGCCTCCGCGAACGCGACCAATCGACGCGACGACTCATCGCCGGCGATGCGTCGCGCCACGCCGCGGAGCATGACCGACCTCGGATCGTCGGTGGAGTACACCGCGTGCCCGAAGCCCATGATCTTGTCGCCGCGCTCCACCATCGGTGCTACGACCTCGTCGATGCGATCGGGTGAGCCGATCTCGTCGAGCAACGCGAGCGCGCGACTGGGAGCGCCACCGTGCAGGGGCCCGCTGAGCGAGCCGATGGCGGCGACCACACACGCGCCCATGTCGGCGCCGGTGGACGCGACCACGCGCGCGGTGAACGTCGACGCGTTGAAGCCGTGGTCGATGGTGGAGACGAGGTACTGCTCGACAGCGCGTGCGTGCTCAGCAGTCGGCTCCACGCCGGTGAGCATGTGCAGGTAGTTGGCCGCGTAGCCGAGGTCGGCGCGAGGTGCCACCACCTCGTGCCCGAGCCGCACGCGGTGCAGCGCGCACAGCAGCGTGGGCGTGACGGCGCACAGGAACAGCGCGTCGTCGCGCCGCTGCGCGCCGTCGATGTCGATCACCGGCTGCAGACCGCGGTCCGCAGCCGCCAGCGAGAGCGCGGTGCGCAGACCCTGCAGCGGCTCGCTCACCGCGGCGATGGCCGGCAGCACGTCGAGCACCGACTTCGGGATGGTGCGCAACTGCGCCACCTCGTCGATGAAGGCTTCACGCTCGGCCGGCGACGTGGGCAGCGCGCCGTCGATCATGAGGCGCCACACGTCCTCGATCGGCCGCCGCTCGGCGAGCTCGACCGCCGAGTACTGGCGGTAGTGGTAGAAGCCCTCGCTGCCGCGCACATCGCCCACCTCGGTGTCGGCCACCACCACGCCCTTCAGGCCGCGAGGCACTTCCGCCGGCCCGATCGACGCCACGCGCATCAGGTCGCGCAGCGACACCACGCCCACCGGGTTGCCGTGGTCGGTGACCGGCATGTGGCGGTAGCCGCGCTCGCGCATCAGCGCCAGCGCGTCGGGCAGCGGCGTGGTCACGTCGACCGTGTCGACCGGTGCCGTCATCACTGCGCCCACCGACTGTTCACCGAGGGGCTGGGCCGTGGCGCGCAGCACGTCGCGTTCGGTGACGATGCCGATCGCGCGGCTCCCTTCCATCACCACCACCGACCCGACGCGGTGGTCGTGCATGCGGCTGACGGCTGCAGTGAGCGGTTCGCTCACCAGCGCGGTGACGGGCGGGGAGGTCATCAACGAATCGATCGAAGCCATGTGGACAACAGTGCCTCCGCCGAGATTCGTGATCAATGTTGATTATGGTCAACGTCGTGCAGTGGTTGACGACCCCCGAAACCGCCCGCAGGCTGGGCGTGAAGCCCGCCACCATCTACGCGTACGTGAGCCGCGGCCTGCTCACCAGCCACCGCGACCCGGTCGATCGCACCAGCCGGTTCCGTGCCGCCGACGTGGAGACGCTCGCGCTGCGCGGCCGCCCACGCGAGGCCAGCCGGCACCGCTCGCTCGAGATCGAGATCGAGACGCGCATCACCGAGATCGACGGGCACGCCATCCGCTTCCGCGGTCACGACGCGTTCCGGCTGGCACGCACCGTCACCTTCGAGCAGGTGGCAGAGCTGTTGTGGAGCGGCGAGCTCCCGGCCACGCCGCCCGCATGGCCGACCCATCAGATCGACATCGAGTCGTTCATACGCCGCGGCAACGACACCGTGCACGACCGGCAGCGGTTGCTGGCGGCGCACGCTGCGCTCGGTTCGCGCGACCGACGCGATCAGCGCTCGGTCATCGCCACCGGACGCGAACTGATCGCCACCATCGTCGACTCGTTGCCCGTGCACGGCGACGGGCGCTGCCCGCGGCTGATGCTCGAGGATGGCACCGCAGTGCGCGGGTCCATCGCCGGCCGGCTCTGGGCTCGGCTCTCACCGCGGCGCGCGACGCCTCCGCTGATGAGTGCACTCAACGCGGCGATGGTGCTGATGGCCGACCACGAGATGGCAGCCAGCACGTTGGCGGCGCGCGTGGCCGCGAGCACTCGCGCCGGCCCGCACGGGGTGGTGGCTGCCGGCTTCGGAACCATCAGCGGACCGATGCACGGCGGCGAGAGCCGGCGCTGCCGTCGCCTGCTCGTCAACGCCGCGCGCACTTCTGCGCGCGGCGCGGTGAGCATGTCGCTCGAGCTCGACGGCCGCGTGCCCGGTTTCGGCCAGGTGCTCTACCCGAAGGGCGACCCGCGAGCGGTGCTGCTGTTGCAGATGTTGCGCGACGCCGGCCCGCACCCGGCGCTGCGAGCGGTGGACGAGCTGATCGCCGCGACTGCTCAGCGACGGTTACCGCCACCCAACGTCGACCTCGCGCTGGCGGCACTGGGCATGATCGGCGACATGCCCGACGATGCCGGCGAGGCGATCTTCGTCTCGGCGCGCATCGCCGGGTGGCTGGCCCACGCGATGGAGGAGTACGAGGAACGGCCGCTGCGCTTCCGCCCGCGCGCCTCGTTCATCGGCGAGCGCCACGCGCCGCCGGAGTGACGGGAGAGGAGTGTCGGCTCAGACGACCGGCGGTGAGGTGGCCGCCATCGCGATGGCGAGGGCATGGCCGAGGTTGAGCGAGTCGACCCCGCCGTGCAGCGGGATGCGCACGTCGAAACCGGTGAGCGCGCGTGCCTCGTCGGTGAGGCCCGGCCCTTCGGCGCCGGCGACCAGCGCCACCTTCTCGGGCATTCCCATGTCGTAGAGGTTGTTGGCCGCGGGGTCGGGCGTGAGCGCCCAGGTCTCGAAGCCCGCCTCGGCGATGTACCGCAGCGGCGACGGCCAGCTGGGGCAGCGGTGCACCTTCAGGTGGAGGATCTCGCCCATCGACACGCGCACCGCTCGCCGCGAGTACGGGTCGGCGCAGGTGGGGTCGAGCACGAG
>JAUXQB010000291.1 GCA_030685215.1 Actinomycetota bacterium
GACGACGTCGGCCCATTTGAGGATGGTGTGGAACTCGGACGGCGGCTCGGCCGCGGCAAGCGTCATCGCACCCAACACGACCTCACCGGTGGTGCCATCGATGCTGATGACGTCGCCTTCGTTCACCACGATGTTGCCGACGTGGAACGCCTTGCCGTGGATCTTCACAGCGTCGGCACCGACGATGGCCGGCGTGCCCCAGCCACGGGCGACGACGGCAGCGTGGCTGACCAGGCCGCCGCGGGCGGTGAGGATGCCCTGGCTGACCATCATGCCGTGCACGTCTTCGGGGCTGGTCTCGTTACGGACGAGGATGACCTTCTCGCCGCGTTCGTCGGCGTTCACGGCATCGTCGGCGGTGAAGTACACGCTGCCGACGGCCGCGCCCGGCGAGGCGGCGAGGCCCTTGGCGAGCACCTTGCCCTTGGTCGCGAACTGAGGGTGCAGCACCTGATCGAGATGATCGGCGCCGACGCGCATGATGGCTGCCTGACGGGAGATGTTCCACCGTTCGGCGCCCTTGCCCTGCGACTTGGTCATGTCGACCGCCATCTTCAGCGCGGCCGCGCCCGTGCGCTTGCCGACACGCGTCTGCAGCATCCAGAGCTTGCCCTGTTCGATGGTGAACTCGGTGTCGCACATGTCGGTGTAGTGCCGCTCGAGGCGAGCGAAGATGGCCAGCAGTTCCTTGTGGATCACGGGGAAGTGCAACTTCATGTGATCGAGGTCTTCGGTCATGCGGATGCCCGCGACCACGTCCTCGCCCTGGGCGTTGATGAGGAAGTCGCCGTACGGCTTGTTCTCGCCGGTGGCAGCGTTGCGCGTGAAGCCCACGCCGGTGCCGCTGTTCTCGTCGCGGTTGCCGAACACCATGGTCTGCACGTTGACCGCGGTGCCCAGGTCGTGGCTGATGCGCTCACGCACGCGGTAGGCGATGGCGCGGGCGCCGTTCCAGCTGGCGAACACGGCTTCCACCGCGCCGCGGAGCTGCTCGCGCGGCTTCTGCGGGAACGGCTTCTTGGTGGCCTTCTTGACGACGGCCTGGTACTGCTTGCACAGGTCCTTCAGCGCCTTGGCGGTGAGCTCGGCATCGCTCTTCACGCCGGCCGAGGCCTTCGCCTTCTCGAGCGGGTGGTCGAACAGTTCGCCGTCGACATTGAGCACGATGCGGCCGTACATCGCGATGAAGCGGCGGTAGCTGTCGTACGCGAAGCGCTCGTCGTTGGTGACCTGCGCGAGGCCCTTCACGCTCTCGTCGTTGAGGCCCAGGTTGAGGACGGTGTCCATCATGCCCGGCATCGAGAACTTGGCGCCGGAGCGCACCGACACCAGCAGCGGGTCGAACGGATCGCCCAGCTTGCGACCCATCGTGCGCTCGAGCTTGAACACGTGCGCGGCGATCTCTTCGTCGAGGCCCTCGGGCCAACCGCCCTTCATGTAGTCGCGGCACGCATCGGTGGAGATGGTGAAACCGGGCGGCACGGGCAACTTCAGCACACTCGTCATCTCGGCGAGGTTGGCGCCCTTTCCACCGAGGAGGTCTTTGTACTCCATGGGAGGGCGGCGGTGCTTGTGGTCGAAGGCGAAGACGTATGACACGAGGTTCGAGTCTACGGCGCACATCGCCGTCCGCAGGCGATCGATTGTGGTCGGTTCCAGCCCGTAGGCTCACGCAATGCCGTCCTCGTCAGCTGCGTTCCGCCTGTTCGGGTTCCCCGTGCGGGTCGGCGCCGGCTTCTGGATGTTCATGGTGCTCATCGCGCTCACCAACTCCAGTTCGCTGGGCACGTCGGGCGCGTTCACGCTCGCGGCGCTCATCGCCGCGTTCACGCTGCTGCACGAGCTCGGCCACGCCGTCGCCGCACGTGCCACCGGGGCCAAGGCAGAGATCACGCTCGCGTTCATGGCCGGCTACGCGTCGTTCATCCCCACTCGCACGCTCTCGCGGTGGGAGCGAGTGGGCATCTCCTTCGCCGGCCCCGGTATCCAGATCGCCGTCGGCACCATCGTCTACGCACTGCTCGGCGGGCCGCTCACCTGGCCGATCGAGGGGCTGACGCCCACTCAGTTCGCCGCGCTGTGGGCCGGCCCGGTCATCGGCGTGTTCAACCTCATCCCCATCCTGCCGTTCGACGGCGGCAACATCCTCGAGCAGGCCGTCGACCGCGTCTCCCCCACCCACTCCCGTCGCATCATGATCGTCTTCACCGTGGTGGTGGCCGTCGGCACGATGCTCTACATGGCCACGCAGCCGAACCTGCGCGGCCTCATCATCTTCATGGCCATCCCGCTCCTGTCGGTCGGGCAGATCATCTCGGCCGGTAGAGCGCACGACAACCGAGCGAAGGGGCAGGAAGCACTCGCTCGGGCGGAAGCACTGGCGTGGGCCACCGGCGACGTGTCGCGCTTCCCGCCGGGCCACGTGCCGTCGCCGTGGTTCCGTGCGCACCAGCAACTGCAACACGGGCACCCGGAGGTCGCCCGGCAACTGCTCGTCGCCGAGCTCACCGACCCCACCATCGCCAACAACTGGTGGCCTCCCGACGCGGCGCCGCTGCGCGACCTGGAGGCGCTGGTGGATCTGCTCCCCCGCCCGCTGCCGCACGGCCGCCCGTTCAACGACTTCGTGCTGTCGGGCATCCTGCTGCGGCTGGGCGAGTACCAGCACGCGGCCACGTTCGCAGCCGAGGGCTACAACAACGGTCGCCCCGCGATGCTGGCCGTGCACGTGGCTCGTTCGGCAGCCGCACTCGGCGACCGCGACACCGCCGTCGCCTGGCTGCGTGCGGCCAGCACCACCGCGCCACCGCACGCGCTGCAGATCGCCATCGACGCCGCACCCGAGTTCGAGGTGCTGCGCAGCGACCCGCGGGTGGCCCAGCTGCTGCCCGGCTGACCCGACTGCTCAGGCGGACGCCACCTGCTTCGCCAACGTCTTCGGCGCGATGAGGCAGTACGAGGTGGTGACCAGCTCCTGCACCTCGGCCCAGTCGACCGTCGGTGCGTCGAACTCGAGGCGGATCCAGCCGCCGCGAGCGAGGTACGGCGCCGGCGTACAACGCGGATCGTCGAGCAGTGCCGGCAGCTCCTCGGGATCGCACTTCACCGTGAGCGTGCCACCGTCGCCGGGGAAGCAGAAGATCTTCCTGCGCACGCGAAAGTTGATGTCGGTGCCCCAGGTGACCTCCTCGGTTGCCTCCGGCAGGGCCATCGCGATGGAGCGGATGCGTTGCAGGTTCTTCGCGCGTTGTGCAGCGGTGAGCGCCATGCCCACAGCCTCGCGCGCTACGACGCGGCCAGCGCGCTGCGCTTCACGTACGCCAGGGCACGCTCGCCACTGACGCTGGTGACCGTGCCCACCTGCTCGCCACGCAGCACGTAGGGCTCGCCGGGGGCGGTACCGGCCGGCACCGAGACCACCTGCAGCAGCCGCGGCGCGGCAGCCCCGCGGCTGTCCATCCGCTCCACGAGCTCCTGGCCCGGGTAGCACCCCTTGGTGAAGCTCACCGCGACCGGGATGACACCGGTCTCGGCAGGAATCGTGTCGCCGGGCTCGATCTCGATGCCCATCTGCGGCCACCCCGCGTCGATGCGTGCCGCGAGCAACTGCGCGGCGTCGCCGTGCTCGGCCCCGTCGGGCGCGACGGGCGACTCGCCGAGCAGGTCGACTCCGCCGCCCCACGAGGGCAGCCCCGTCACCTCCGACGCCCCTTCGCCGCGCACCGCGATGCACGACCACGGCAGCACCACGATGTCGGCCTTCACCCGGATCTTGAACCGGTTGAGCCTGGCCATCAGCACCTCGCCGAAGCCCGCATCGGTGTCGACGACGAACGTGTCGTCGGCGGTGCGCCACACTCGCAGCAGCACGTCGACCTTGCCGGCGGGTTGCAGCACGAAGGTCCACGCACTATCGCCCACCGGCAGCGGTCGCAGCTCCTGTGACAGCTGCGACTGCAGGTACGTGAGCGCATCGGGGCCGGCGACCTGCAGCACATCTCGGGGGTACTCGGTCCAGAACATGACCACAGTGTCGCAGTCGCCGATCCTGCTGACACACTGAACGGATGAATTCCGAAGTCGACGTCCGCCGCGTCACCGACGGCATCCAGAGCACGTTGAACCGCCTCGCTTCCCTGGTCGGCGGCCTCGCCGTGATGGCCTTCGTCATCGGCGTCGCCACGTTCCTCACCGGCATGTGGGTCTTCGACGGTTCCACCGGGTGGATCGTCATCGGTGGCGCGCTCTGCCTCGTGCCGGTCATCGCTGCGCTGTGGGCTCGGTTCCTGCTCCGGCTGTCCGCGCGAACCGCCGGCGGTCTGGTCGACAACGTGCGCGACTTCATCGGCACCTCGGGGAACGCCGCGCGCGTGCTGATCGACCACGACACCGGTCAGGCCATCATCACCTCGTCACGCAACTTCTCGGCCCTGCGCCACGACCTCAACGAGCGCCGCCACGACCTCCCGGCCCTCTACGCCGGAGTGCGAGCCATCATCAGCGTGCCCGGCCTCGCCGCCATCACCGTGCTGGGCATGCTGGGCGTCGGTGCGCTCGGCACCATCCTGCTCATCGGCGGCCTGATCGACTGACCGGTCCCGAAAACGACGAAAGGGCCCGGCCGAACGGCCGAGCCCTCTCGATCAGAACGTTGGTTCAGGCAACCGGGAGCACGTCGACGACCTTGCGGCCCTTGCGCTCACCGAACTGCACCGTGCCCTCGGCCAGCGAGAACAGTGTGTCGTCGCCACCGATGCCGACGTTGTTGCCGGGGTGGAACTTGGTGCCACGCTGGCGCACGATGATGGTGCCCGCGTTGACCTTGCTGCCGCCGAACACCTTCACGCCCAAGCGCTGAGCGTTGGAGTCGCGACCGTTGCGAGTAGACCCGCCGCCTTTTGTCTTTGACATGGCTCAGCCCTTCTTGATGGAGGTGATCTCGAGAACGTGGTACTTCTGACGGTGCCCGTAGCGACGACGCTGGTTGGTGCGTCGCTTGTAGGTGAACCCGTCGATCTTGGGGCCCTTGGCCCAACCCACCACCTTGGCGGTGACGGTTGCGCCCTTGAGCTGGTCGGGAGTGGCGAGAACGATCTCGCCATCCACCACCAGAACGGGGGTGAGGGACACTTCAGAACCCTGCTCGGCGTCGAGCAGTTCGACGTGGACCTGCTGGCCCTCGGCGACGCGGGATTGTTTCCCGCCAGATGCGATCACTGCGTACATAGCCCCACGATCCTAGCGGCGTCCGGCTGATGTTCAACCGGCCAGGACGGATCCGTGCGGGTCATTCGAACATCGACGGGTGGATGACCACGCCGCGGCCGTCGCAGTTGGGGCAGTGCTCGGCGAAGTTGACCAGCAGACCCTCACCGATGCGCTTGCGGGTCATCTCCACCAGGCCCAGCTCGGTGATGTCGAACACCTGCGTACGGGTCTTGTCGCGAGCCAGCGCGGAACGGAACGCGTCGACCACCTTGCGACGGTTGTCGCGGATCTCCATGTCGATGAAGTCGATGACCACGATGCCACCGATGTCGCGGAGACGCAGCTGCTTGGCCACTTCCTCCGCTGCCTCGAGGTTGTTGCGGAAGACGGTCTCCTCCAGGTTGGAGGTGCCCACGTTCTTGCCGGTGTTCACGTCGATGACGGTGAGCGCTTCGGTGTGCTCGATGATGAGCGAGCCGCCGCTGGGCAGCCACACCTTGCGATCGAGCGCCTTGTGCAGCTGTTCGTGGATGTGGAACCGCTCGTAGATGGGCAGGCCGTCCTCGGCCGCGTCGTAGAACTCGACGCGGTCGGCGAGCTCGGGGTTGAACGCACCCACGTAGTCGCGCACGTCGTCGAACAGCCGCTGGTCGTCGATGACGATGCCGCGGTACTCGGAGTTGAACTCCTCACGGATGACGCGCACCGCCAGCTCGGGCTCGCGGTACAGCAACGCCGGGCCACCGGCCTTCTTCGCCTTGGCCTCGATGACGTTCCACTGGTCGAGCAGCCGGGTCATGTCGGCACGAAGCTCGTGCTCGGTGGCGTGCTCGGCGGCGGTGCGCACGATGAGGCCGTGCTCGGCGGGCTTCACACGGTCGAGGATGTTGCGCAGGCGCTTGCGCACGTCGTCGGGCAGGCGCTTGGAGATGCCGTAGGTCTTCGAGTTGGGGATGAGCACCACGAAGCGTCCGGGCAGCGACACCTCCTGCGTGAGACGAGCACCCTTCGCGCCGATGGGGTTCTTGGTGACCTGGCAGACGATGAGCTGCTTCGATCGCAGCATCTGCTCGATGCGCGGCTGGTCCTGCTTCTGCACGATGTCTTCAGCCTCGTACTGCACGTCGCCGCGGTACAGCACTGCGTTCTTCGGTGTGCCGATGTCGACGAAGGCCGCCTCCATGCCGGGCAGCACGTTCTGCACCTTGCCGACGTAGATGTTGCCGTGGATCTGGCTGACGTCGTCGGCGGGACGGCTGACGTAGTGCTCGATGAGCGTGCGGCCTTCCAGCACCGCCACCTGCGTGAGGTTGGGTCGCACCTGCACGCACATCAGGTAGCGGCCGACGGGCCGACCGTTGCGCTCACGACCGCGCCGGCGCTCGAGCACGTCGGCGTCGAGCTCGGGCAACGGCTGCTCGCCGCGACCTCCGCCACCACCACCGGAACCGCGGCCCTTGCCACCACGCCGACGCTTCTTGCGCGCGGCGTCGCTCTCGGTGCCGTCGTCGTCGAGCGCTGCGGCAGTCTGCGCGCCGGCGCCCGGCGCACGTGAACCACCGGCGGGCTTGGTGCCCTTGGCGCGACCACCCTTGGCGGCGCTGCCGTTCGACGCAGTGCCGTTGCCGTCGGCGGCTGCGGCCGGACCGGCGGGTGCGGGGCGGGTGTCGCCGATCTGCGGCTTGCGCACCAGTGCGCGCTCTGCGGCTTCCGGCGACGGACGACCTTCGTGCGTGCGGTCGGGCATCTCGGGCAGCTCGCTCGCCGCGACCACTGCGTCGTCGGACTCGGCGTCGGAGTCGTCGTCGTTGCCGTCGATGTCGATGTCGTCGGCATCGTCGGGTCCCGCCTCACCCGCGGGGCGAGGCTTCTTGCGGTTGCGGCCACCACGTGAGCCACGACGACGCTTGCGCGCCGCGGTCTGCACCGCAGGGTCGGCGAGCTCGTCGGTGTCGTCGAATTCGGCGTCAGCGTCGATCTCGTCGTCCACCTCCGCGTCGGCGTCGATGTCGTCGTCGGTCTCGCGGTCAGCCGCGACCGCTCGCGGCGGCCGCCGATCGTCGGTCGGCGTGCGATCGGTGTCGGTGTCGGGCAGGCCCGACAGTTCGAGTTCGTTGTTGTCCATGGGGAAAGTCCCTTCTCATGCGCACCCCCACCCTGCACGAGCAGGGGTGCGCGTCGCGAACGGGTGTGCCGGGAGAATCTCCCGACGCACGCCATCGCGCTCGATCCATTGATGTGTGCGCAGCACTCGGGCGGTCACGTCGACCGGGTCCAGTGCCGGGAACAAGGTGGCCACGAGCTCCGTCGGTCGTAGGCCTCGTCCGGTAGAGGCCAGCACCGCGCACAGGTGTGGCCGGGGGTCGTCGAGCACCGCGTCGTGCGACGCGACGAGCGACAGATCTTCGATGGCAGCGCGCACGTCGTCGACGGCGTGTTGCCCTTTGCGCTCACGCGCCACCATCAGCGACGGCGACGCGAGTGCGATGGCGACGGCATCGGCCGCCTGTTCGTGGCTCACGCCGTGCAGCGTGAGCTGCCAGGAGCAAGCAACGACGTCTTCCTGCAGCGAGGGGCTGCCGTGGTCGCGTTCGACCACGTGCGTGACCTCGTAGCCGACGGGCAGTGCGGCGCTGAAGCGCGCACTCAACTCGTCGAGATCGGGTTCTGTGTCGGGGGCGAGCTCCATGTCGAGGTACTCGGCCAGGCTCTCGCCGCCGGTGGGCAGCGCGAGGCCGAACGACATGCGCGGCCGCGGCGTGAAGCCGGCCGAGTAGGCCAGCGGCACGTTCGCCTTGCGCACGGCGCGTTCCCAGTGGCGAGCGGAGTCGCGGTGGCTGGTGAAGCGGACCTTGCCGAGCTTGCTGTGACGGATGCGCAGCTTCATGCCGACACGCTCTCGGCGACGGGCGCATCGACCGGTACAGCCTCGACATGGCGACGACGCGGCGCGAGCAGCTCGACCGGCACCTCGCCACCACGGGCGAGGTCTTGTCCGGTGCCCTGGCTGCCACCCGCCGGCGGCACCGGCGACGCGACCACGTGCTCGATGCCGTAGCCGGTGCATACGCCGCAGTCGTAGCACGGGGTCCAGCGGCAATCTTCGAGGCCGTGCTCGGCGAGCGCGGCCTGCCAGTCGAGCCACAGGAAGTCCTTGTGCAGGCCGGCCGACAGGTGGTCCCACGGCAGCACTTCGTGCTCGTCGCGGTGACGGTTCACGTACCACTCGATCGAGAGCCCCTCGGCGGCCATCGCGTCGTTCCAGCGCGACATGCGGAAGAACTCGCTCCACTCCTGGAACACTCCCCCGTCGCGCCACACCCGTTCCATCACCGCACCGATGCGGCGGTCGCCACGGGCGGCGATGCCTTCGGCGAGCGTGGCGGCGGGGTCGTGCCACTTGACGTTGACGCCCTTGGCCCGCTGGCTGGCGTCGCGCACGAGCTGCACCTTGCGGCGCAGCTCGTCGGTGCTGTTCTGGCCGAACCACTGGAACGGCGTGTGCGGCTTGGGCACGAAGCCGCCGAGGCTGACGGTGACGCTGGCACGGTTGGTGTGCCGGCGGCCGATCTGCACGCAGTTGCGCGCCAGCTCGACGATGCCCTGCGTGTCGAGGTCGGTCTCGGTGGGCAGCCCGGTGAGGAAGTAGAGCTTCATCCGGTGCCACCCCTGCGAGTACGCGGACTCGACCGCGCCGTAGAGGTCTTCCTCGGTGATCAGCTTGTTGATGACCTGTCGCAGCCGCCAGCTGCCCGCCTCGGGAGCGAACGTGAGGCCGCTGCGACGACCGCCCGACACCTGCCCCGCGAGCCCGACGGTGAACGCGTCGACGCGCAGCGAGGGCAGGCTGAGCGAGACGGTCTCGCTGCTGCCACAACCGAGGGGGTTGATGCCCTGCAACACCTGACCGATGTTGCTGTAGTCGGCCGTGCTCAGCGACGTGAGGCTGACTTCGTCCTGACCCGTGCTGCGCAACCCGTTCGCGATCATCGTGCGCACCTGCTCGGCGGGGCGCTCGCGCACCGGACGGGTGATCATGCCCGCCTGGCAGAACCGGCAACCACGAGTGCACCCGCGGAACACCTCCACCGCGAGGCGGTCGTGCACCACTTCCGTGAGCGGGGCCAACGGGTGCTTCGGGTACGGCCACTCGCCGAGGTCGGCGACGGTGCGCTTGTGCACGGTGGCCGGCACGTCGGCGTACCTGGGGGTGACCGCACGCAGCGCCGGTCCGTCGTACTCCACGTCGTACAGACCGGGGCAGTACACGCCGGGCACCTGCGCCAGCGCGCGCAGCACACCTTCGCGACTGCCGGGGGTGCGGCCACTGGCCTTCCACTCGCGCACCACCTCGGTGATCTCGCCGATGACCTCTTCGCCCTCCCCGAGCACCACCAGGTCGACGTAGTCGGCCAGCGGCTCCGGGTTGAACGCGCAGTGCCCGCCGATGACCACCAGCGGGTGGTGCGGCTCGCGATGAGCGCTGCGCACGGGCACGCCGGCCAGGTCGACCATGTTGAGCACGTTGGTGTACACCAGCTCGGCCGACAGGTTGAACGCGATGAGGTCGAAGTCGCCGCCCGCCGCGTGCGTGTCGACGGAGAACAGCGGCACGTCGTGGCGACGCATGAGCGCTTCGAGGTCGCTCCACGGCGCGTACGTGCGCTCGGCGACAGCGTCGTCGCGTTCGTTGAGGATCTCGTAGAGGATCTGCAGCCCCTGGTTGGGCAAGCCGATTTCGTACGTATCGGGGTAGGCGAGCAGCCAGGACACCTTGCCCGGCGCGTGCCGGGGAGTTGCCGCGCCATCCTCGCACCCGATGTAACGGGCAGGCTTTTGCACCCGAGCCAGGAGCGGTTCGATCCGCGCCCATAGGGAGTTCATGTCGTGTCCATCTTACCGGAGACCCCCGGCGAGCACAGGTGATGGGTCCCCAGGGTCACCGGTAGCGACGCATGTGGACGTTCTGCACCAGGCCGATGAGCGCGAAGAACGTCACGATGCCGGAACCGCCGTACGAGATGAACGGCAGCGGCAGACCGGTGATGGGCATGATGCCGAGCGTCATCGCGATGTTCTGGAACACCTGCCAGAGCACCATCGTGAACACGCCCACGCACAGGTAGGTGCCGAGCAGGTCGCGAGACAGGTGCGCGATGCGCCAGATGCGCAGCAGCACCACCGCGTACAGCCCGATGACCACGGCGCAGCCGACGAGGCCGAACTCCTCGCCCACGGCCGAGAACGGCAGGTCGGCCCACTGCACGGGGATGTCGTTGCGGGCCATGGTGATCGGGCCCTGCAGCCAGCCCTTGCCGGTGACGCCACCGGTGGCGAGTGCTCGGATGGCGTTGCGGCCCTGGTAGACGTAGTCGCGCAGCAGCGGATCGGTGGAGTCCTGGTTGAAGAAGGCGGTGAACCGGCGCAGCTGGTACTCGTTCACCAGACCGGTGACCACCGCCGCGCCTACCGTGGCCGCGGAGAGCACCGTGATCATGAAGATGTAGCGCAGCTTGGCGCCGGCCACGAGCATCACGCCCATCACCATCGCGATGAGCACCGAGGCCGAGCCGAGGTCGGGCTGAGCGATGATGAGCGTGACGGGCACCCCCACCAGGATGAGACCCATGATGAAGCGGTGATACGGCAGGTCGTCGCTGCGATCGTCGCCGAGATATGCCGCGAGCAGCAGCAGCACGGTGAACTTGGCCATCTCCGCCGGTTGCAGGTTGAGCGGACCGATGTCGAAGCTGAGCACCGTCTCGTTGCCGCGCAGCCGCAGCACGTTCATCAACGTGATGAGCACCAGCAGCATCACGGTGACGCCGTAGAGGAAGCGCGCGTGGTCCTTCCACCACTCGTAGTCGAAGCTCATCACCACCACCATGCCGATGACCGCGGCGATGAGGAAGATCTCCTGGCGGGTGACGAACGTGAAGCCGTACGGCACGGTGGCACCCGGCGCGTACTTGGTGCGCGACGACGTGTAGATGATGGCGAGCCCGATGAGCGACAACGCCGCCACCGCGGTGAGCAGCACCCAGTCGACGTTGCGGCTCGGCGACCCGGGGCTCGAGCGGATGTTGCCGAGACCGGAATCGGGTTTGCGCTGGAGCAGACCGACGGGCATGTCAGTCCTTGAGGCCGGCGCTACCGGTGAGGCACGAGGTGTCGGCCAGCTGCTGTGACGGCGCGGCCACCGTCGACGTGATGTCGAGCGGATCGCTGACCAGCACCGGGTCGGTGGGCACCTCGCCGGTGAGCGCAAGGAACATGCACTTGGTGACCGGCGCCGCCGCCTTCGAGCCGTAGCCGGCCTTCTCCAGGAACGCGAACACCGTGTACGGCACGTCGTCGGTGAGCCCGAACGCCCCGAACGCCGACGAGTCGTTCCACGGCAGGTTGGCGGCGCCCTGCACCGTGCCGGTCTTGCCGGCGATGTCGACCGGGTAGTTCTTGAAGAGGCTCTCGCCCGTGGTGGCGTGGTAGAAGTCGCCCGGGTAGGTGGTGCCGCGGCCTTCGATCACGCGCGTGAGTCCGGCAACGATCGGGTTGTACACCTCCGGCGGCATCTCCAACTGGTCCTTCACCACCGGCAACGCGAAGCTCTTCACCACGGTGCCGGCCGCGAGGTCGGCCATCGCCGGCCCGAGATCGGGCGTGAGCGGCGCGTAGATCGCCTTGATGATGCTCGGCTGCAGCAGCAACCCGCCGTTGGCCAGCGTCGCGTAGGCGTTCGCGCTCTGCAGCGGCGTGGCCGCCATCAGGCCCTGGCCGATGGCCACCTGCACGTTGTCGCCGACCAGCAGCCGAGGTGTCTCACCGGGCAGCAGCACGTTGCGTTCCACGAGGTCGCGCTTCACGGCGTCGTCGGGAATGCGGCCCTTCCACTCGTAGGGCAGCTGGATGCCGGTCTTGTTGCCGAACCCGAACCGTTCGAGGTTGGTCTTCAACAGGTTCTCCGGGTTCTCCGACTCCTCCTGCCCGGGGATCTGCTCGCTGGCGAGCCACATCTCCTCGCCGATCTTGTAGAAGAACGCGTCGCTCGACACGGCCAGTGCGTCTTCCACGGTGACGGGTCCGTAGGAACTGGGCCTACCCAGGCGATTGGTGGCGTTCTTGAAGATGCACCGCACCAGGCCACCGTTGTTCTGGCACTCGTTGGCGGGAATGGTGGTGAGCTGGTAGGTGCCCTCGTCGAGGAACACGTCGTTGGCCGTGATGATGCCGGAGTGCATCGCCGACCACGCGACGAACGGTTTGATGGTGGAGCCGAGGTTGTAGTTGCCCTGCACCGCGCGGTTGACGAGGATCGACTGGTCGGGGTCGATCGGGTCGCCGTTGGGCTTCGTACTGGGGAACAGTTCCTTGTACTTGCTGCCGGTGATGCCGCTCTCCATCCACCGGTTGTCGAAGGTGGGATAGCTGGCCATTGCGATGACCTGACCGTTGGTGTGGTCGAGCACCACCACCGCACCGGCCGGCGCCTTGTGCTGTACCCACTGCGGGTAGTCGACCAGCGAACCGTCGGGCATCTTCTGGCGGTAGATGCGGTCCTTGAAGTTCGTCTTCGCGTCGAGGCCGTTGTACGGCGCGCGGTCGATGGCCTTCTCGTCCTCCGGCAGCGCGCGACGCGCTCGCAGCTCGGTCTCGAGTGCCTGCTCCGCGTACTGCTGGATGTCGAGGTCGATGCTCAGCTGGATGTCGTTGCCGGCGACCGGTTCGATGCGTTGATCCTCGAGCTCGCGCACGATGCCGCCCGACGCGTCGACCTCGTAGACCCGCTTGCCCCACCGGCCGTGCAGCTCGCGTTCGAGGCTCAGCTCCACACCGAACTGGCCGACGCGCTCGTTGCGCTTGTAGCCCTGCTTCAGGTAGGTCTCGAGCGTGTTGGCACCGATGGCACCCATGTAGCCGACCACATGTGCGGCCAGCGGCGCGTAGGGATAGACCCGCTTGTACTGCGGCGTGACGTCGACGCCCGGATAGTCCTCCTGGCGCTCCTTGATGAAGCTGACCACGTCTTCCGAGACGTCTTCCTTCAACGGCAGCGGCAGCAGGCTGTCGAACAGCTGCACCTTGGTGCACGGATCTTCGGCCACCTTGTAGCACGGGTCGTAGCGACGCATCAGGTCGTCGACCGGCGTCTTCAACGGACCGGACAGGCGCTCGAACAGTTCCAGACGGTTCGACTTCTTACGGACCGCCGACCACTCGACGGTGACCGTGAGGATGCGCTGGTTGTCGGCGAGCACGCGTCCGTCGCTGTCGAAGATGCGGCCGCGCTCGGGCGGGATGAGCACCTCGCGGGTCTTCGCGGCGGTGACGCGCGCCTGGTACTCCTCGGCCTGTACTCCCTGCAGGAACCACAGGCGCGCGCCGAGGAGACCGAGCAGCAGCACCGACACCGTGGCGAGGACGCCGAGGCGAGCGGAGCGCTTGTCAACAGCCATGGCGCACAGTCTTGTCGCTGGAGCCGCACAGGTGGCCGCGCGCGGCAGTGCGTGAGGTGTTCTGGCTCACTCGGCGATGGCCTTCCACTTCTTGCGTTTGACGCCCATCATCCACCGTCCCACCGGCATCAGCAGCGGGCACAGCAGACCGGACGAGACCGCGACGATGGGGACGATGCGCAGCAGATCGGTGGTGACCCAGCCGCTCTGTCCCGTGATCACCTCGATCAGTGGCACCGCCGCTTCGCCGACCGCCGCTCCGAACGTCGCGAACAGGGCCGCCAGCCACCACTGAGGGTCGGGGGTGAAACGGTGCAACGACCCGGCTGTCATGCCGCCCATGCCGTACGCGAGTGCCATCAGGCCGAGCGGGGTGTCGCCCGACAGGTCGTAGAGCAGGCCGAGCACGAAGCCGGCCACCGCTCCCCGGTCGGCGCCTCCGCCGGCCCCGGCCGCCACCACGAGTGCCAGCACCAGCTGGATCTTCACATCGGCGACGGGGTGGTGTGCGAAGAGCACTCGTTGCAGCGAGAGGGCGATGAACCCCACCGGCAACAGACGCAGGAACGGCCCGGCGAAGAAGGGGCGCACGCTCAGCGACCAACGGCATCCGCATTGGACACGAACAGCACCACCGTGACGAAGTACAGCCGACGCAGGTTCGCGTTGGGGGTGACCTCGACCACTCTGCTGCTGTCGCCGGTCTGGTCGACGATGCGGGTGATGGTGCCGATGGGGATGCCCTGGGGCGCCAGGCTGTTGTTGCCGCCGGCGGTGTCGACGATGGCCCCCACCTTCACGCTGGTGACCGACGACGTGCTGTCGGTGAACCGCAGCAGCAGCGGCTTACCGCCGCCCTGCCCTTCCAGCGTGCCCGTCTCGCGCACCACTTCCAGCAGCGTCGTGGTGGTGCTCGACGGCGCGGTCGTGGTGTTCGAGATCGGCTGACCGCTGACCGGGTCGGTGGTGGGGACGCCGGTGGTGGTGGTCGTCGACGTGGTCGACGTGCTGCTCGACGAACTGCCCGTGCCATCGGGATCGTCCGAGGTGGTGGTCGTGGTGGCAGTGACCGGCTCGTCGACGGAGAGCACCTGTGCCGTGACCGCATAGTCGGGGTCGGTGATGAGACGAACGATGCTGCGTTCCGGGTAGACCTCGGTGATCTTGCCGACGAGGCCCGCGCCGTCGGTGACCGGCATGCCCTTCTGCACTCCGCGGTTCGACCCGACGTTGATCTCGACGGTGTTCTGGAAGTTGCTCGGTGATTCGCCGACCACCTGCGCGGCCAGCGTCGGGTAGTCGAACTTCGAGGTCAGCTGCAGCACATTGAGCAGTTGCCGGTACTCGATGATGGCCGACTGAGCTTCCACGTCGTTGCCGCGCAGCTGCTCGATCTGGTCGCGCAATGCTTCGTTCTCACGCTCGAGGTCGTCGTAGTTGGAGATGCCGAACCAGGCGCGCTCGATCGGCAGCGTGAGCGCTTCGGTGGCGGTGTCGATGGGCCGCAGCACGGTGGCCACCGCGCCGCGAGCACGGTCGAACACGGGGTTGCCGTTGCGGTCGATGGTGATGAACAGCAGGCCGGTGAGCACCACCAGCGCGATGACACGACGACGACTCAGGGACGAGAACATGGGAGTACCGCCGAGCGGCTATTCGTCGCCACCGAGCGACATGAGACCTCGCATCGCATCGATGTTCTCCAACGCTCGGCCCGAACCGATGACCACGCTGAACAGCGGGTTGTGGGCGATGTTGATGGGCATGCCGGTCTCGTGCGACAGGCGGCGGTCGAGCCCTGCGAGGAGGGCGCCGCCACCGGTGATCATGATGCCTTGCTCCATGATGTCGGCTGCGAGTTCGGGCGGGGTTCGGTCGAGCGTGGTCTTCACCGCATCGACGATGGCGGACACCGGCTCGGCGAGCGCTTCGCGCACCTGCTCGGTGGTCATGGGAATGGTGCGCGGCAGGCCGCTGATGAGGTCGCGGCCGCGGATGTCGGCGGTGAGCTCCTCGTCGAGGGGCCACGCGGAGCCCATGTGGATCTTGATCTCTTCCGCGGTGCGGTCGCCGATGGCGAGCGAGAACTCCTTCTTCACGTACTGCATCACGGCGTCGTCGAGCTCGTCGCCCGCGACGCGCACCGACTGCGCGGTGACGATGCCGCCCAGCGAGATGACGGCCACCTCAGTGGTGCCACCGCCGATGTCGACGATCATGTTTCCGCTCGGTTCGTGCACCGGCATGTCGGCGCCGATGGCCGCGGCCCTCGGCGCTTCGATGATATGGACGGGCTTGCGCGCGCCGGCGTACTCGGCCGCGTCTTGCACCGCGCGCTGCTCGACGCCCGTGATGCCCGACGGCACGCAGATGACCATCCGCGGCTTGCTCCACCGGCTGGCGTGCACCTTCTGGATGAAGAAGCGGAGCATCTTCTCGCACACTTCGAAGTCGGCGATGACACCGTCCTTCAGCGGGCGTATGGTCTTGATGCGGCCGGGCGTACGGCCCATCATCCGCTTCGCCTCGATGCCGACGGCGACCGGGCGACCGTCGGTGATGTCGATCGCGACGACCGACGGTTCGTTGAGCACGACCCCCTGCCCGCGGGCATAGATGAGCGTGTTCGCCGTTCCCAGATCGATGGCGAGATCACGACCAAGGGCAAGTGGATTGCTTCTCGCCATCACCAACCTCCTCGGACGCGCGACACAACGGGCGCCAGTCTAGCGGGCGCGGTGTTTGTTACAGATTCGGGAAGAAAATGGCGATCTCGCGCTCGGCCGAGGCGAGTGAATCGCTGCCGTGCACGAGGTTCTCGGTGAAGAGGATGCCCAGGTCGCCGCGGATGGTGCCGGCGTCGGCCTTGCGCGGGTTGGTGGCGCCCACCAGGTTGCGCACGACCTCCCACGTGTCCTCCGGACCCTCGAGCACGAGCGCCACGACGGGGCCGCGACTCATGAACTGCACGAGGTCGGCGTAGAAGCCCTTGCCGACGTGCTCCTCGTAGTGGCGAGCCAACGTGTCGGCGTCGAGCGTGCGCAGGTCGAGCGCGACCAGCGTGAGGTTCTTGGCCTCGAAGCGGCCGAGGATCTGGCCGACGAGGCCGCGTTCGACGGCGTCGGGCTTGAGGAGGACGAGCGTGCGATCAGACATGGCCGCCCACGCTACCGACGCGAATCCCGGTTTCCGTCGGGTCGGCATCCGGCGGGCTCTGGTCACGTTTCGTCTCCGACTCCGAGACAGAACGTGACCAGAGTGCGCAGGTCAGCGGACTTTGCGGAGGTAGGGGCGGGCGCCGCCGACGATGTAGAGCGAGCCGGTGACCAGCACGGCATCGTCGGGGTCGGCGATGGCCAGCGCGCGGTCGATGGCCTGCTCGACCGTGGCGTGCTCGATCACCTGGTCGCACCCCATCGCGTTCGCGGCAGCGGTGAGCTCGGCGGCAGGCATGCCACGCGCCGACGGCGCGGTGCAGGTGAGCACCACGTCGAACTCGTCGGCTCGCAACGCCGACAACATCTCGCGCGGGTCGCGACCCTGCAGGCAACCGACCACCAAAAGGCGACGGCCGGCGGGATCGAAGTCGTCGAAGAACACCGCCGCGCACGTGTCGGCGCCGGCGGGGTTGTGCGCACCGTCGATGATGACCAGCGGCTGGTGACCCATCACTTCGAAGCGGCCCGGCATCACCACCTCGGCGAAGCCTTCGGTGACCAGCTCGCCCGGCACCGGTGATGCGAAGAACGCCTCCACCGCAGTGAGCGCGACCACCGCGTTGTCGCCCTGGTGGCGACCGTGCAACGGCAGGAACACGTCGGGGTACACCATCGTCGGTGTGCGCAGATCGAGCATGCGGCCGCCGAGTGCGAGCTGGTTCTCGAGCACGTCGAAGTCGGCGCCGCGCAGCAAGTGCGTGGCCCCGCCGGCAGCGACGAAGCACTGCGCCAGCTCGGGGTCCGTCTCGCCGATGATGACCGCGCTGCCCGGCTTCACGATGCCGGCCTTCTCGGTGGCGATGTGGCGCGTGGTGGGGCCCGCGTATTCGGTGTGGTCGACGCCGATGTTCGTGACCACGGCGACCTGTGCGTCGCACACGTTGGTGGCGTCCCACCGACCGAGCAGCCCGACCTCGACCACGGCCACGTCGATGGCGATGTCGGCGAACCACCGGAACGCCGCCGCGGTGACCGCTTCGAAGTAGCTGGGGCGGATGCCCATCAGCCCTTCCAGGTCGGCGACGGCCGCGATCTGCTCGGCCAGCTCGTCGTCGCTGATCGGCTCGCAGTTGCGGCTGATGCGCTCGTTGAGTCGCTCGAGGTGAGGGCTGGTGTAGGTGCCGACGGCCAGGCCGTGCGCCATCAGCAGACGGGTGATCATCTGCGTGGTGGAGCCCTTGCCGTTGGTGCCCGTGACGTGGATGACCGGATAGGTGAGCTGCGGGTCGCCCATCGCCGCCATCAACGACTGCATCCGCTCCAGCGTGGGCGAAGTGATGCGACCGGTGGTGTCGTAGTTGGAGTGCGTGTCGAGGTAGGCGAGCGCGTCGGCGTACGAGGTCATGACGCGAAGAGCGACGACATATTCAGCTGGCCTGGCGGCGCGGCCGCTTGGCGACCGGCTCGCGCGGCACCAGTGTGGGGTTCACCTTGGTGCGCACGGTGTCGGCGTCGATGACGACGCTGCCCACGTCGCTGCGGCCGGGCAGCTCGTACATCGTGTTGAGCAGCACCTCTTCGAGGATGGCCCGCAGCCCGCGAGCACCGGTGCCGCGCAGCAGCGCGAGGTCGGCGATGGCCTCCATGGCCTCACGGGTGAAGTCGAGCTCGACCTCCTCGAACTCGAACATCTTGCGGTACTGCTTGAGCAGCGAGTTCTTCGGCTCGGAGAGGATCTTGATGAGCGCCTCACGGTCGAGGCTGCGCACCGCGCCGACCATCGGCAGACGGCCGATGAACTCGGGGATCATGCCGAACTTCATCAGGTCTTCCGGCTGCACCTGGGCGAACAGCGCGCCCGGGTCGCGGTCGGCCTTGCTGCGCACGGTGCCGTTGAAGCCCATGCCGCGCTGGCCGACCCGGTTCTCGATGATCTGGTCGAGACCGGCGAATGCGCCACCGACGATGAACAGCACGTTGGTGGTGTCGATCTGGATGAACTCCTGGTGCGGGTGCTTGCGACCACCCTGCGGCGGCACCGAGGCGACCGTGCCCTCGAGGATCTTCAGCAGCGCCTGCTGCACGCCTTCACCACTGACGTCGCGAGTGATGGACGGGTTCTCGCTCTTGCGCGCCACCTTGTCGATCTCGTCGATGTAGATGATGCCGGTCTCGGCCTTCTTCACATCGAAGTCGGCGGCCTGGATGAGCTTCAGCAGGATGTTCTCGACGTCTTCGCCGACGTACCCGGCCTCGGTGAGCGCGGTGGCGTCGGCAACGGCGAACGGCACGTTGAGCAGCCGCGCCAAGGTCTGCGCGAGGTGGGTCTTGCCACAGCCGGTGGGGCCGAGCAGCAGGATGTTGCTCTTCTGCAGCTCGACCTCGTCGCGGCGGCCGACGCCGGCGTTCTGCTGGTACTGGATGCGCCGGTAGTGGTTGTACACGGCCACCGAGAGGATCTTCTTCGCGTCGTCCTGGCCGACGACGTAGTCGTCGAGGAAGGTGCGGATCTCGATGGGCGTGGGCAGCTGGTCGAAGTGCAGCTCACCGGTCTCGGTGAGCTCTTCCTCGATGATCTCGTTGCAGAGGTCGATGCACTCGTCGCAGATGTACACGCCCGGGCCGGCGATGAGCTTCTTCACTTGCTTCTGCGATTTGCCGCAGAACGAGCACTTCAGCAGCTCTCCGGTGTCACCGAACTTCGCCACAGCAGCATCCCCTCCAGGTAAAAGGTCGTCGTCGCGTCGCGGTCAGCGGATGGGACCGGTGCGGTCCACCACATCACGCGACGTGATGACATCGTCGATGATGCCATACGCGAGGGCCTCGGTTGCTTCCATCACGAAGTCGCGGTCGGTGTCGATGTGAATTCGCTCGACGGTCTGGCCGGTGTGTTCGGACAACATGTGCTCCAGGAGGTCGCGCATGCGCAGGATCTCCTTGGCCGCCAACTCGAGGTCGGTGACCTGTCCGTAGCCGGTCTGGCCCGACGGCTGGTGCAGCATGATGCGGCTGTGCGGCAACGCCATGCGCTTGCCCTTGGTGCCGGCGGCGAGCAGCACGGCGGCCGCCGACGCTGCCTGGCCGAGGCAGATGGTGGCCACGTCGTTCTTGATGAACTGCATCGTGTCGTAGATGGCGAACAGCGCGGTGATGTCGCCACCGGGGCTGTTGATGTAGATCGAGATGTCCTTGTCGGGGTTCTCGCTCTCGAGGTACACGAGCTTGGCGCAGGTGAGGCTGGCCGAACTGTCGTCGATGGGGGTGTCGAGCCAGATGATGTTGTCGCGCAGCAACCGGCTGTAGAGGTCGTACCCGCGCTCGCCACGGCTGGTCTGCTCGACCACGCTGGGGATGGTGTAGCCCGACATCTGGAAACGGTGGTCCATGCTCAGTGCCCCTCGTCGTGAGTGTGATCGTGGTCGTGGTCATGACCGTCGTGGTCGTGACCGTCGTGGTCGTGATCGTGCTTGCCGAGCAGCAGGTCGGTGTCGATGGCGTTGCCCGCCTCGTCGACGACCTCGGCGTGCTCGATGACCCAGTCGAGCGCCTTGCTCTTGCGCATCTGCGCGATGAGGTCGGTGACCGCGTCGTTCTTCTCGTAGGCCTTGCGCACCTCGCTGGCCTTCTGGCGCACCTGCATCGCGATGCGGGCGTACTCGGCGTTGAGATCGTCCGGGTCGACCTCGATGGCTTCGGCGGCGGCGACGGCGCGCAGCGCGAGGTCGACCTTCACGGCCTTCACCGACTGCTGCTTGAGGGCGTCGATGAACGAGTCGGCCGACTGTCCGGTGGCCGACAGCCACTGGTCGATGCTGATGCCCTGCGACTGGAACTGCTGGACGGTGTTCTGCACACGCGCCTGCAGGTCGCCGTTGACCATGCTGTCGGGAGCCGGCACGTCGACCAGTTCGGCGAGCGCCGAGGTGGCCCGCTCGACCAGCAGGTTGCGTGCCTGGGTGAGCTTGCTGGTGGCCAGGCGCTCGGCGATGGACTCGCGCCACGCGGCGACGGTGTCGAACTCGCCGAGGTTGTCGCTGACCCACTCGTCGGTGACCTCGGGCAGCGTGAGCTCCTGCACGTTGGTGATGGTGACCTCGAACTCGGCGGGCTCGGTCATGCCAGAGGGGTTGGCGCTGAACGACAGCTCGTCGCCGGTGGAGGAACCGACGAGGTGGTCGTCGAAGCCTTCGGCGACCCAACCCTTGCCGACCTCGTACAACCAGTCCTCGGTGTTGAGGCCGGGGACGGGCTCGCCGTCGCGGGTGCCGGCCAGCGTGAGCGTGACGTGGTCGCCCGACTGGATGGGACGGGTGACGTCGACCAGCGCGCCTTGACGGCGGCGCTCGGCGTCGACAGCTTCGTCGATCTCTTCCTCTGTGGCCGAGGGGCTGGGCAGCTCGACGCGCAGGCCGCCGTAGCCCGGCACGGTGATGACCGGGCGCACCTCGCACACGGCGTCGAACGTGACGGCACCTTCGTCGGCGCCACCGGTGATCTCGACCTCGGGCGTGGCGATGAGGTCGATGTCGTGCTCGCGCACGGCCTTCGCCAGGTACACCGGCACCGCGTCGCGCAGCGCTTCGTCGCGGGCGGCGGCCAGGCCGATGCGGGCCTCGAGCACCTTGCGCGGCACCTTGCCGGCACGGAAGCCGGGCAGCGTGGCCTCACGACCGATCTTGCGGAACGCCTGGTCGATGTCGCGGTCGAAGTCGGCCTCGTCGACGACGATGGAGAGCTTCACGAGCTGACGAGGGGTACGGGTCTCACCGGCGGCGGCGTCGTCGGCCGGGTCGGCGGCGGTCTCGCGGGTGTCTTCGGCGGGTTCGATCGTGCTTTTCACAGAGCGACGACTCTACCGGGAGCGCTCGCGTTCGTGGCGACCGCCGGGCGGCGCTGCGGACGCGCACGATCGCTGCCGTTCCACGGTGATGAATGCGTGCACGCGGCGGACGATCGGGCAGAATGTCGCCATGACGTTCTGGAAGCCGCACGCCCTCGCGAAGCCGCACGCCGACCAGCTCGACCTGCGCATCGGCGATCGGGTGCTCAGCACCACCGATCTGCACGGCGTGCCGTCGGGCACCGAGGGCAAGGTCATCCTCGCCAACGGTTTCAACTGGCAGCGCTACCGCGTGCTGTTCACCAACGGCGTGGAGATGGGCGACCTCGATCAGCGCAACATCGAGCCCACGGGGCGCACCGCCAAGCGTCTGGAGAAGGCCGCGAAGCGAGCATGAGCTCGCTGCGTCATCGCTTCCCCGGCGTCCTCGACGGATGGTCCCGGTTCGACGGGCCCGCCGGCACCCAGGTGGTCGACAGCGCCATCACCGCGATGACCAACTGGTTGTCGGACGGATCGAACGGATGCGGTGGCGGCTACTTCGACGCCGCGCACCGAGCCGACGAGCTCGTCGAGCGCACCAGGGCCACCGTCGGCCGGCTGTTCAACGCCGACCCGGCCGGCATCGCGTTCGGGCCGAACATGACCTCGCTCACGTTCGCGCTGTCGCGAGCCATCGGGCGCACACTGCAACCCGGCGACCGCATCGTCGGCACCCGCCTCGACCACGACGCCAACGTCACCCCGTGGCGCCTGGCGGCCGACGGAGCCGGCGCCGAGCACGTGCTCGCCCCGTTCGATCCCGTCACCGGAACGCTGCCCCCGCAGCACGTCATCGATCTCATCGACGAGCGCACGAAGTGGGTCACGCTGCCGGGTGCCAGCAACCTGCTCGGCACCGCCCCCGACCTGAAGCCCATCATCGATGCCGCTCACGCGGCCGGCGCGCGAGTGTTCATCGACGCGGTGGCCCTCGCACCTCATCACCCCATCGACATCACGGCACTCGGATGCGACGCGCTCGCCACGTCTCCCTACAAGTGGTATGCGCCGCACTCGGGCATGGTCTTCGTGCAACCCGACCTGCTCGAGCAGTTGCCGGTGTTCAAGGTGCGCCCGTCGCACGACCACGGTCCCTCACGGTTCGAGACAGGGATGCCCAACTTCGAGGGCCTCGCCGGGGTGGAGGCCGCGGCGCGGTTCCTACTCGAGGAGGGCATGGCCAACATCCAGGCAGCCGAACAGGCGCTGTTCGAGCCGCTGCTGCGCGGACTGCAGGCCATCCCCGGCGTCACCGTGTGGGGCGTGCAGGGCATGGAGGGGCGCACGCCGACTGCCGCCTTCACGGTGGCCGGCCACTCCCCCGCGGCCGTGTCGCAGGCGCTCGCCGCCGAACGGGTGGCGGTGTGGGACGGCCACAACTACGCCGTCGAGGTGGTCGATCAACTCGGCCTCGCGGAGTCGGGTGGCGTGGTGCGTGCCGGCATCAGCAGGTACCTCGAGCTCGACGACGTGCACCGTCTCCTCGCCGTGGTCGAGCAGCTCGCCACCCGCTAGCAGGCGCGCTCCACCGGGACTTTGGTCCCTACCCCGGTGTGCTTCATGCCCTACTGACCCCTGCACCCCACACGCACGATGGCGGGTATGAGCAAGGATGACCGGTCAATAGTCAGTTGGTTCGCGTTCGCAGCCGCCATCGCCGCACTCTTCGTGGCGATCCTCGGTGTGCAGAACGACGGCGGATCCGAGAGCGCAGGAGGAGCGTCGGGCACCGGCGGTGGTGAGAAGTCATCCATCACCATCACCATGTACGACAACTTCAGCTTCTCGCCGAGCACGGTCACCGTGCCCACCGCGGGAGCCACGATCACGCTGGTCAACGACGGCAGCGTGCCGCACAACATGGAGATCGCCGAGTTCGGCCTCACCAGCCCGGTCGTGCAGGGCAAGGAGACCATCGAGTGGGAGATCGGCCCGCTCGACGCCGGCTCGTTCGAGTTCACCTGCCCGCAGCCCGGCCACGCCGGTGCCGGCATGAAGGGCACGCTCGTCGTCAGCGACACCGCCAGCGGCGGGTCCGGCGAGGACCCCATGCTCAACGGCGGCGAGGGCGGCGAGATGACTGCGTCACAGATGGACGCGCTGATGATGAAGGTCGCCCAGCAGTTCCCGGCCGTGACCGAGGGCAAGGGCGGCGACGTGATGGAGCCCACGATCCTGGAGGACGGGACCAAGGAGTACATCATCGTCGCCAAGATCGTGAAGTGGGAGGTCGAGCCGGGCAAGTTCGTCGACGCCTGGACGTACAACGGGGTGGTCCCCGCACCCGAGATCCACGTCAACTCGGGCGACAGCGTGCGCCTCGTGCTGAAGAACGAGCTGCCGCAGAGCACGTCATTGCACCTCCACGGCATCCAGGTGCCGAACGTGATGGACGGCGTCGACCCCTACACCGAACACCCGACGGTGCCCGGCGACGAGCACGTCTACGAGTTCGTGGCCAAGGGTCCGGCCGTGGGCATCTACCACTCGCACCACAACGCGCAGGAGCAGATCCCCGACGGCATGTTCGGCGCCTTCACCATCGACTACATGCCGATCCCCGAGAAGCTGAAGGAGAAGGGCTA
>JAUXQB010000028.1 GCA_030685215.1 Actinomycetota bacterium
GTCGTGCTCCTGGCCGGGTGGTGGTCCGTGCGCGCGGCGCGGCGCTCCGTCTGCCTCGATGGCGATGGCGTGGTCGAGCTCCCCGACGGTGAGCAGGTGCCGTGGCAGTCGATCACCCTCATCCGGGTGGTGTTCGTCCCGCAGCAGGGGATGGCCCTGTGCATGGTGTCGGGGGGCAGGCCTCGCGTGCTGCGGGCGAGGCTGTCGACTCGCCGCCGCCGCATGCGCGCGATCCGTGACGCATGCAGTTCGCTGTCGGTCATCCATCCCGGCGTGTTCGACTTCGAGATGCTCGACGGTGCCATCCCCGCGATGCCCTCGAAGGAGTTCCTGTTCCGGTACTCCGCGACGGCGACGGCGGCGATGGCCACAGAGTCGCTGCCGGCCCCACCGGTCACCCGCACCCGCAACGTGTGGCTGATGGTGTTCGTCACCGTGCTGCTCGCCGCACGGATCCTCGTGCCGCTGGCGATCGACGGCGGCGACGACGGTGACAGCGACGGACCGCCCCCCACCGTCTATCACTTCACGTCGAGCGACCTGGTGGCGATCGACGAGTTGGTCGCCACCAGCGATCTGTGTCACGGCATCTGGCGTGCGCCACCGAAGTGGTCGGGCACCGAGGCGGTCGAGCGCGTGTCGTACCTCCGACACGGGGTGGTCGTATGGCAGATCGTCGCGCCGGCGGGAGGGGCCGTGAGCTTCGAGGTCGAGAGTGACGAACCGTCGTACTCGGTCGCCGACCTCGTCGAGTTCCACGGGTACCGGCTCACCGGCGACATGTGTGCGGCGCACCAACGACCCGTGGATCACATCGTCGTCGATGCGTCCGATCAACGCCTCGACGTCACCTGCGCCCAGATCTGAGCAGCAGCCGCTCTGGCCTCGGACGCATTTCGGTCGCCGGACGCCGCCAGAGGCCCGTGTGAGCGCTGTCGGGGCGCGTGAACGGTGGTTGTGGAGCGGGGATGCGGAACCTGCCACCCTCCACCTCTTTGTGACACCCCTCGGGTAGGCTGTATCCACTCGCGACGACGGCTGCAGCGCAGGGAGCCAGCTCATGTGTCGCCCCCGATACCAGCAGGTCAACGCCTGTTTTCCCCCGAACTAGATTGAGGTGCGCGTGTCGTCCGACACCAAACAACCCAGTACTGATTACGGCGCGAAGGACATTCAGGTCCTGGAGGGTCTCGATCCGGTCCGCAAACGTCCTGGCATGTACATCGGCTCCACCGGTCTGGCCGGTCTCCATCACCTCATCTGGGAGGTCGTCGACAACTCCGTCGACGAAGCGATGGCCGGTTTCTGCACCCGTATCGGCGTCACACTGCTGGCCGACGGCGGCTGCCGCGTCGACGACAACGGTCGTGGCGTGCCGGTGGACCCCTACCCCTCCGGCCCTCACAAGGGCAAGAGCGCGGCCGAAGTCGTGCTCACCGTGCTGCACGCCGGCGGCAAGTTCGGCGGCGACGGCTACAAGGTCTCCGGCGGCCTCCACGGCGTCGGTGTCAGCGTGGTCAACGCGCTCAGCGAGCGGCTGTTCATCGAGATCGACAAGCAGGGCACCCGCTACCAGCAGGAGTACGCGAAGGGCGGCAAGCCGCAGGGCAAGCTGGCCTCGGTGGGCCCCACGCCCGCTCGCGGCCGCACCAGTGGCACCACCGTCACCTTCTGGCCCGACCCCACCGTCTTCATCGCCGAAGGCACCGAGTTCGTGTCCCGCACCGTGCTCGAGCGGCTGCAGACCATGGCGTTCCTCAACAAGGGCCTCGAGATCGTCTTCACCGACGAGCGCGAGGGCCGCGAGCAGACCGTCACGTTCCAGTACAAGGGCGGCATCGTCGACTTCGTGAAGCACCTCAATGCATCGAAGGAGGCGCTGTTCACCAAGGTGGCGCACTTCGAGGACGAGGACAACGAAGGTGGCCAGACCCTCGACATCGCCATCCAGTGGAACACCGGCTACTACGAGGGCATCCACGGCTACGCCAACGGCATCTCCACCATCGAAGGTGGCATGCACGTCGAGGGCTTCAAGACCGCGCTCACCAGCGTGGTCAACAAGTACGCACGGTCCAAGAACCTGCTGAAGGAGAAGGACGACAACCTCCTCGGCGAAGACATCCGCGAGGGCATCACCGCCATCATCTCGGTGAAGCTGCGCGACCCTCAGTTCGAGGGCCAGACCAAGGCCAAGCTGGGCAACGTGCCCATGCGCAGCTTCGTGCAGAAGGCCACCAACGAGCGGTTGGCCGAATGGCTGGAGGAGAACCCCACCGAGGCCAACAAGCTGGTCAAGAAGGGTCTCGCCGCCGCGCAGGCTCGCGTGGCCGCGAAGAACGCTCGCAACGCCATCCGCCGCAAGACCGCGCTGGCCGGCGCCGGCATGCCCGACAAGCTGAAGGACTGCAGCAGCGGCAACCCGGAGGAGAGCGAGATCTTCATCGTCGAGGGCGACTCGGCCGGTGGCTCCGCGCTCAACGCACGCGATCCGCGCACGCAGGCGCTGCTGCCCATCCGCGGCAAGATCCTCAACGTCGAACGCTCCCGCCTCGACAAGATGCTGAAGAACAACGAAATCCAGGCGCTCATCACCGCCATCGGTGGCGGTGTCGGCGACGAGTTCGACGCCAGCAAGGCTCGCTACCACAAGGTCATCATCCTCTGCGACGCCGACGTCGACGGCAGCCACATCCGCACGCTGCTGCTCACGTTCTTCTTCCGCCAGATGCGCACGATGGTGGAAGCCGGTTACGTCTACATCGCGCAGCCGCCGCTGTTCTCCACGCTGGTCGGCAAGGAGAAGATCTACCTGAAGGACGAGCACGCGAAGAACAAGTTCCTCGCCGCACACCCCAACCACAAGAACGACTTCAACCGCTTGAAGGGCCTCGGCGAGATGGACTGGCAGGAGCTGAAGCCCACCACCATGGACGTCAGCACCCGCACGCTGCTGCAGATCACCGTCGAAGAGGCTGCGCTGGCCGACGAGATCACCAGCGTGCTGATGGGCGACGACGTCGACCTCCGCAAGCAGTTCATCACCACCAACGCCCGCGACGTACGAAACCTGGACTTCTGAGATGAGCGACACCCCCGACACGCCCGCCACCCCACCCGCCGACGACGACGGCACCGGACACGACCTGATCGAGCCCATCCAGCTGCAGGACGAGATGGAGCGCAGCTTCCTCGACTACGCGATGTCGGTCATCATGTCGCGCGCCCTGCCCGACGTGCGCGACGGCCTCAAGCCGGTGCACCGCCGCATCATCTGGGACATGGAGCAGCAGGGCTTCCGTCCCAACCGCCCGCACGTGAAGAGCGCGCGCGTCACCGGCGACACGATGGCGAAGTACCACCCGCACGGCAACAGCGCCATCTACGACGCGCTCGTGCGCATGGCGCAACCGTTCAGCTTGCGCCACCCGCTCATCGACTTCCACGGCAACTACGGCTCTCCCGACTTCGGTGCCGCGGCCGAGCGCTACACCGAGTGCCGGTTGCACCCGTTGGCCATGCAGATGCTGGCCGACATCGACGAGGAAACCGTCGACATGCTGCCGAACTACGACAACACCACCGAGGAGCCGGCCGTGCTGCCGGCCCGGTTCCCGAACCTGCTGGTCAACGGCAGCCAGGGCATCGCGGTGGGCATGGCCACCAACATCCCGCCGCACAACCTCGGCGAGGTCATCGACGCCACGGTCCACCTCATCGACCACCCCGAGGCCACCGCCGACGACCTGATGCAGTTCGTGAAGGGTCCCGACTTCCCGACGGGCGGCAACATCCTCGGTCGCGCGGGCATCATCGACGCCTACCGCACCGGCCGCGGCAGCATCAAGATGCGGGCGAAGGCGGTCATCGAGGAAGGCAAGCGCGGGCAGATGCAGGTGCTC
>JAUXQB010000300.1 GCA_030685215.1 Actinomycetota bacterium
TGTTCGCGCTGCAACGGGTGGCGCAGACCCTGCCCGCGTCGCTCGACCTGGAGGAGGTGCTCGACTCCACGGTCGGCCGGTTGCGCACGATGGTACGCCACGAGGTGCTCGCGGTCTACCTGGTCGACCCCGTCACGCGCCGCGCCACCCCGGCGCGCACGCACGGCATCGACAAGGCGCAGGCCTACCACCTCGACCGGCTGCCCGCGGCGCTCAGCCAGTCGGTCGAGTCGATGAAGACCGTGCGCATCGACGAGCTGCCGGCCGGCACCGGCGTGTCGCCCGACGCCCGATCCGGTCTCTACGCCGCGCTGCGCGCACGTGGCGCGCTCATCGGGTTCATCGCGGTGGAAGCCTCGGCACCGGGCTCGTTCGGCCAGCAGGAGGCGGAAGTCGTGCACGGTCTCACCGAGCCGTTCGGGATCGCCATCGACAACGCCCGCATGTTCCGCCGCATCCGCACGCTCGCCGCCGACGAGGAGCGCTCGCGCATCGCACGCGACCTGCACGACCACGTCGGCTCCTCGCTCGCCCTCATCGGCTTCGAGGTCGACCGCGCCATCTCGGTCGCCGCCGACGCCGGCGAGGTCGACACCGTGCTGCGCGAACTGCGCGAGCAGGTGTCGGCCGTGGTCACCGACGTGCGCGACACGCTCTACGACCTGCGCACGTCGGTCACCGACGAACGCGACCTGGCCGCCACTGCCGACGAGTTCCTGCAACGCGTGCAGCAACGCAGCGGCATCCAGACCCACACCGACATCCGCGTCGGCGAGCGCCTGCCGCTGCTCATCGAGCGAGAGCTGTGGCAGATCGCCCGCGAGGCCATCCTCAACGCCGAGCGGCACTCGCGTGCCGCACATCTGATGGTGGCCGGGCGGCGCAACGGCTCCACCATCGTGCTCACCGTGCGCGACGACGGCGTGGGACTCGACAACACCGAAGCCCGACCCGACAGTTATGGTCTCATCGGCATGCGCGAACGGGCGCATCGCATCGGCGCCGACGTCGCGGTGCTCCCGCTGGAGAGCGGCGGCACCGAGATGCGGCTCGAACTGCACCTCGAAGGAGCTCCCGCCTGATGGCACTCACGGTCGTACTGGTCGACGATCACACCATGTTGCGCCAAGGCCTGCGCCGGGCGCTGGAGAGTGAAGGCATCGAGGTGGTCGGCGAGGCCGCCGACGGCGACGAAGGCGTGCGGGTAGCGCTCGCCACCAACCCCGACGTGGTGCTGATGGACGTGTCGATGCCCCGCACCGACGGCATCGACGCCACCCGGCGACTGCTCGCCGAACGCAGCGAGATGCGAGTGGTGATGCTCACCATGCACATCGACCGCGAAGTGTTCGACAGCGCGTTGAAGGCCGGTGCGGTCGGCTACGTCACCAAGGACTCGTCGGTCACCGAAGTCGTCGAAGCCATCCGGCTGGCGGCCAACGGCGACCGGGCGATGTCGCCGCGCCTCGCGGAAGCTCTGCTCGCCGCTGCCCGCCACGACACCGGCGGCATCATCTCCACTCGCGAGGAGGAAGTGCTGCAGCTCGTCGCCGACGGTCTCGGCACCAACGAGATCGCCGAGCGGCTGTACATCAGCCATCGCACGGTGAAGAACCACCTCGCCTCGATATACGAGAAGCTCAACGCTCGCGACCGCACGCAAGCCGTGCTGATGGCCGTGAAGATGGGCATCGTCAAGCTCACCTGAAAACGCACACTGGCACGACCCGAAGGCCGTGCCAGTGCGAGTCGTTCAGTGCGAACGAACGGGTGACTCGAGATCAGGCCTCGGCGTCGGCCTCGGGTGCTTCGGCTTCCTCGACGGCAGCGTCAGGAGCGGCAGCGGCCGGAGCCGACACCGGAGCGTCGCCCTCGGGGGTGCTGCCGTCGGGGGGCAGCTCGCCCGGGTTCTCCTGGTAGTACTCGGCCCACGCGGCTTCGCGCTCGGCGTCGTCCTGACCGGCGGTCCAGTTGCCGTGCTCGTCGATCTCGAAGTGCTGGCGGTACTCCTCGGCCAGCTCGCCACCTTCGGCAGCCTGCTTGATGGAGAGGCTGATGCGACGACGGGCGAGGTCGAGATCGATGATCTTGACCCACAGCTCTTCGCCGGGGGTGACGACCTGCTCGGGCGAGTCGACGTGGTGCGTGGACATCTCGGAGATGTGCACGAGGCCTTCGATGCCGTCGCCCACCTGCACGAACCCACCGAAGGGAACGAGCTTGGTGACACGGCCGTAGACCAGCTGGCCGACTTCGTGCGACCCGGCGAACTCCTGCCACGGATCCTGCTGGGTGGCCTTCAGCGAGAGGCTGATGCGCTCACGCTCGAAGTCGACGTCGAGCACCTGCACGGTGAACTTGTCGCCGACGGTGACGACCGCACCCGGGTGGTCGACGTGCTTCCACGACAGCTCGCTGACGTGGATGAGGCCGTCCATGCCGCCGAGGTCGACGAACGCACCGAACGACACGACACTGCTGACGACACCTTCGCGCACCTCGCCCGGCTTCAGGTTGGTGAGGAAGCTGTCGCGGCTCTCCTTCTGCGTCTCTTCGAGGAACGCACGACGACTGAGCACCACGTTGTTGCGGTTCTTGTCGAGCTCGATGATCTTGGCCTGCACGGTCTTGCCCACGTAGGGCACGAGGTCGCGCACACGGCGCAGCTCGACGAGCGAAGCAGGCAGGAAGCCACGGAGGCCGATGTCGACGATGAGGCCGCCCTTGACGACCTCGATGACCGGACCCTCGACGGTGCCGTCGGCTTCCTTGATCTTCTCGATGGTGCCCCACGCACGCTCGTACTGCGCGCGCTTCTTGGAGAGGACGAGGCGCCCTTCCTTGTCTTCCTTGGTGAGCACGAGGGCTTCGACGGAGTCGCCGAGCGAGACGATCTCGTTGGGATCCACGTCGTTGCGGATGCTGAGCTCGCGAGCGGGGATGACGCCTTCGCTCTTGTAGCCGATGTCGAGCAGCACTTCGTCCTTGTCGACCTTCACCACGATGCCGTGCACGAGCTGGCCGTCTTCGACGGAGACCATGGTGCCGGCGATGGCATCAGCGAAGGACATGCCGAGGTCGTCGGAGACGATCTCGCGCGGGGTGTAATTGCCCTCTTCGTCGAAGGTGCCCCAGGCACCGGCGGTTGAAGGGGAGGTAGTGGTATCGGACAAGGGACGATCGCTTTCGAACAAAAACCTAGAGAGCCGGCGGATTCCGGACCCAGGGAGGATACCAGCCCCGTTTCCGAGGTCCATCAGTTGCGGCGAGCGATCACCAGGAATTCCGACGTCTCGGTGGTGGGCGACATCGAGCCGTAACCACCCGGTTCCACGCTGTTGATCGCCTCCACCTCGAGGCCAGCCACGCGACACAGCACGCGCAGCTCACGCGGCGTGTAGCACCCCGTCCACAGATCGACCGCCTTCGCCTCACCCGCCTCGTTGCGCACTTCGGTGTGCTCGTGGTTCACGCCGGTCGCCGCGTCGAACTCCGACCCGCCCTCCACCGCGAAGTACTTCACCGCGAAGTACGCGTTGAACGCACTCAGCGCCAGTCGGCCACCGGGTCGCAGGGCGCGGGCCATGCCGGCGAGCACCACCTCGTCGTCGCCGTTCGCGGTCATCAACCCGAACGCTCCCTGGCACAGGCAGATGACCACGTCGTACTGCCCGTGGAAGCGATCCTCCGCCCCGAGGTCGCGCGCATCCAGCCGCTCGAAAGTGGCACCTTCGGGAGCCTCGGCCGCGGCGAGTTCGACGAAGCGTTCACTGATGTCGATGCCGTGCACGACCAGGCCTCTCCGGGCGAGCTCGTATGCATGCCGACCAGGCCCGCAGCCGACGTCGAGCACCCGCATCCCCGGCTGCAGGTGGAGCGCATCGGCGAGGAAGTCGATCTCCTTGCGCGTGCCCTTCGTGAACGAGTAGCGCAAGTACGCCCCACCGAGGTGGTCGGCGATCGGCTCGAACCAATGTCGGTGGTCGGGACTGGCCTCCGCTTCGCTTCGGCTGCTCCCTCCGTGCGCCTCGTCGCTGGCGCTTCCCTCGGCGCGCGCGCTCACGTGCTCATCCTTTGGCGGCCGCCCAGGTCGTGCCCCAGGTGACGTTCACCTCGAGCGGCACGTCGAGCTCGGCGGCGCCCTTCATCAGGTCGATCACCAGCGGGCCGACCTTCTCGATCTCGGCCTCGGGCACCTCGACCAGCACTTCGTCGTGCACCTGCAGCACCAGTTCCGCGGACACCCCGGCATCGGTGAGCGCCTGGTCGATGCGCACCAGCGCGACCTTGAAGATGTCGGCCGCGAGGCCCTGGATGCCCGCGTTCATCGCCTGTCGCTCGCCGGCCTGACGAATGCGGAAGTTGCTGTTCGACAGCTCGGGGATGGGCCGGCGACGACCGAACAGGGTCTCGGTGTAGCCGCGCATGCGAGCCTCGATGACCGTGCGGTCCATGTACGCCTTCACGTTCGGGAAGGCGACGAAGTACGCGTCGAGGATGACCGCCGCCTCGTCGGTGGGGATGCCCAGGCGCTGGCCCAGCCCGTAGGCCTCCATCCCGTACGCGAGGCCGTAGCTGACCATCTTCGCCTTCGACCGCTGCTCCACGGTGACCGACGCGGGGTCCACAGCGAACACTCGCGCCGCGGTGGCGTTGTGGATGTCGGTGCCACTGGTGAACGCCTCGATGAGGCCCGGGTCCTGCGCGAGATGCGCGATGCATCGCAGTTCGATCTGGTTGTAGTCGGCGATGAGCAGCTGACAGCCCGGCGCCGGGATGAACGCCTTGCGGAACTGGCGGCCTTCCTCGCTGCGCACCGGGATGTTGTGCAGGTTCGGCTGGTCGCTGGAGAGGCGGCCGGTGCGGGCGACGGTCTGGTTGAACGTGGCGTGGATGCGCCCGTCGGGCGCGACCTCGGCGATGAGACCGGTGCCGTACGTGCCGCGCAGCTTCTCGACCTCGCGGTACGCGAGCAGCGGGTCGATGAACTCCGGCCACTGGTCGCGCAGCTTCTCGAGCGTGGACGCATCGGTGCTGAAGCCGGTCTTGGTCTTCTTGCCGGGAGCGAGACCGCGCTCGGTGTAGAGGATCTCGCGCAGCTGGATCGGCGAGTTGAGGTTGAACGGCCGGCCGACCACTTCCTGCAGCACGGCACCCAGTCGCTCGACCTCGGACGTGAGCTTGTCGTTGAGCGCGCGCAGCTCGCCGATGTCGACCGCGATGCCCACGTGCTCCATCTTCGCGAGCACCGCCACCAACGGGTTCTCGATGGTGGCGTACAGCGTGGCCATGCCCTGCTTGTCGAGCGACGACTCGAGCGCGGCCGAGAGGTGCGCCACTGCGAGCGCCTCTCGCGCGGCGACCTGGCGCTCAGAGGGACCACCACCGAAGTCGAGCTGACCGCTCGAGGCCGCGCCGTCGTCGGGCAACTGGTACGCGGTGTAGCGCGTGAGCAGGTCGCGCAACGCGTAGCGCGTGTCGGCAGGATCGATGAGGTACGCGGCGATGGCGGTATCGAGCCGGAGACCGGGCACGGCGCCGCCCTGACCCAGCAGCCAACGCATCAGTGCCTTCGCATTGTGGCTGCGCCAACCCTGGTGCGCGCCCAGCGCCTCGATGACCGCGGCGGAGTGCACCACCGCCGCCGGCAGCCAGGTCACCTCGGCCGCGCTCACGTCGGTGACGACGGCGAGGCCGAGCACGTCGCTACGGCCCGCCTCGCCCGCCCATGCGGGGATTGCGTCGAGCGTCGCCTGCGATGCGATGAGTGCGGCGGCCGCCTCGGCGTCGTCGATGTCGGTGACCTCCGCTTCCAGCACCTCGGCCGACGACATGCGCGGCGCGGCGCCGGCCGCGGCGCCGATGCCGAACGTGCTGAGCGCCTCGTAGAGCCGATCGTGCAGCGCACGGAACTCGAGGAAGTCGAACAACCGCTTCACCTCGGCGTCGTTGGGTTCCACCGTGAGTGCACTGAAGTCGACCGACACGGGCGCGTCGCGGCGCAGCAGCATCAGCTCGTAGTTGCTGCGCGCCCGAGCCTCGTGCTCGATGAGCGAGGCCTGCAGCTTCGGCGTCTGCTCGGTGGCATGCGCGAAGATGCCGTCGAGGCTGCCGTACTGGTTGAGCAGCTTGGCCGCCGTCTTCTCCCCCACCCCGGGCACACCGTCGAGGTTGTCGCTCGGGTCGCCGCGCAGTGCCGCGTACTGCGGGTACAGCGCGGGCGTGACACCCGTCTTCTCGGCGATGCCGGCCTCGTCGTAGAGCGCGTAGTCGCTGACACCGCGTTTGTTGTAGAGCACGCGCACGTGCGGGTCTTCCACGAGCTGGTAGCTGTCGCGGTCGCCGGTGACGATGACCACGTCGTGGCCTTCCGCCTTCGCCTGTTCGGCCAGCGTGGCGAGGATGTCGTCGGCCTCCCAACCGGCCAGTTCGAGCACCGTGATGTTCAGCGCGGCGAGCACTTCCCGCACGAGTCCCATCTGCTGGCGGAGGATGTCGGGGGCGGCCTCGCGCTGCGCCTTGTAGAGCGGGTTGGCCTCGTGACGGAACGTCGGCTCCGGCCGGTCGAACGCCACCAGCACCCCATCGGGCTGCTGGTCCTTCACCATGTAGATGAACATCGAGGTGAAGCCGAACACCGCGTTGGTGACCTGCCCCGACGCCGTGGCCATGTCGGTGGGCAGGGCGAAGAACGCCCGATAGGTCAACGAGTTTCCGTCCAGCAGCAAGAGCTTCACCGGGCTGACTCTAGGGCGACGGCACGCGGCGTCCATCTCGTCGGGCGTAGAGTCTCGCCAGCATGTCGGACTCCTCGATCACCGACCCGTTCGCCCGTACGGCCGAGTACTGGGCCGAACACGGAATGGACAAGGCGAGGCGCGCGCACTGGCAGTCGCATCCGCTCGTGCAGGAACGCTCGGCTCGGCGACGCGAGGGACGCAGTCCGGTGCAGCAGCTGGCACACCTGCTGCCCGTCAAAGGTGGTAGGGCGCTCGGGCTCGGTGTGGGATCCGCCTCGGCCGAGCTCGAACTGCTCGGCCTGGGCGCGGCCGCGTCGTACGACCTGTACGACGTGACGCCGCAGTTGATCGCCGCCGCACAGGAGACGGCGCACGCCGCGGGCATGAGCGACCGGGTGCACTGCGTCGTGGCCGACGTCAACCAGGTGGAGCTTCCGCCGAACAGCTACGACCTCATCACGTTCTTCTCGTCGCTGCATCACGTGGACCGGATGGAGCACGTGCTCGAGCAGTGTCATCGTGCGTTGAAGCCGGGCGGCGTGTTCTTCGCATCGGAGTACACCGGGCCGAACCGGTTCGCGTTCACACCCGACCAACTCGCCCTGGCACGGCGCATCTGGCAGTCGCTCGACCCGGCATTGCGGTGCGCGCACCCGGTGATGCCGGTGCCCAACCCGCTGGAAGTGGCCGCGGCCGACCCGACCGAATCGATCCGGTCGGAAGAGATCATCACCCTGTGCCGCAGCTACTTCCCGGCCACCCACATCGTGTCCGAGGACGTCTGCCTGACGATCATCCTCTGGTACGGCCTCGATCACGACGCGCTGTTCGAGACCGACGCGGGCTATGAGCTGGTCCGCTGGCTGCTCGACATGGACGAGGCGTTCGTCAGGTCGGGACGGCTCCCGACGTTCCAGGCAGAGCTGATCGCGCGCAAGCCGCTCTGAGGCCGACGAACGAACTACGCGGGGCTGGCTCGAGGGCTACGGGACTCAACCGGCGCGACGCGCCACGAACGCGAAGCATCCGCCCTGCGGGTTGCGGCCGTAGACCTCGGCGACGTCGGGTTGCTGCAACAGCGTGCGTACTTGGACGTTGAGGCCGACACCGGCCGGCACCGGCTCGACCAGGTCGTACAGGATCCGATGCTCGCGGTTGTACGGCCGCAGGGTCATCGGACGCTGATCGAAGTCGTCGGGCAGTCGCTCGATCTGCCACGTCGCCGCGCAGCCGCGGGCGTGCACCACGATCGGACCGGTCTCGCGGAACGGACCGTTCCAGTCGAACGGTGAGAACGCGATGAATGCGATCTCGTCGCCGGGCACGGAGTCCGCGAGGCAACAGCGCAACTGCCAGCCACCGTCGAGGTCGGTGAACGCCTGGATCGTGTTGCCCGCGTGGTCGACGCCCCCTGCCAGCACTCGTGCGAGCTCGGTCGGGTCGACGCCTTCGAAGATGATCTGTTCCATGTGCCCAGCCTGATCCGTTCGGCACCGAGCCACCGGCGGAAATCAGACACCAGAGCACACGTCCGAGGCTTTCCTCCCGATCGGTGCCATCCGAGGCTCACGTCCAGGATCTGCCCGCGCAAACCCTCGGAAGCGCCGGCGCTGGAGGAAAGCCTCGGACAGGACTACGGGTGGAGGTTGCCGGCGAGGATGCGGTCGGCGACGTCGCGCATGCGGGAGCGCTCGCTCATCGCGGTGCGCTGGATGAAGGTGAACGCGTCGTGCTCCTTCATGCCGTGCTGGTCGATGAGCACACCCTTGGCGCGATCGATGACCTTGCGCGCCTCGAGCTGCTCGCCGAGTGCGTCGACCTCGCCGCTGAGCTGTTGCAGCTCGCGGAAGCGCCCGATGGCCACCTCGATGGCGGGGATCAGATCGCTCTTCTGGTACGGCTTCACGAGGTAGGCGAGCGCGCCGGCATCGCGTGCGTCTTCCACCACTTCCCGCTGGCTGAACGCGGTGAGCATGAGCACGCCGCAGATGCGTTCGCCGCTGATGATGCGGGCGGCTTCCAGGCCGTCCATGTGCGGCATCTTGATGTCGAGAATGGCGAGATCCGGGCGCAGGTCGCGCACGAGGTCGACCGCCTTGTCGCCGCGGCCGGTCTCGCCGACCACTTCGTAGCCCTCTTCTTCGAGCGTCTCGCGGAGATCGAGCCGGATGATGGCTTCGTCCTCGGCGATCACCACACGGATCGTCATCGCTGGCATCCTTTCGATCTCGGGCCACGTCGCCCGCCCACATTCAAGCAGGAAGCGTTCAGCCTCCGGTCAACCGGTCGAGCAGCTGGTCCTGGCGGGCCTCCAGGCGACGGATCTCGTCGACCGCCTTCGTCCTCGCCGCCTCCATCGCCGACACGTGCCCACCAGCACTGCGCGCCTGGTAGCGATCGCGGTCCGAATCCGACACGACGGCACGCAGATCGAGGTCGTCGGCATCGTCGGCGAGGTACGGCCGCTGCTCGTCCATCACGGCCAGCTCGGCACGCAACGTGCGCAGCCGAGCGCCGACTCGCTTGAGTTGCCACTTCACCATCGCGGAGGCCATGCGCCGAGTGTACGAACCGGGCACAATGGCGGCGTGGACGACAACGGCGCCGACGGTCAGTACGACGAGTGGGGCATCGCCCGCGGCTACCACGACGTGAGCGGCACGTGGCACGAGACCTCGCCGACCACGCTGGCCCACCTGCGTGCCGCGATGGGTGATCCGCCAGCGGCGCCGCCGCTGTGGGCCGTCGACCAGGGCAGCTGGCACGACCTCCACGGCCGCTGCCACCTCACGCTCGGCGACGGCACCGACTGGGGCCGCCACGACCGGCTGCCGCCCGAGATGCCCATCGGCTACCACCAACTGGCACCGCTCGACGGCGGCCCGGTGACCACGCTCATCGTCGCGCCGCCCACGTGCCGACCCGCTCCCCACGGCTGGGGTGTCGCAGCGCAGGTGTACTCGCTCTGGCGCCACGACGGTTGGGGCATCGGCGACCTGCGCGACGTCGAGCACCTCGGCCAGCAGATCGCCGCGCGCGGCGGCAGCGCGATGCTGCTCAGCCCTCTCCACGCACCGGCTCCGACCCAGCCGCAGGAGACCAGCCCCTACTACCCCAGCTCGCGCCGCTGGCTGAACCCGCTGCTCATCCCGCTCGACGGCCAGTCAGCACTGCCCAACGACGCCGGCGGCATCATCGACCGCAGTCGGGTGTGGCCGGCGGTGCGGCGAACGCTGTACGAGCGCTTCATCCACGCCGCCGAAGGCACCGAGTGGCGCACGTGGGCCGCCGCACAGGGCGACGAGCTGTGGCAGTTCTGCACCTGGAACGCTCTCAGCGAGCGGCTCGGGCCGCGGTGGCAGGAGTGGCCGGCAGCGTTTCGCCACCCGAGCAACGCGGCTGTCGCTGAGCTGCCCGTCGACGACCCTCACTTCGCCACCACGCGCGAGTTCCACGCGTGGCTGCAGTGGCTGGCGCGCCGCACGCTCGACCGCACCGCCGATGCCGCGCAGGTGGCGCTCATCGGCGACCTCGCCGTGGGCTGCTCGCCTCATGGCGCCGACGCCTGGCTGCACCAGGACCTGATGGCCATGAGCGTGCGAGTCGGCGCGCCGCCCGACCCGTTCAACGCCGCCGGCCAGAACTGGGGCCTGCCGCCGTTCGTGCCCGCGCGCCTGCGCGCCGCGCAGTACGCGCCGTTCATCGGCATGGTGCGCGCCGCGTGCCAGAGCATGGCCGGGTTGCGGCTCGATCATGTGATGGGTCTGTTCCGCCAGTTCTGGATCCCCGAAGGGGGTTCCACCGCCGACGGCACCTACGTGCGCCTGCCGTGGCGCGAACTGCTCGCGATCATCCGCCTCGAGGCCGCCGCGGCCGATGCGTTCGTGATCGGTGAAGACCTCGGCACCGTCGAGCCGTTCGTCCGCGACGCACTACGCGACGGCGGTGTGCTCGGCACCAAGGTGTGGTGGTTCGACCCGCACCCGCAGCACTGGCCGGCCGCCAACCTCGCCACCATCACCACGCACGACCTGCCCACGGTGTTCGGTGTGTGGGAGCACACCGACGGCACGCAGGAGATGGCCGCGGAGCTGCAGTCGTCGGTCACGGCGCGCACGGCAGCTGCAGCGTCGGCCGAACTGCACGGCCAGATGGCCGCCAGCGAGGCGCAGCTGTGCCTGGCCGCCATCGACGATCTCGCCGGTTGCACCGACCGGCCGAACCACCCCGGCACGCTCGGCGACACCCATCCCAACTGGTGCCTGCGCATGCCCGCCGACAGCGAAACCATCCTCGCCGGCTCCCCCGGCGCCGAGATCGTCGCCGCGATGCAAGCCGCGCGACCCGCCAGCGAACTCGTCCCCGACGAAACCTGAGCCCCGCGGAACTCGTCGCGGTACTGCCGCCCGCGCGAGCGCACCAGAATCCAGCTTTGTGTCATGCCCGGAGCGAGAAATCCTCGATGGTGCGATGACATCGAAAGGAGACAGGGCGGTCATCCGGTTCACCGCTGCCGGTCGCGTTGCGAGTGCCAGCCCACCATCCGAGTGCCAGCCCACCATCCGAGTGCCAGCCCACCATCCGAGTGCCAGCCCACCATCCGAGTGCCAGCCGCACCCCCGTCGGGACGCTCCCACTCGGATGGACCGCGGACGGGGCCGACGAGGGGCCACAACGTCTGCGGCCGCGGCCGGTGGTGCCCGAGGTGGGACTCGAACCCACACGCCCTTTCGGACAACGGATTTTGAGTCCGTCGCGTCTGCCATTCCGCCACTCGGGCGAGTGACCGCAGTGAGGCTACCGGGCAGGTGAGCCCGGCCGCCATGCTCATCCGGTGTCGTTACCCATGGGTAGCTGAGAGTACCCATGGGTAACCGTCTACGCTCTCCGCATCATGCTTGCGTTCACCTTCCCCGGCCAGGGCTCTCAGCGGCCGGGCATGGGTCGCCCCTGGGCCGACCACGACAGCTGGGAACTGGTGGCGGAGGCCTCCGAGATCGCCGAGCGCGACATCGCCCGCCTGCTGCTCGACGCCGACGCCGACGAGCTCCGCGACACACGCAACGCACAGCTCACCACCTTCGTCTCCAGCCTGATGGTGCTCGACGCGGTGGAACGTCTCGGTGTCGAGCCCAGCTTCTGCGCCGGCCACAGCCTGGGCGAGTACACCGCGCTCACCGCCACCGGCGCGCTCAGCCTCGACGAAGGCGTGCGCCTGGTGTGCGAGCGCGCCGACGCGATGCACCAGGCCGGCCACGACAACGTCGGCACCATGGCCGCTGTGCTCGGCCTCGACGACGACCAGGTGGAGGTCGCGTGCCGCCGCGCCGACAGCGACGTATGGGTGGCGAACTTCAACGCGCCCGGCCAGGTGGTCATCGCCGGCTCGCCCGAGGGCGTTGCGGCGGCGGGCATCGTGGCCAAGCAGTTGGGCGCGAAGAAGGTCATGCCGCTGCAGGTCTCCGGCGCCTTTCACACTCCGTACATGGCCCCCGCACGCGACCGCCTGCGCCAGGCCATCGCACTCGCCGATCCGCGCGACACCGAGGTGCCGGTCATCTCCAACGTCGACGCGCTCGCGCACAACGCCGGCGACGAGTGGAGCAGCCTGCTCTCGGCGCAGCTCAGCAGCCCGGTCCGCTGGAAGCACTGCCTGCTCACCATGTCCGGTCTCGGAGTGCTCGACTTCATCGAGCTCGGCCCGGGTGGCGTACTCACCGGCATGGCGAAGCGCACCGTCGACGGAGCGCGCACCATCTCCGTGTCCACGCCGGAGGAGCTCGACAAACTGCTCGAATGGCTCGACGCGGGCGCATCGAGCACCTCCACGCAGCACGAAGGCGAGCACCTGTTCGCGGTCGAGCGACTCGTCGTCAGCCCGTCAGCCGGAGTCTTCTCTCCGCTCGGCGGCCTCGACGACGGCTGCCAGATCCAGGTCGGCACCGTCGTCGGTCACGTCGGCGACACCGAAGTCCGCTCGCCCTTCGCGGGCGTGCTGCAGAGCTACATCGCGGTGGAAGGCGAGCGTGTCACGCTCCGTCAGCCCATCGCCTGGTTGAGGACGGTCTGAACATGCCTGCCATCCCGCCCAACGTTCGCGGAGCCATCATCACCGGGTGGGGCACTGCGCTGCCCCCGAAGGTGGTCACCAACCACGACCTCGAGCAGACCATCGACACGTCGCACGACTGGATCGTCGACCGCACCGGCATCCACGAACGACGCGTCGGCGGCTCCACCGTCGGCCTCTCCGTGGAGAGCGGCCGGATGGCGCTCGAGATGTCGGGCGTCGACCCGCTCGCCATCGACGCGCTCGTGCTCGCCACCACCACACCCGACCGCACCGTGCCCGCCAGCTCGCCCGCAGTGCAGACCGAGCTGGGCCTGAAGTGCGGCGCCTACGACGTGAACGCGGCCTGCAGCGGCTTCGTCTACGCGCTGGTGCAGGCGCACGGCATGATCGCCATGGGCGCCAAGAAGGTGCTGGTCATCGGCACCGACACGCTCGCCCGCATCACCGATTGGTCCGACCGCAACACTGCCATCCTGTTCGCCGACGGCAGCGCCGCGGTCGTGCTGGAGGCCGTCGAAGGTCCGGGCCAGTTGCTCGGCTGGGACCTCGACGCCGACGGCACCGCGGAGAAGTTCCTCTACGCCGACGTCGGTGGCTACATCCAGATGGACGGCAAGGAGGTGTTCCGCCGCGCCGTGCGCATCATGGTCGACTCGGCCACGAAGAGCATGAACCACGCCGGTGTCACGGCCGACGACGTCTCGCTGGTGGTACCGCACCAGGCCAACATCCGCATCATCCAGGCCTCGATGGACCGACTGGGCCTGCCCATCGAGCGCGCGGTCACCGTGCTGCACCGCACCGGCAACACCTCCTCCGCGTCCATCCCGCTCGCGCTCGCCGACGCCCTCGACAACGGCCGTGTCGCCAAGGGCGACCTGCTGCTGCTCGTCGGGTTCGGCGCCGGCATGACCGCGGCCAGCGCCATCCTCCGCTGGGGTGGCACCACGGCCGACGGCGCCGACGCGACGGTGCTCGCATGAGCCGAGTCGTGCTCGTCACCGGCGGCTCGCGCGGCATCGGCCTCGCCTGCGCACAACGCTTCGCCGCGCTCGGCGACCAGGTGGCCGTCACCTACAACAGCTCGCCCCCACCCGACGACTTCTTCGCCGTGCAGTGCGACGTCACGTCCACCGCCTCCGTCGACGCTGCGTTCGCAGCCGTGGAGGCACAGTTCGGGCCCGTCGAGGTGCTCGTGTCGAACGCCGGCGTCACCAACGACGGCCTGCTGCTGCGAATGAGCGAAGCCGACTTCACCGGCGTCATCGACGCCAACCTCACCGCCGCATATCGCGTCACCAAGCGCGCCGCGCAGGGCATGCTGCGCGCACGCAAGGGCCGCATCGTGCTCATGTCGTCGGTGGTCGCACTGCTCGGTTCGGCCGGGCAGGCCAACTACGCCGCGTCGAAGGCCGGGCTGGTCGGCTTCGCCCGCTCCGTCGCCCGCGAGCTCGGCTCGCGCAGCATCACGTGCAACGTGGTCGCGCCAGGCCCGGTGGCCACCGACATGACCGCCGCCCTCGGCGAGAAGCGCCTCGCCGAGCTCACCGCGGCGGTGCCGCTCGGCCGCGTCGCCACGGTCGACGAGATCGCCGGCGTCGTGGCCTTCCTGGCCTCGCCCGACGCGGCCTACATCACCGGCGCGGTCATCCCCGTCGACGGCGGCCTGGGCATGGGTCACTGAACCCGCCACGAGCCCGCTCGCTATCATCCACTCGCACTACACAACATCAAGGAGTCCCCATGAGTGACGAACTGTTCGCCCGTTTCAAGAAGGTTGCCGTCGAGGTGCTCTCGGTGTCCGAAGACCAGGTGGTCCCCGAGGCCAAGTTCGGCGACGACCTCGACGCCGACAGCCTCGACCTCGTCGAACTGATCATGGGTCTCGAGGAAGAGTTCGGCGTGGAAGTCCCCGAGGAAGACCTCGAAGGTGTCGAGACCGTGGGCCAGGCCTTCGATCTCGTCGTCGGCAAGCTCTGATGCCCGCGCCGACCACGCCCTCTCCGATGATGGGCGACCGTGGCCGGCGCGTAGCCATCACCGGCTACGGCGTGGTCGCCCCGTGCGGCATCGGCAAGGCTGCGTTCTGGGCGGGCCTCAACGGCCCGGCCATCACCAGCGGTCGCACGGTCGAGATCACCGACTGGGACCCGACCCCCTACTTCGCCAACCCGAAGGAAGCGCGCCGCGCCGACAAGGTCGAGCAGTTCGCGGTCGCGGCGGCACAGGAGTGCGTCGAGCAGTCGGGTCTCCCCGACGTCGACTCCAGCCGAATCGGCACCATCTTCGCCACCGGCGTCGGTGGCCTGCGATCCACCGAGGAGCAGATCGGCGTGCTGCTGGAGAAGGGCGAGCGACGCGTGTCGCCGTTCCTCGTGCCGATGATGATGCCCAACGCCGCCGGCGCGGCCATCTCCATGCGCTACGGCCTGCAGGGTCCCAACGAGACCATCACCACCGCGTGCGCGGCCAGCACGCACGCCATCGGCTACGCCGCCCGGCTCATCGCCTGGGGCATGATCGACGCGTGCGTCACCGGCGGCAGCGAGAGCGCTGCCTCCCCCATCGCCGTCGCCGCGTTCGGCAACATGACCGCGCTCACCAGCTCGGGCAACAGCCGGCCCTTCTCCCCCGAGCGCGACGGCTTCGTGCTCGGCGAGGGCGCCGCCGTGTTCATGCTCGAGGAGTGGAACGTGGCAGTCGCTCGCGGCGCCACCATCATCGGCGAGGTGATCGGTGCGGCCAGCAACGCCGACGCACACCACATCACCGCACCCGCGCCCGGCGGCACGGGCGCCATCAAGTGCATGCGGCTCGCACTGGCCGACGCCGGGCTC
>JAUXQB010000030.1 GCA_030685215.1 Actinomycetota bacterium
CTCGTGCGGCTACCGCGCCGGGTGGATGGTGGTGTCGGGCGAGAAGCGTCACGCGGCCGACTACATCGAGGGTCTCGACATGCTCGCCTCGATGCGCCTGTGCTCGAACACGCCCGGCCAGCTCGCCATCCAGACCGCGCTCGGCGGCTATCAGAGCATCGACGATCTGGTGGCGCCCACCGGCCGGCTGTGTCATCAGCGCGACATCGCGCACGACATGCTCACCCAGATCCCCGGCGTCACGTGCGTGAAGCCGAAGGCCGCGCTCTACATGTTCCCGCGGCTCGACCCCACCATGTACCCGATCGCCGACGACCAGCAGTTCGCCTACGAACTGCTCGCCGAGGAGAAGCTGCTCATCGTGCAGGGCACCGGCTTCAACTGGCCCACGCACGACCACTTCCGCCTGGTGTTCCTGCCGCCGAGCGACGACCTGAGCGAAGCCCTCCACCGCATCGAGCGCTTCCTCGGCCACTATCGCAAACGCCACGCCTACTGACCTGGATTCGCAACGTGGCGCCCACCGCCGCGCAACACTTGACTGGGCCGTCACTTGTGTTCGATTCCGATTTCGATGTGTGCGTGGCTGGTCGGCTGTCGGGCGCGTTGGTCCGATCGAAGTGTGCGGCCGCCGAGTTTCGCCCTCGACCCGGAACAACGTATCGAAATCGAACACACGTGACCGAGCCCGCCTGACCCGCCGCGTCGCTTCGCCGAGGTCGCCGGTCCTGTCGTCGACGACCGCCCAGCTACACGTAGCCGAGGCGCTTGGCTTCGGCCGTCAGGTGGTCGCGGTGTTCGGGGTGCGCGATGGCGATGAGCGCGGTGGCGCGCTCGCGCACGGTCTTCGAGCGCAGTTCGGCGACGCCGAACTCGGTGACCACCTTGTCGACGGTGTTCTTCGAGTTGGTGACCACTTCGCCGACACCGAACTGCGGCACGATGCGGCTGACGCTGCCGCCGGCCGCGGTGGAGTGCAGCACGATGAAGCCCTGGCCGCCCTCGCTGTACATCGCGCCACGGGCGAAGTCGACCTGGCCGCCCGACGACGAGTAGTAGCGGCCGCCGAGCGTCTCGGAGGCACACTGCCCGAGGAAGTCGACCGACAACGTGGCGTTGATGGACACGAAGTTGCGCTCGCGGCTGAGCAGCCGCGGATCGTTCACGTAGCGGGCGCTCCACAGCTCGATGGCGGTGTTCTCGTGCAGGAAGTCGTACAGCCGCTGCGTGCCCAGCGCGAACGTGCCGACCACCTTGGTGCGGTTGTGCAGCTTGCGCACGCCGTTCACCGCGCCCTGCTCGACGAGGTCGACCAGCCCGTCGCTGAGCAGCTCGGTGTGCACGCCTAGGTCGCGGTGATGGGCGAGCGCACTCATGATGGCGTTGGGGATGGCGCCGATGCCGGTCTGCAGACACGCGCCGTCGGGGATGCGGTCGGCGACGAAGCCGGCGATGGTGTGGTCGAGGCGATCCATCGCCGGCGGCGGGATCTCGACGAGCGGGTGGTCGTTCTGCACCCATCCGGCGACCTGGCTGACGTGGATCTGGTTGCGACCGAACGTGCGCGGCATGTTCGCGTTCACCTCGAGGAAGAACCGCGCGCGACCGATGAAGCTGCTCGTGTAGTCGGCACTCACCCCGAGGCTGAAGTAGCCGTGCCGGTCGGGTGGTGCGGCCGCAGCGATGATGAGCGGATCGTTGGTGCGGCCGTTCATGTGGCTGAACACTTCGCTGAAGTGGTTCGGCACCAGGTCGACCGTGCCGGCCAGGTAGCACGGTCGAGTGACGTGCGACAGGAAGTACGACACGTGGCGCAACCGGTCGGGGTACGCGCCGTGCAGGTACGGCCGATCGCGCAGCGCGTGCATCTGGTGCACGGCGACGCCGGTGATGTCGCCGCGCTCGGCCGCGGCCTCGATGGTGTCGAGCAGCAGGGTGGGCTCACCGTTGGCGAGCGGCACCACCAGGTCGCTGTGCGGGCGGATGTGCTGCAGCACAGCGTCGGCCGAAGCCGACACCGCCACCGGGACGTGACCGTTCAATGTGCAACCCAATCTCGTGAGCGCTCGACGGCGCGTTGCCAGCCGGCGTGCCCCAGGTCGGCCAGCAGCCGGTCGGGGTTCGGTTCGAAGACGGCGTCCTGCGACCACTCGGCGCCGACGGCCTCCAGCGACGGCCACACGCCTTCGGCGAGGCCGGCGAGGAACGCCGCACCGAGCGCGGTGGTCTCCTGGTCGGTGGGCCGCCGCACCGAGACGCCCAGCTGGTCGGCCTGCATCTGCAGCATCGAGTCCATCGCCGATGCGCCGCCGTCGACGCGCAGGTCTCGCACCTGCACGCCGCCGGCGGTGCACATCGCGTCGACCGCATCGCGGGTCTGGTACGCCATTGCTTCCACCACCGCCCGCGCCAGATGGGCCTTCGTGGAGCCACGGGTGATGCCGACGATGGTGCCGCGGGCGTACGGGTCCCAGTGCGGGCTGCCCAGCCCGGTGAACGCCGGCACCAGGTAGACGCCACCGCTGTCGGTGACCGACTCGGCCAGTGGACCCACCTCGGCGGCGTCGGTGATGACACCCAGCCCGTCGCGCAACCACTGCACCGCCGCGCCGGTGACGAAGATGGCACCTTCGAGCGCATACGCGACGGTGCCGTCGGCCAGCGTCCACGCCACCGTGGTGAGCATGCCGTCGGTGGGCGGTGGGCATGTGGGGCCGACGTTGAGCAGGACGAAGCTGCCGGTGCCGTAGGTGTTCTTGGCCATGCCCGGTTCCACGCAGGCCTGCCCGAACAACGCTGCCTGCTGATCGCCGGCGATTCCCGAGATGGGGATGTCGGCCGGTGCGCCGCAGCGAGCGTTGGTGACGCCGAAGCGACCGCTCGACGGCATGACGGTGGGCAACGCGGACGCGGGCACGCCGAACAGGTCGCACAGTTCGCTGCTCCACTGCAGTGTGCGGATGTCGAACAGGAGCGTGCGGCTCGCGTTCGACGGGTCGGTGGCGTGCACCTCGCCGCCGGTGAGGTTCCACAGCAGCCACGAGTCGATGGTGCCGACGGCGAGGTCGGGGTCGACCGGGATGTCGCGGTTCGCGAGCAGCCATTCGATCTTCGAGCCGGAGAAGTACGGATCCAGCACCAGGCCGGTGACCTCGCGCACCAGGGGCAGCATGCCGTCGGCGGCCAGCTGGTCGCATCGCGCCGCCGTACGCCGGTCCTGCCACACGATGGCCGTTCCGTACGGTTCGCCGGTGGTGCGATTCCAGGCGACCACCGTCTCGCGCTGGTTGGTGATGCCGATGGCAGCCACCGCCGCGTGCCCGACGCGGCCCACCACGTCGAGGAGCGTGGCCTTCACCGCCTCCCAGATCTCGACCGCGTCGTGCTCGACGCAACCCGGCTCCGGGTAGTGCTGTGTGAACTCCTGGTAGGAGGCGATGACCGTGCTCACACCGGGGAAGATGGCCCGGCTGCGCACGCCGGTGGTGCCGGCGTCGATGGCGATGACGCAGCGAGGTTCGGTGCTCATGAGCGCCAGACTAGGGCGCTGCAGCGACGACGTTGCGGGTCGTTGGTCATCGCTTTCGCTTGGGCGGCGACTGGTGTGAGCCGCCGCCGGTGCGGCTGGTGGGTGCAGGCTTCGGCCGACCCGACGGCGAGGGCGCGCTGGTGCGACCGACCTGGCGCGCCGGCTGCGCGGCCGCCTCGTTGCGGATCTGCTTGAGCGTCTTGCGCTGGTAGCCGAACTTGGCCAGCAGCGCGCCGAACGCCACGTAGACGACACCACCGAACAGGATGGTGAGGTAGCTCGACAGTTCGCGGTTCTCGGTGGTGACGAACGAGATGAGCGCGACGACGGTGCCGATGACGAGCCACTCGATGGCGAGCCGCTTCCACGGCACCGGGTTGGCGGCATTCCAAGCCATTTCTGACACCTTCCGGAGAATTGCCCTACGATTCATTCACGTGCGAGTCGGCATTCTGACAGGTGGGGGCGATTGTCCGGGCCTCAACGCAGTCATTCGAGCGGTGGTCCGCAAAGGTGAGCTGGTGTACGGCGACGAGCTCGTCGGCTTCCTCGACGCCTGGGACGGTGTGATGGAGCGGCGCTTCGTCACGCTCGACGTCGCCTCGTTGCGCGGCATGCTGCCCCGCGGCGGCACGTTGCTGGGCACCCGGCGCGGCAGCCCGTACGACCACGCCGATGGGCTCGAGCGCGTCACTGCCACCTTCCGCGAGATGGAGCTCGACGCGCTGGTGGTCATCGGCGGCAACGGTTCGCTCTCGGTCGCGTGCAAGCTGCACCAGGAGCTCGGCCTCCCCATCGTGGGAGTGCCGAAGACCATCGACAACGACGTGGTGGGCACCGACATGACCTTCGGGTTCAACACGGCCGTCCAGATCGCCACCGACGCGATCGACCGCCTGCACACCACCGCGGAGAGCCACGATCGTGTGATGGTGGTGGAGGTCATGGGCCGCCACAGCGGCTGGATCGCCACCTACGCCGGCATCGCCGGTGGTGCCACCGCCATCCTCATCCCCGAGGAGCCGTTCGACATCAACGCGGTGTGCGACCTGTTGAAGAACCGCCACGAGCGCGGCCGCTATGCGTCCATCGTCGTCGTCGCCGAAGGTGCGGAGCCCAAGGAAGGCACCATGCGCTCACGCGACAAGGTGTACGACCAGTTCGGTCACGTGCGCCTCGGCGGCATCGCCGAGACCATCGCCAACGTCATCGAGGAGCGCACCGGCTTCGAGACGCGCATGGTGCTGCTCGGTCACATCCAACGTGGCGGCACACCCACCGCGTTCGACCGGGTGCTCAGCACTCGCTACGGCGTCGCCGCCATCGACGCAGTGCACCAGGACGCGTGGGGCCAGATGGTGGTGCTGCGCGGCGACACCGTGGTGACGGCACCGCTCAGCGACACGGTCGGCCGCACCCGGCCGGTCGACATGCATCTGTACCACCAGGTGGCGGAAGTCTTCTTCGGCTGATCACCGAGTCGCCCGACTCACCAGGTCATGGTTGCGTGGGCGTCGGGATGGCCGGGTAGTCGGGCTGCGACGACTGCACCAAACCGGGGAAGTCGTACACGGTGAGCGGCGCGCTCTGCAGCTCGCCGTTGCCGGCGGGCCACTGCCGCGCCGCGCCGTCGACCAGCAGGCTCACGGATCGAACGCCGGTGAGCTCGGATGCGGTGAACACGATCTGCGCGACCGCGGCCATCAGCACCTGACCGGACAGCTCGAGCAGGCCGGTCGACACGTCGACGCGCAACACCCCGCCCTGCAGCCGCGCATCGAACAACTCGGTGCCGGTGGGCAGGGCCGTGCGCAGCTGGCGCGCCACCTCGTCGGTGTTGGGCCCGGCGAACAGTGCCGTGATCAGATCGGTGGGGTTCTCCTCGACGTCGCGCGCCACCGCCACCAGCGTCTGCGCCTGGCCGGCCACCTCCGGCGCCAGCAGGTACACCCGCGCCGTGCCCGTGGCGGCGCCGGCGGTGCGGTCGCCGGTGACCCCGAGCTCGCGCTGGTCGGCAGCCGGGATGTCGCGCGGCGAGTTGTCGGTGCTGATGCCGCAGGCGCCGAGCAGCAGCGCGACGAGTGCCACCGCCAGCAGGCCGCGGACGGGAGTCGGTCGGTGAGTCACACGCCCACCTCGTCGGCAGGGAGCTCGAGCACGAAGCGCGCGCCGGGTTCTCCGTCGAGGCGGTCCTCCACCCAGACCCGCCCGCCGTGCATACGCACGTGCTCCTCGACCAGCGACAGGCCGAGGCCGGCACCGTCACTGCTGCTGCGGCGACCGGCGACGGCGCCGCGGGCGAAGCGCTCGAACACCAGGTCGCGCTCCTCGATCGGCACGCCGGTGCCGTGGTCCTCGATGGCGATCCAGATGTGACCGAGTGGCTCGCCCTCGCCCTCCGGCTCGGTGACGAAGATGGCGGCATCGCCGCCGCCGTGCAGTCGCGCGTTGTCGATGAGGTTGGCCACCACGCGCGCCAGGCGCCGGCGGTCGCCGCGGATGATCACCCGTTCCGC
>JAUXQB010000313.1 GCA_030685215.1 Actinomycetota bacterium
GGCACCGGCCCGCCCTCCCAGAGGCGGTATCCATCACGCTGCTCGACCGGCATGGAGAATGAGCCTACCGTGCCCGCCGGTGACCCCCGGCACATCGCGCGCACCCTCCCCACGGCGCGCCACCGGGTTTGTGTCATGCCCTGAGCGAGGATTCCTCGCTCAGGGCATGACACAAAGCTGGTGGCGCGCCATTGGGGAGGGTGGGCGCGATGGTGCCGGTGGCGCGTCGTGGGGAGGGTGCGCGCGATGTGCCGGGGGTCACCGGCGGGCACGGTAGGCTCATTCTCCATGCCGGTCGAGCAGCGTGATGGATACCGCCTCTGGGAGGGCGGGCCGGTGCCCAAGGGCGCCGACGGCATCACCTTCGGCTCGCTGGTCATCGTCCGCCAGGGCAAGGCGTCGCCCTACCTGCTGCGTCACGAGCTGGTGCACGTGCGCCAGTGGCGTCGGTACGGCGCCCTCGGGTTCAGCGCTCGCTACGGCGGCAGTTACCTGCTGTGGCGGCTCCGTCGCAAAGGCCACCGTGGCGCCTACCTGCGCATCCCGATGGAGATCGAAGCCGATTGGGTGGCGCGCCGCCAGCTCTCCACCGCGGTGCGCGACCAACTTTCGGACCGCGTCGCGTCGTAGTCGGCCGGCTGCCGATATGTTCGGCGGTGACTTCCCCCAGTTGATGGTCCGGGCCGCGTGCCCGCACACTCGAGGGAGTCGTGGTGTCCGAGATCCCGGATCGCCCTGCGCCGCCACAGTCACTCGTCGACCGCGCTCGAGCATGGGTGCAGTGGGTCGGTGCCGCTCGGCTGGTGGCCTCGGCGGTGGTGGTGCTGGCGGTTCTCGCCGGCGCGTACTGGTTGGTGAAGCCGCCGCCGCTCACCACTGAGTCGAAGCTGCCGTACGCCACCGGCGGCACAAACACGTCGACCACGGTTGCCGACGCACCCGTCCAGCCGACCGCACCGACGACGACCCTGGTGGTGCACGTCGCCGGCGCGGTGCAGTCCACCGGCGTGTACACCCTGCCCTCGGGCTCGCGCGTGATCGACGCGGTACAGGCCGCCGGCGGGCTCGCGGTCGACGCGAACGTCGACGCCGTCAACCTGGCAGCGCCGCTGGTCGACGGCCAGCGCGTGTACGTGCCGCGGATCGGTGAACCGGCACCGGTCGTGGTCGACGGATCCGTCGACCCTGGCGATGCGCCGAGCGGCCCGATCGACATCAACTCCGCGACTGCCGAGTTGCTGGAGACGCTGCCGGGCGTAGGGCCTGCCACAGCAGCGGCCATCATCGGCCACCGCGACCAGCACGGCCCGTTCGCATCGGTCGAGGAACTCGGCGACGTGCCCGGCATCGGTCCGGCCAAGCTCGACGCGCTGCGCGGGTTGGTGACCGTGTGAGCGCTAGAGGAACGCGCCCCCCAGCATCAGGTTCGCGGCCACCAGCGCGCCCACCACGCCCAGCCACACGGCTCCGGCCAGCCAGAGGTACTCCTTCCAGAAGTCGCCCCACGTGGCCACGGGCGTGCGCGTGGCCCGACGTGTGGCCACGATGGTCAGCAGCAGCCACACCACCGCGCTGCCGATCACCGCTGCGGCGTACACGCCCGTGCCGCTGTTCAGCGGTGCGCCGGCCACCAGCAGGCCGGGAGCGGCCAGCACCGCCAGCAGGAAGCCGAGGACACCACGCACGGTGGAGTCGGTGTTGCCGCGGAGCAGGAACAGCCCGAGCGCGCCGATCACCAGCGGTGGCAGCAGGCCCAGCGCGGGGCCGAGGCCACGGATCTGGCGCCGGTAGGCGCGCGGCCCGCGGCGCACGGGCGGGGCGTACAGCGGCACTGGCTCCATCCCGTGAGCGTACGAGGTGAGCCGCCGGGTGCGCAGGCACCACCTCTCCGACCCTGAGGTGGTGCTCGTCGCGGTCACGCTGGTCGTGGGCGTGTGGCAGGGCCTCGTCGGCGCCGCGGCGTGTGTGTTCGGCGCGTGGGTGCTCCGCCGGCCAGCGCTCGTGGTGGTGCTGTGCATGGTCGCCGGTGGCCTCGGCTGGTGGGCGGGCGAGCGCGCGTGGCAGCAGGCGCAGCCCCGTCAGCTGGGCCCGTACACCGGCTGGGTGGAGCTGGTGAGCGATCCGGCCCCGTTCGGCAGCGGTCTGCGCGTCACCGTCGAGGTCGACGACGAACGGTTCGATGCCTGGCTCTACGGCGGCCCACGACGCAAGCTCGCCGATGCCCAGAGCGGCGAGCTGGTGTGGCTCGACGGCACTCGCCGTGCGCTCACTGCGACTCAGCGACGGGCGCTGCTGCGGCACGTGGTCGGCCGCTTCGACGTGGAGAGCACGGGCGACGTGGTGCCCGGCTCGGCGCTGGCACGCGCCAGCAACCGGGTGCGCACGAACCTGCGCATGGCCGCGGAGCACACGATGGCGGCCGACGACGCAGCGCTGTTCACCGGGCTGGTGATCGGCGACGACTCGCGTCAACCGCCCGCGCTGATCGACGCGTTCCGCGCCTCCGGCCTGTCTCATTTGACTGCCGTATCGGGCCAGAACGTCGCGTTTCTGTTGGCCGCCGCACTCCCGTTGCTCCGCCGACTGCGGCCGTGGTGGCGATGGGCCGCGACCATCGGCGTGGTGGGTTGGTTCATGGCGCTCACCCGCTTCGAACCGTCCATCCTGCGCGCCGGGGTGATGGCGATGCTCGCAGCCACCGCCTACGTGCGGGGTCGGCAGGTGCGCCCGGTTCGGTTGCTCGCGCTGGCGGGAATGGTGCTGGTCACCATCGACCCGCTGCTCGTGTGGTCGGTGGGGTTCTGGCTGTCGGTGCTTGCCACTGCCGGCGTGTGCGTGATCGGTCCCTGGCTGCACCCCCGATTGCCCGGGCCGTCATGGCTGCGACTGCCCGCCGCGGTCACCCTCGGGGCGCAGGTGGGCGTCGCGCTGCCCAGCCTGCTGGTGTTCGGACGGCTGCCGGTGGTGTCGCTGCCGGCCAACCTCGCCGCGGGGCCGGTGGCCGGGTTCGTAATGCTGTACGGGTTGCCGGCGGGCATGCTCGCGTCGTTCCTGCCGGCGCCGTGGCGCACGCTGGTAATGCTGCCCGCCGACCTCGGCACGCGCTGGGTGGCCACCGTCGCACGAGTGGCCGCAGCGGTGGAGCCGTCGCCGCGGTGGGCAGCTGCGTGGTGGTTGCTGGGCTGCGCCTGCGTGCTCGTCTGGCTGCGGTACCGCTCGCGAGTCGCCGGCGACGATGTGCCATCCTGAGAGTCACCATGGCGTGCTACTACATCACCGGCGACGACGAGTCGCTCCTCCTCACCGCCATCGGCGATCTGGTCAAGCAGCTGGTCGGCGACGGCGACCGCACACTGATGGTCGACGACTTCGACAGTGCCGACTTCGAGATGCGCTCGGTGGTCGATGCCGCGCAGACGTCGCCGTTCCTCACCGAGTCGCGGGTGGTCGTGGCGCGTGGCGTCGGCCGGTTCACCGCCGACGACGTCGCCCCGCTCGTCGCCTACCTCGACGATCCGCTGCCGTCCACCGAGCTGGTGCTGGTGGCCGGAGGCGGCCGCGTCGCCAAGGCGCTCACCGATGCGTTGAAGAAGGCGAAGGCCACCACCATCGACTCGTCGCCACCGAGCCGTGCCCGCGAGCGGTCGGGGTGGTTCGAGGAGCAGATCAAGCACGCCGGGCTCAAGCTCGACGCGCAGGCCGTGCAGCTGCTCGCCGGGTGGCTGGGTGAGGACGCGGGCCGCTTGCAGGGCATCCTCGACACGCTGCAGTCGGCCTACGGCGACGACAAGACGCTGCGCAGCGCCGACGTGGCGCCGTTCCTCGGTGATGCCGGGGGAGTGCCGCCCTGGGATCTCACCGACGCCATCGATCGCGGCGAGACCACCAAGTCGCTGCAGCTGCTGCACCGGATGATGCGTGCGGGCGAGCGCCACCCGCTGGCCGTGATGTCGATCCTGCACAGCCACTACACCAAGCTGCTCGCGCTCGACGGCAGCGGCGCCACCGACGAGACCAGCGCCGCGGCGGCCATGGGCATCAAGCCCGGCTTTCCGGCCAAGAAGGCGCTCGACCAGTACCGCAAGATCGGCGGCGGCAACGTCACCCGCGCGGTGGGTTTGCTCGCGCAGGCCGATCTCGACCTGCGCGGCGCCAAGGAGTGGCCGGAGGAACTGGTGATGGAAGTGCTCGTCGCCCGCCTCAGCCGTCTGGCCGGCGCCGGCCGCCGCTGACCGCATCCTGCGCCAGCGCACGGCCGACACGTGGGCTGTGCGCTGACAGCTCGTGCCCGGGGCGGGACGCGAACGAGCCCGGGCGCTGGCCCGGGCTCGGTCTGAGATCGTGTGCCGTTCGAAACGGCGGGAACGCTGCGGCGAATCAGCCGGCGGCGTTGACCTTCTTCATCAGGCGGCTCTTGCGGCGAGCGGCCTGGTTCGGGTGGATGACGCCCTTGGCGGCGGCCATGTCGAGGCGCTTGACGGCGAGGCGCAGTGCCTCTTCGCCCTGCTCGGGTTCGCCGGCAACCTTGACAGCGTGCTTCACGCGGGTCTTCAGCTCGCTCTTCACGGCCTTGTTGCGCTCGGCACGCTTGGCGTTCGTGAGGATGCGCTTCTTCTGACTCTTGATGTTTGCCACGTGAGGAGACCCTTTGTTGGACTTGAAACCGGCTGCGCAAGGCTAACAGCGCAAGGCCGACGACCCCAACCTCTCGGGCCACACCTCGGCCGGTAGGATCGAGCGACTCGCCATGGATCTCGCACGCATTCGCAACTTCTCCATCATCGCTCACATCGATCACGGTAAGAGCACGCTCAGCGACCGCATCCTCGAGATCACGGGCGCGGTCGAGGCTCGCGACATGCGGTCGCAGTACCTCGACTCGATGGATCTCGAGCGCGAGCGCGGCATCACCATCAAGGCACAGAACGTGCGCGTCGACTGGAAGGGCTACACCCTCCACCTCATCGACACGCCCGGCCACGTCGACTTCGGTTACGAGGTCAGCCGCAGTCTGGCCGCCTGCGAAGGCGTGGTGCTGGTGGTCGACGCGGCGCAGGGCATCGAGGCGCAGACCCTGGCCAACTGCTACCTGGCGCTCGAGCACGACCTCGAGATCGTGGCTGCGCTCAACAAGATCGACCTGCCGGCCGCCGACCCGGACCGCTACGCGATGGAGATCGAGACCGTGCTGGGCATTCCCGCCGAGCAGATCCTGCGCATCTCTGCGAAGACCGGCGACGGCATCGACGGTCTGCTCGACGCCATCTGCGAACGCATCCCGCCGCCGAAGGGCGACCCCGACGCGCCGCTGCAGGCGCTCATCTTCGACAGCCAGTACGACCAGTACCGCGGTGTCGTCAGCAGCGTTCGCGTGATGAACGGCCGCCTCAACAGCAACTCGAAGCTGCTGTTCATGCAGGCCGGCACGCCGCAGGAGCCGATCGAGGTGGGTGTGCGCCGTCCGGTGCCCACCCCGGTCGACGAGCTCGGACCCGGCGAGGTGGGCTACCTCATCGCCGGCATCAAGGAGGTCGCGCAAGCCCGCTCCGGCGAGACCGTCACCACCTTCCACCACGGCGCCACCGAGCCGCTCCACGGCTACAGCGACCCGAAGCCGATGGTGTTCTGCGGTCTGTTCCCCATCGACGGCGACGACTTCGAGCTGATGCGTGAGAGCCTGGAGAAGCTGAAGCTCAACGACGCCAGCATCACCTACAGCCCCGAGTCGTCGGGCGCGCTCGGTTTCGGCTTCCGCTGCGGGTTCCTCGGTCTGCTGCACATGGAGATCGTGAAGGAGCGCCTCGAGCGCGAGTTCAACCTGGCGCTCATCGCCACCGCGCCGAGCGTGGAGTACCGCGTGCACCGCACCAACGGCGAGGTCGAGCTCATCGACAACCCTGCAGATCTCCCCATGCCGCAGAGCATCGACTACATCGAGGAGCCCTACTTCCGCGTGAGCATCATCACGCCCAAGGAGTACACCGGCACCCTGATGGACCTGTGTCAGACACGGCGCGGCGACATGACCAAGCTCGAGTACCTGTCGCCCGAGCGCGTCGAGCTGCACTACAAGATCCCGCTCGCCGAAGTGGTGGTCGACTTCTTCGACCAGATGAAGAGCCGCACGCAGGGCTACGCCAGCCTCGACTACGAGTTGAGCGGCTACGAGCGCAGCAACCTGGTGAAGGTCGACCTGTTGCTCAACGGCATCGCGGCCGACGCGTTCAGCACCATCGTGCACCGCGACAAGGCCTTCGCCTACGGCAACCGCATGTGCGAGAAGCTCAAGGAGCTCATCCCGCGCCAGATGTTCGACGTGCCCATCCAGGCGGCCATCGGCGGCAAGATCATCGCTCGTGAGACGGTGAAGGCGAAGCGCAAGGACGTGCTCGCGAAGTGCTACGGCGGCGACATCACCCGCAAGCGGAAGCTGCTCGAGAAGCAGAAAGAGGGCAAGAAGAAGATGAAGTCGATCGGGCGCGTGGAAGTGCCCGGCGACGTGTTCATCTCCGCCCTCAAGCTCGACGACTGAGATTTCTCGCCAGCCGGCGAACTCTCTTGCAGCGGTTCGGGTCGGTAGAACGTGTGTCAGGTTGATGGATGTCACACTTGCTCTCCGCCACCACCTCACCGACATGACCGCTGACGTTCCTGCGCTGCGCCTGGCGCTCTCCTTCGAGGAGTTCTACCGGGCCGAGTACCCGGGTCTGGTCGCGGTTGCGACCGCCCTCGTCGGTTCCCGCGAAGCCGGGGAAGACCTGACGCAGGATGCAATGGTCTCGTCGTTGATGCGGTGGCAGAGAGTGCAGCGAATGGAGAGTCCCGGGGGCTGGGCCCACCGGGTGCTCTTGAACGCATGCACGAGCTGGTGGCGTCGCCGCCGGACCGAGGCCAACCACCTCGCCCGTCTGCGTCGCATCGCGCCTGCAGTGGACGGCCCGTCACCCGATGCGATGGCGTTCTGGGCAGCGGTGCGCCGCCTGCCCGAACGGCACCGGATGGTGATGGTGCTGCACTACGCGGGTGACCGCACAGTGCCCGACGTGGCCTCCATCCTCTCGGTTCCCGAAGGGACCGTGAGATCGGATCTCACCAGGGCGCGTGCAGCGCTCGCCATCGAGCTCGGAGCATGACATGACCAACAACAACAACGAACACGACCCTGATGCCCGCATCGATGAGATGGCGCGCGCCGCCGGCGGCGCACTCCGCCGCCCGGCCCCGGCCGACGGCATCGCGCGCGCTGAGCGCAGCAAGCGCACGAGGCAGACCACCCGACTCGCGCTCGCCGGCACCGCAGTGCTGGCCTTGGGTGTGGTTGGCGTGGTGGCCTTCGGTGGCGACGATGCGAACCGCGTCGGTCCTTCCGACAGCACCTTGCCCACCACGGTGCCTGACAGCACCTCGGACACCACCGTGCCCGGCCAGCCGTCGACCACGGGGGCATCATCGACGTCCGTCGCACCGATCAACTCCGGTGATCCCGAGCGCTTGTACTGGACCACGGGCTTCATCGCCAGCCCGGGTTACCAGCAGACGGTGATCGACCCCACCACCGGAGAGGTGCTGCGCACCGAGGCGCCCGACTCGGCGCTGTCCATGAGCGCACAGCAGGCTCTGACCGAGCGGTTCGTCTACGACGGGTTCGATCCCTCGCCACCGGGCATCGGCTACCGCTTCGAGTCGGGCGATGTCGCCTACAGCTACTTCGTTCGAGGCAGCGACAGCCCCGACCTCGCGAACGAGGACCCGGCGCTGCTCGCTGGCTACGACCGCTGTGAGCAGAGCGAGCTCACGGTGGAAGGTGCCGACCGGGGCGCGCTGCCGGCGAGGGTGCAACGGATGGCGATGAGCCTCGACCGGAGGTGGCTCGCGGTCGTCAGCACCGAGTGCCCCGTCGACGGCACGCTCGTCGGGCAGACGCAGATCGTGGAGTCGACGAGCACGGTGAAGGTCTTCGACGCGGCCAACACCGACCGCGCCGGCCTGGAGCTGATGTCGACCTCGAACCGCATCTGGTTCAGTTCCCTGTTCTTCAGCCCCGATGGCAACTACCTGGTGGTCGACTCCGGCGGCTATCGCCTGTTCGATCTTGCCGACGGTTCCGAAATGCAGATCGCGCCGGACGGATGTGAGGTCTTCGGGGGCAGGTATGCCCGCGCCGCTGGCCCGTGGGTCGGCGACTCGTCGCTGCTGCTCTCGGTCCGTTGTCCCGACACCGCATCGCTGACGGTCATCGATGTGGCCACCGACGAGACGCTGGTCGTGCCGGCGCCCGGCCTCCTCGAAGACGCGGCCCTCACGGTCGAGGTCGACGTCGACCACTTCGATCGGCCGCAGAACGCATGGTTCACCATGTGTGCGTGGTCGAGCACTCGCAGCACCTGCTGGTACGGCCAAGGGAGTTCGCAGCCGGTGGAGATCCCCGGTGCGCAGGAGGCATCGTTCCTCCCGCTCGGATTCACAGAAGGCGGCTGACACATGGGTCGGTGAATGCCGACGACTACGGTCCGCTGCATGACTGTTGAGCACTACGACGTGGTGGTGGTGGGCGCCGGCATCTCCGGCATCGGCGCCGGCTACCACCTGCAGACGATGTGTCCCGACCGCAGCTACGTGATCCTCGAGGGCCGCGACGACATCGGCGGCACGTGGGACCTGTTCCGCTACCCGGGCGTCCGCAGCGACAGCGACATGCACACGCTGGGCTACAGCTTCAAGCCGTGGACCGCGGCGAAGGCCATCGCCGACGGCCCGTCGATCCTGCAGTACCTGCGCGACACCATCCGCGAGTTCGGCATCGATCGCCACATCCGCTTCGGCAACCTCATCGCCAGGGCCGAGTGGAGCACCGATCAGGCGATGTGGACCGTCACCGGTCATCGCACCGACACCGGCGCCGAGATCACGTACACGTGCGGCTACCTGTTCATGTGCTCCGGCTACTACAGCTACAAGGGCGGCCACACGCCCGAGTTCCCCGGCATCGAGCAGTTCCAGGGACAGGTGGTGCACCCGCAGCAGTGGCCGGAGGATCTCGACTACGCCGGCAAGCGGGTGGTGGTCATCGGCTCCGGCGCCACCGCGATGACGCTCGTGCCCGCGATGGCCGACGACGTGGCACACGTCACGATGCTGCAGCGCTCGCCCACCTACGTGGTGTCGGCACCCGACCGCGACGTGGTGGCGAACGCGCTGCGCAAGGTGCTGCCCGACAAGGTGGCGTACACGATCACGCGCAAGAAGAACGTGGCCTTCCAGCAGATGATCTACCGGCGCACCCGCACCAGCCCGGAGAAGGTGAAGGCCACGCTGCTGAAGCGCGTGCGCAAGGAGCTCGGACCCGACTACGACGTGGCGAAGCACTTCACGCCGAGCTACAACCCGTGGGACCAGCGACTCTGCCTCGTGCCCAACAGCGACCTGTTCAAGGCCATCAAGTCGGGCAAGGCGTCGGTGGTCACCGATCACATCGATACGTTCACGACCACCGGCATCCGGCTGCAGTCGGGCGAGGAGCTCGCCGCCGACATCGTCGTCACGGCCACCGGCCTGGAGCTGGTGACCCTCGGCGAGATGGAGTTCGCGGTCGACGGCGAGCCGGTCGACTTCTCGACGACGTGGACGTACAAGGGCTTCGCGTACTCGGGCGTGCCCAACCTGGCGTCGTCGTTCGGCTACGTGAACGCGTCGTGGACATTGCGCGCCGACCTGACGTGCGAGTACGTGTGCCGCCTCCTCAACCACATGCGCGAGACGGGAACCGTGCAATGCACCCCGCGGTTGCGGCCCAGCGACGCCGGCATGCCCGAGCGGCCGTGGATCGCCGACTTCTCCGCCGGCTACATGCAGCGCGTGATGCACAAGTTCCCCCGCCAGGGCGACCGTGAGCCGTGGATCAATCCGCAGAGCTACACCCGCGACAAGAAGATGTTCCGCACCTCGGCCGTCGACGACGGCGCGATGCAGTTCACCAAGGCTCCCGTCGCAGCTCGCTCCTGAGCCGGCGCGCGTCAGGGTTTGGCGTCGGCCCAGCTGCGCACCACGCTCACATCGGCCACGAAGCGCACCGGCACCGAACGCCGGGGCTGCCACCGGAAGGCTGCTTCCGCGAGGCAGTCGTGCAGCAACTGCACCGCCGCGTCGGCGTTGTCGACCGGCACGTGGAGGAGCAGCTCGTCGTGCAGGCACAGCACGATGCGCGCGTCGATGGCGGCACCGCGGGCGCGGACGGTGACCGCCCACACCTTGAACAACTCGGCCGCGGCACCCTGCACCATCGCGTTGCGCGCGTAGCGCCCGCGACCGGCGGACACGGCGCGGAAGTCGGCGTCGTCGGGAACCGGGTACATGCGGATCAGGCGGCCGCCGTAGGTGCGCAGATCGCGTCCCTCGACGCCGGCCTGCGCGGCATCGCTGAGGTACTTCATCGCGACCGGATAGCCGGTCTCCATGCCACGCAGCGCCTGGCCGGCGGTGCCGCTGGTCTGCCCGTACATGGCGGCCAGCACGGCGATCTTGGCGACCGACCGCTCCACACCCAGCCGCGCGGCGACCGGCGCGTACAGGTCGTCGTCCTGGGTCGCCGCGATGAGTGCCGGGTCGCCCGACACGGCAGCGAGCACGCGCGGTTCGATCTGGCCGAGGTCGGCACGCACGAACACGTGACCGGGCTCGGCGATCACCACCGGGCGGAGCTCGGAGGGAAGGTTGTGCAGCCCTGCGCCGGCGGTCATCCGGCCCGCGGCGCCGTCGCTGCCCGACCACTCGCCGCGCAACCGACCGTCGGCACCGACGTGCGTGTCGAGCCAGCCGTATCCGAACGTGGTGGCGATGCGCTCGGCCTTGCGCCAGTGCAGCAGCGCGTCGATCGCGGGGTGCACGGTGCGCATCTGCTCCAGCCGCCACGCGCGGGTGTCGGGCACGTCGATGCCCAGCCGGCGGAGCATGCTCTTCACGTCGGCCGGGTTGCGCAGGTCGATGCCGCTTCCCGGCGGCAGGTGCTGCAGCACCTCCGCGTCGCGCCTCGCGCGATCTGCCGCTGCCTCGGCCTCGGTGGCGGCTCGTGGTCCGACGAGCGAGGCGATCAGCGCCTCCGCAGCCGGTAGGTCGATCGGCAGCCCGTCGGCCGCGAGCTCGGCACAGAGCAGCTCGGCGGTCGACTCGGATCGAGCGGTCGCGAGCGCATTGCCGGCGACCGTCGCCGACTCCGCAGCGAGCGCGTCCAACAGCCGCCGCTGGAGCTCGGCCACGTCGAGCACCAGCGCTGCCCACGCGCCCATGCGCTCCGGCGAGTCTGCCCACGCGCCGGCCAACCACTCGGGGCGCAGGTAGCCGTCGGGACGCACCGGCACCTCGTCGTCGCCACCGCCGTCGCCGTCGCCGCCGAGCAGGTCGAGCTGGCCCATCTTCGGCATGCGATGGTGGTCGAGCCCGTGCAGCTGTGCCCACACGCGTGCGGGCTCGGCTCGCCACCCGCCGCGCAGCAGGCGGTGCACGGCGGCGACGTCCCAACTGGTGGCAAGGCGGGTGCCGGTGGCCACGAGCGACGCCGCCGTGGCGTTCGACCACAGCACCCACCGCGGCCGCCACTCGCGGTCGGCCTCGGCGAGCACGTTGGCCACGTGCGCAGGGGCGACGACCACGCGCACCGACCCGGTGGCCATCGCGACCGAACCCGAGGGAGCCACGACCAGCCCCACCGGTTCACCGCGCTCGTGCACCGACGAGCGGAGCAGCTCCAGCGCTGCATCGATCTCGGCGACCGCGGGTTCCATCCGTCCATCCTGGCCCGCCGAAGCCCGGTCGACAGCGCTAGAAATGCGGTCGATGTCCCGCACCCCGATGTTCAGCTCGCTGCAGCATCGCAACGCGCGGCTGTTCTTCTTCGGTCTGCTGGTCAGCAACATCGGCACCTGGATGCAGATGACCGCGATGTCGTTGCTCGTGTACGAGCTCACCGGCCGCGCCGCCGACGTGGGCATCACGCTGTTCTGCCAGTTCCTGCCGATGCTGCTGCTCGGCGTGTGGGCGGGCGCGGTGGCCGACCGGGTCGACAAGCGTCGGATGGCACTGCTGACGCAGTCGCTGCTGGCCGCGCAGGCGCTCACCATCGGCAGCCTCTACCTCCTCGACGTGGTGAACCTGCCCGTGGTCTACGGCCTCTCGCTGGTCCTCGGCGTCGTCGGCGCGTTCGACAACCCGGCGCGGCGAGGGTTCGTCCTCGAGCTGGTCGAACCGCACCAGATCACCAACGCCATCTCGCTGAACACTGCGGTGATGACCGGCAGCCGCGTGGTCGGGCCGGCGCTCGCTGCCGCGCTCAAGGGCCCGCTCGGCGCGGGATGGCTGTTCATGATCAACGGCGCGTCGTTCATCGCCATCCTGTGGCCGCTGCTCGCGATCGATCAGTCGAAGCTGCACCGCTCGCCACCGGCGCGTCGAGGTGGCACACCGGTACGCGACGCGCTGCGCTTCATCGGCCACGACCGCCGGCTGCTGGTGGTGTTCGTGGTGTTCACCATCGTGGGCACGTTCGCGTTCAACTACAGCGTCTCGCTGCTGAAGATCGCCGACGTGCGCTTCGGGCGCGAGTACCTCTTCGGTGTGCTGCTGGCCGCCACCGGTCTCGGCAGCATGATCGGCTCGCTGTTCACCGGAGCGCGAGAGCGCATCACCACCTACTGGTTCTTCGGCAACGGGTTGCTGCTGGGGGTGTTCGGCCTCGCACTCGCGTGGTCGCCGAACCCGGTGGCCGCCGTGGTGCTCGCCATCCCCGTCGGCTTCGGCGGTGCCGCCTTCATCGCTGCACAGAACGCCATCGTGCAGCAGGAGGCGCCTCCCGACATGCGCGGCCGGCTGCTCGCGCTCGGCGCCGTCGCGTTCCTCGGCACCACACCGGTGGGCGCTCCCATCACCGGCTGGATCGCCGACAACATCGGTGCCGAGTGGAACCTGGCCTACGGCAGCTGCATCGCGCTCGTCGCCGTGACAGTGGGGTTCACGCTGCGCCGCCGGTCGGTACGAGCGCATGTTCCGGACGGTACGACGCCCCGCCATGGCTCGCTGAAAAGCCCCGTGGATGGTGTGGACGCGCCACCTACCGTGTCGATCCATGAGTGACGACGACGAGCGAGTGCACCGGGTGACGGTCCGCGGGCAGTTCCGCGACCTCAGCGACGCGCCCCGCCAGTACCTCGTGCGGGCGAAGGCCGACCACGACATGTTCAAGGCCGCGTACACGCCCGAGGGCACGTTCACCTACGACGATCGGATCCAGTTCTTCAACCTCCGCTACGAGATCCGATGCGGTGGCGACGACCCCACCGCGCTCGCCGCGATGACGGGCGAGGTGGAGGCAGAGACCTTCCTTCGCACGATGGGCTTCGGCCATCATCCGCTGCGCATCGACGTCGTCGACGTGTCGGCCATCTGGGATGGCGTCGCGCGACGACGCGCGTGACCCACCAGGCCGGGCCGGACGGTCAGTACGAGCGCAGGTTCCAGCCCACGAGCACCAGCTTGCTCCGGTGCTGGTTGATCACGCCGACCGTGGCGGTGTCGTTCCAGAGCGATGCGCCGGCCGAGGCGGGCAGGTTCAACAGTCGTGCGGTGAGGATGCGGCTGAGGTGACCATGCGTGAACGCCACCACCGCACGATCGACCGCGGTGCGTTCCAGCTTCGCCACGAACGAGTCGCACCTGGCCGACACCTGCATGATGCTCTCCCCGCCGGGGCAACCGGTGGAGAACAGGTCCCACGCCGGGTCGCGGTCGAAGATCTCGCTGCTGGTGAGTCCCTCGTAGTTGCCGTAGTCGTACTCCATGAGCGCGTCGAGCGGTTCGGCGGAGCGATGCGGCATCGCCAGCTCCGCGGTGCGTGCGGCACGCTCGAGGGGGCTGGTGTACACCAACGGCTCACGGTCGCCGAGCAGTTCCTCGATGAGCGGCCCTGCCGACACCGCCTGCGCGACGCCTTCCTCGGTGAGCGAGAGATCGGTGCGTCCCGTGTGGCGCCCGGTGACCGACCACTCGGTGGCGCCGTGACGCACGAGCAGGACGAGGGCGGGCAACGACGCAGGAAGTGGCACAGCACGACAGGGTAGGGGACACTGGGCGACGATGCCCGACGCACCCAGTTCGACTCCATCGCGCTCGCGCACCGTCGTCATGTGGTTCCGCCGCGACCTGCGGTTGGCCGATCTGCCCGCGCTGCACGCAGCGGCCGCCGACGGCGCCCGCGTGGTGCCGCTGTTCGTGGTCGACCCCGCGTTCGCCGGCAGCGGTGCGCCGCGACGCGCGTACATGGCCGAGACGTTGCAGGCCCTCGACGACTCGATGGACGGAGCACTCGTGTACCGCCTCGGCGACCCGACGGTGACGGTGCCGGCGTTGGCCGCGGAGGTCGGCGCGCACGCGGTGTACGTGACCCGCGACTACGGGCCGTACGGCCGCCGGCGCGATGCAGCAGTGGCTGCCGCGCTGCGCACCATCGACGCGAACCTGGTCGGCGTCGGTTCGGCGTACGCGGTGGCGCCCGGTGGCGTGGTGAAGGGCGACGGCACGCCCTACGCGGTGTTCACGCCGTTCTCCAAGGCGTGGCGTGCGCACGGATGGGCCGAGCCCCTCGGCGTGCCCGACGTGGACTGGCTGGGCGCGTCCTCGATCCCGTGCGACGGCCCACCCTCGCGCCCCGCGCTCGAGATGGTGTGGCCGCTCGCGGGAGAGGCAGCGGCCCACGACCAGTGGGAGCAGTTCCTGCCCGAGGCACATCGGTACCGCGACCTGCGCGACCTGCCGGGCGTCGACGGAACCACTCGGCTGTCGGCGGCACTGCGCTGGGGGGCCGTGCACCCGCGCCAACTGCTCGCCGACCTCGTCCCCGGGCCGGGCCACGACACGCTGACGAGCGAGTTGGCGTGGCGCGACTTCTACGCCGACGTGCTGTTCCACCGACCGGACACCGGCTGGCAGAACCTGAACGAGCGGATGAATGCGATGGAGGTCGACACCGGCCCTGACGCGACGGAGCGCTTCCGCCGATGGACCGAAGGCCGGACCGGCTACCCGATCGTCGACGCCGGCATGCGTCAACTGCTTGCCACCGGCTGGATGCACAACCGGGTGCGCATGCTCGTCGCCAGCTTCCTGGTGAAGGATCTGCATCTGCCGTGGCAATGGGGTGCCCGCCACTTCATGCGCCACCTCGTCGACGGCGACCTGGCCTCCAACAGCCACGGCTGGCAGTGGGCCGCCGGCACCGGCACCGACGCGGCGCCGTACTTCCGGGTGTTCAACCCCATCACCCAGGCGCACCGCTTCGACCCCGACGGCGACTACGTGCGTCGCTGGCTGCCGGAGCTGAGCGGCATCGGCGGGGGAGCGGTGCACGAACCGGGGCTGCTGCGGCCTGCGGACTACCCGGCGCCGATGGTGGACCACGCCGCAGAGCGTGACGAGGCGCTGCACCGGTACCGCCAGGTGACGGCTGGCAGTCGGTAGTCTGGACTGCCAACCGCATCCGTGCGCCGTAGGGGAGCCATGCTCGACGAACGCAAGACAGCCATTCTCAGGGCGGTGGTGCAGGAGTACATCACCACTGCGCAGCCGGTGGGCTCCACCCACATCGCCAACGCGCCGGGTGTCCGCGTCAGCTCGGCAACCGTGCGCAACGAGATGGCCGTGCTCGAGCAGGAGGGCTACCTCGCGCAGCCGCACACGTCGGCGGGTCGCATCCCCACCGACAAGGGATACCGCTTCTTCGTCGACCACATGGCCCAGCCCGGCCGGCTCGACACGCAGGCCTCGCAGCAGGTGGGCGCGTTCTTCGACACCGCGCACGGCCGCCTCGAGGAACTGCTGCACCAGACCACCAACCTGCTCGCTCAGGTGTCGCACCACGCTGCCGTGGTCGTCGGGCCGCGCGCCGAGATCGCAGTGGTGCGGTCCGTGCAGGTGGTGGGCCTCGTCGGCCGCCACGCCACGGTGGTCGCGGTGTTGTCGAACGGCGTGGTCGAGAGCCAGCCGGTCGAACTGCCCGACGACGTGTCCGAAGTTCGCCTCTCGGCGGTCACTGCGCACCTGCAGGCGCACATGGTGGGCCGCTCGCTCGACAGCGGCGTGCAGGTGCCACCCACCGGCGACCTCGAGCTCGATGGCATCTGCGACGCCGCTGCCGGCGCGCTCGCCGGCTCAGCCACCTCGCAGCCGGTGTTCGTCGGCGGCGCCTCCTCGATGGCCCACGCCTTCGATGCGGTCGACACCGTCCGCTCCGTGCTGCGCACCCTCGAGCAGCAGTACGTCATGGTCTCACTGGTCCGCGACGTGCTCGATCGCGGGCTGTCGGTGGCCATCGGCGCCGAGCACGGCGTCGAGCCGCTGGCCGCCTGCTCGGTGGTCGTGCGCCCGGTCGTGGTCGACGGCGAACAGGTGGGAACGGTCGGGGTTCTGGGCCCCACACGGATGGATTATCCGCAGGCCCTCGCTACCGTCGAAGCGGTGAGCGATCGATTGGGCCGGCGACTCAGCGACGGTGGGAGCACGAATGGCTGACTACTACGAGCTGTTGGGCGTGCCGCGCACGGCCAACACCGACGAGCTGAAGAAGGCGTACCGGCGCCTCGCACGCGAGCTACACCCCGACGCGAATCCCGGCGACTCCGCCGCCGAGGACAAGTTCAAGCAGGTCGCCCGCGCCTACGAGGTGCTCAGCGACCCCGAGCAGCGGGCCCGCTACGACCGGTTCGGCGAGCAGGGTGTCGGTGGCAACGGCGGCCCCAACATGGGCGACATGTTCAACGGCGGTGGCGGCGGCCTCGGCGACCTGTTCGACGCGTTCTTCGGTGGTGGCAGCCCGTTCGGCGGCGGAGGCCGCGGGCCGGCCGGCCCGCCGCGTGGCCAGGACCTCGAGGTCGTGGCAGACGTGGCGTTCGAGCAGGCCGTGTTCGGAGCCACCGTGCCGGTCACGCTGCGCACCGCGCTGCGCTGCGACGACTGCGGCGGCTCCGGCGCGGGCGGCGGCACCAAGCCGGTCACCTGCAGCGAGTGCAACGGACGCGGCCAGGTGCAGCGAGTGCGCCAGAGCATGCTCGGGCAGATGGTCACCTCGTCGGCGTGCCCGAAGTGCAGCGGCCTCGGGCAGGTCATCGTCACCCCGTGCCCCACGTGCTCGGGCGAAGGTCGCGTGGTCACCGAGAAGACCTACCAGGTCGACGTGCCGGCGGGTGTCGACACCGGCAGCACCCTGCGCCTCACCGGCCGCGGTGCGGTGGGCCCACGGGGCGGTGGCACCGGCGACCTCTACGTGCACATCCGGGTGGCCGCACACGACCGCTACCACCGGGAGGACAACGACCTCGTCACCGAGCTGCCCGTGTCGGTCGCACAGGCGTCGCTCGGCGCGAAGTTCCTGCTGCCCACGCTCGACGGCGACGAGGAGATCCTCGTGCCCGCCGGTACCCAGCCCGGCCGCGAGTTCATCCTGCGCGGTCGCGGGGTGCCGCGCTTGCAGGGTCGTGGTCGTGGCGACCTGCGCGTGAAGGTGCAGGTGCAGGTACCCACCAAGCTCACCGACTTCGAGGCCGAGCTGCTGCGCAAGCTCGCCGAGGCGCGCGGCGAGGAGCTCCACGTCGAGGGTGGCCTGTTCGCCCGCATCAAGTCGGCCTTCCAATGAACCCGGCGCTGCGCTCGAGCGCGGCGCACGTGTTCGTCCAGTCCGTCGCCGCACCCGAGCTGTCGTCCGACGACGCGCATCACCTGTTCCGCGTGATGCGCCTGCGCGACGGCGAGGTGGTCACGGTCAGCGACGGCGCCGGCCAGTGGCGCATCACGCACGTCGTCGGGCAGTCGCTCGTGCCTGCCGGCGAGGTGCAGGCGGAGACAGCGCCGCGATCGTTCACGGTCGCCAGCGCCATCCCGAAGGGCGACCGGTTGGAGTGGATGGTGCAGAAGCTCACCGAGCTCGACGTGAGCGAGATCGTGCTGCTGCACTGCGCACGCAGCGCGGTGCGGTGGGACGCCGCCAAGGCCGCCCGTCAGCTGCCACGGCTGGCACGAGTCGCCCGCGAGGCCTCCATGCAGAGCCGCCGCGTGTGGCTGCCGACGGTCTCGGGACCGGTGGCGTTCGACGCCGTCGCCTCCGGAGCCGATGTCGTGATCGCCGATCCTTCCGGGGAACCTTTCACCAAGGGCGAGCGTTCGCTCACGGAGCGTGGTCGATTGACGGTGGTCATCGGACCGGAGGGTGGCCTCTCCGAGGAGGAGTTGGCCAGCGGTCCGCCGCTGGTCTCGCTGGGTGCGCGCATCCTCCGCGTCGAGACCGCAGCACTCGTCGCGGCCGTTTGTGTTTCGTGAAGGGTCAACTGTCAATTGCGTCGCTGCGTGAACTCGCACCACTGAGCGTTGTTTTCTGCCCGTTCCTGTGTCATGATGTGCCCGCCTGAACGGCACTCTGCGTACGACGAGGAGAAACGAGAGAACATGCGTGATTTCGACGATGACGATGTGGTTTCCTCGCCCTACAGCCGCAAGGTCGGCGAGCGGTTGCGAGTCATCCGCCGCCAGAAGCGCCTGTCGCTGCAGGAGGTCGAGGCCTCGTCGAGCGAGGAGTTCAAGGCGTCGGTGCTGGGCGCCTACGAGCGTGGCGAGCGCGCCATCTCCGTGCCCCGTCTCGAGCGTCTCGCCAAGTTCTACAACGTGCCCGTCGATCAGCTGCTCCCGCGGGAAGACGTGGCCGCGCCCAGCGAGGCCGACGCGCCGGGCAACAAGAAGCTCGCCGTCGACCTGCTGAAGCTCACCCAGCTCAGCGGCCAGCCGTTCGAGATGCTGGTGCGCTTCCTGAAGATGATCCAGGTGCAGCGCCAGGACTTCAACGGCAAGGTCATCACCGTGCGCGGCGACGACACTCGCGCCATCGCCGCGATGCTCGACGTGCCGGTCGACCAGGTCGGTCAGCGCCTCGACGCGCTCGACCTGCTGTTCCGCCCCTAGTCGTCCGGTCGGGGGACATCCTCGGCCTCGGCCCTGCCGGCGATACCCTTCGCTCCCAGTGAGCGATCCGTACGGCGTTTACATCCACATCCCGTTCTGCGCCAAGCGATGTGACTACTGCGCGTTCGCCACCTGGACGGATCGCGGTCACCTGCAGACGCAGTACCTCGACGCCCTGCAGGCCGACATCGTGCGAGCGGCACTGCCGCCGGTGAGCAGTGTGTTCGTCGGTGGCGGCACGCCCACGCTGGTCGACCCGGTGGCGCTCGGACGGGTGCTGCAGGCGGTGCCCACCGTGGCCGGCGCCGAAGTGACCGTGGAGTGCAACCCCGACGACGTGACCGTCGAGATGTACCGCACGTTCCGGAGCGCGGGCGTGAACCGGGTGAGCATCGGCGTGCAGTCGATGGTGCCGTCGGTGCTCGCCGCGCTCGGGCGCACGCACGACCCGGCCAATGTGCAGCACGCGGTCGCCGCCGTGCGCGAGGCGGGCATCCCCACGTTCAACGTCGACCTCATCTACGGCGGCGCCGGCGAGACGCTCGACCAGTGGCGCGAGACGCTGGTCGCGGCCATCGAGCTCGGGCCGCCGCACGTGTCGGCCTACGCGCTCACGGTGGAAGCCGGCACCCCGCTCGCGGCCGACCCCGAGCGCCATCCCGACGACGACGACCTGGCCGACAAGTACGAGCTGGCCGACGATCTGCTCTCGGCTGCGGGGCTGGTGAACTACGAGGTGAGCAACTGGGCGCTGCCCGGCCACGAGTGCCGGCACAACGTGCTGTACTGGCAACAGGGCAACTACCGCGGCTTCGGCAGCGCTGCGCACAGCCATCGCGACGGCCGCCGGTGGTGGAACGTGCGAACGCCCGAGCGCTACATCGCCGCGGTCGAGGCCGCCGAGACCACGGAGGCGGCGGGGGAGACCCTCGACGCCGACACTCGCCGGGTGGAGGGCTTGCAGCTCGCCATCCGCATGCGCGACGGCGTACCAGCCGACGCGATCGACGCCGACGGGCTCGACGGCCTGGTGGAGACCGATGGTGTGCGGGTGCGACTCACGAGAACCGGTCGGCTTCTCGCCAACGAGGTGTCGTTGCGGCTGCACTGACTGGTAGATTCAACGTCCGCTACACGGGCGTGTAGCTCAGTTGGTTAGAGCGCCACCATGACACGGTGGAGGTCCCGGGTTCGAGTCCCGTCACGCCCACCGCAGTGCCGTCGAGGCCGATCGAGCTCCTACAGGAGCTCTCGGTCGATGCGGTCGAGCACGGCCGAGTCGACTCGTGAGTCGAACTTGCGGGCGAACAGGTAGTGGGTCTGCGCGAGCGTCGCGAAGTCGTCTCCAGTCAGCACCATGCCCGGCCGATCCCACTCCAGGTGGTTGATGCAGTCGTTCTCCCGGCGCACCGCATCTCCGGCGTTGCCGAGGATCGTCTGGAAGAAGCCCTCGTCGGGGATCAGCGTGCGGCGGTAGTATCTCACGAACTTCGGGTTGCGGTCCACGAAGTCGAGCACGTACTTCACCGCAGTGTGCGACATCGCCCAGAACTGCGCGCCTCCGTGCGGGTGGAGGCCGCGTGGGTACCGGCGACGCAGCGGCGATGCGTTCGCCGCACGCACGACGCCGCGCACCCAGCGGGGCCGGTCATGCATGTGGAACTGCTGGATGCGTCCCCAGCCGCCGTCGTGCCAGAACTCCACGGGGAACGGGTCGTTGTGGATGAGCGAGGCGCCGTCGAGCCCGGCCAGGTAGCGGTCGATCTGCTCGCGCGACTTGATCGGGTAGTCCTGACCGCTGA
>JAUXQB010000316.1 GCA_030685215.1 Actinomycetota bacterium
CCGATGGTCTCGCCGAGACCGACCAGCTTCACCGGCAGACCGAGCTCGGTCTCGATGGCGAACACGATGCCACCCTTCGCCGACCCGTCGAGCTTGGTGAGCACGACGCCGGTGACGCCGACACCGTCGACCATCGTGGCGTCGCCAAACTCGCGCGCCTGAGTGAGGCCGTTCTGCCCGGTGGTGGCATCGATGACCAGCAGCACCTCGGTGACGCGGCCACGACCCTTCGACGCGACTCGCCGCACCTTGCGCAGCTCGTCCATCAGGTTGGTCTTGGTGTGCAGACGGCCGGCGGTGTCGGCGAGCACCAACTCGATGCCTCGCGCGCCGGCGCGTTCGATGGAGTCGAAGATGACCGCGCTCGGATCGCCGCCTTCGTTGCCACGCACGATCTCGGAGCCGCTTCGTTCGGCCCACGTGGTGAGCTGCTCTGCCGCCGCGGCGCGGAAGGTGTCGCCCGCCGCCATCAGCACCGAGCGACCGGCCTCGACCTGCAGCGACGCCACCTTGCCGATGGTGGTGGTCTTGCCGACGCCGTTGACGCCGACGAACAACCACACGTTGGGGCTGTCGCGGTCGCCAGGCTCGAAGTGCAGCGCGCGGTCGGCGCCGGCCAACCGGGAGACCATCTCGGCCTGCAACGCCTCGAGCAGCTGCTGTGGCTCGGTGATCTCCTTCGATTTCACTCGCGCCCGCAGGCCGCCGAGCAGTTCATCGGTGACCCGCACGCCGACGTCGGCGCGCAGCAACGCCTCTTCCAACTCGTCCCACGTCTCGGCGGTGATGCCGGAGCGGCTGCGGATGCCGAGCAGGGTGCCGGTGAACGTGGAACGCGCCTTCGACATGCGGGAACGGAAGGTGGGGCGCTCGACGGCGAGGTCGATCTCGGGCGGTGCAGGCTCGAGGTCGACCTCTTCGACCGCGGTGTCGACGGGCGAGGGCTCGAGCGCGGGTGCGCGTGGGGCCGGCACCGCGGGTCGCGTCGGGGCAGTCGGCTTCGCGGGGCCGACGCTGCGCCGGTTCCAGAACAGGACACCGATGCCGAACACGAGGACAGCGGCGATGAGAACGAGATAGATCCACTCCATGGCGCAGCCACGCTACCGGTGCGACCCTCAGGTGTCGGCGCCACCGTCGCTGAGCCGTTGCGCCAGCCACGCGATGGGGATGCTGAGCACCATCACGAAGGTGGCGACGACGTTGACCACCGCGGGCGACTTGGGCCGGGCGAAGTTGGCGAAGATCCACTGCGGCAGGGTGAGGAAGCCGGATCCGGAGGTGAACGTGGTGACCACGATCTCGTCGAAGCTGAGCGCGAAGGCGAGAATGCCGCCGGCGAGCAGCGCCGACCGCACGAGCGGGAACGTCACGTACCGGAACGTCTGCGTGCCGTGCGCGCCGAGGTCGGCCGACGCCTCGAGCAAGTTGGGCGACGAGCGACGAAGGCGCGCGATCACGTTGTTGTACGCCACCACCACGCAGAACGTGGCGTGCGCGATGACCAGCGAGTGGAAACCGAAGCCGATGCGGAACTCGAACAGCCCGACATCGATGGTGCGGCTGAACGTGTTCTGCAGCGCGAGGCCGGTGACGATGCCGGGCAGCGCGATGGGCAGCACCATCAGGAACGACACGCTGCTCTTGCCGAAGAACTGATAGCGCTGCATCGCGAACGACGCGAGCGTGCCGAGCACCAGCGCGATGAGCGTGGCCACCAACGCCACCTGCACCGACCGCATCAGCGCTTCGCGTGGGCCTTCGGTGTTCCAGGCTTCGCGCCACCACTGCAGGGTCCAGCCGTCGCCGGGCCACGACACCGACTTCGCCTTCGTGAACGAGAGGCGGGCCACCACGTAGAGCGGCACGTACAGGAACGCCAGCGTGGCCACCGTGATGGCCCCGAGCAGGAGGCGGGAGAGGTAGGAGGTGCGCATCGGTCGGTCTCAGCCGTTCATCATCAGAGGTTGTCGAACGCGCCGGCGCGCTTCATCGCGAAGAGGTACATGACGATCACGAGCAGCGGCCACACCGTGAAGGCGGCGGCGAGCGGTTGGTTTGGCGCGCCGAGCGTGCTGTTGATGAGTTCTCCGAACATCACCCGTTCCTTCCCGTCGACGACGAGACGAGGGAGGATGTAGTCGCCGAGCGACAGCGAGAACGTGAAGATGGAACCCGCCGCAATCGACGGCAGCAACAGCGGGAAGATCACGGAGCGGAACGTGCGCATCGGCCGCGCGCCGAGATCGCCGGCCGCGTCGAGCAGCGAGGTGGGAAGCCGTTCGAGACCGGCGTAGATGGGCAGCACCATGTAGGGCAGCCACAGGTACACGAGTGCGATGACCACGGAGGTCTTGCTGAAGCCGGGGGTCCAGCCGAGTTGGCTGGCCAGGAAGCCGCCACCGCCACGGCCTTCGGCCGCGAACTTGTTGCCGCCGGCGGGAGCCACCATCGCCCGCCAGGCATACGTCTTCACCATGTAGCCGGCCCACAGCGGCAACAGGATGGAGACCATCAGTCCGCGCCGCATCCAGCGCGGCGCGATCTTGGCGATGAAGAACGACGTGGGCAGCGCGATGAGCACGCAGCTGATGGTGACGATGGCGGCGATGACCACCGTCTGCAGGAACAGCCGGATGGCCGACTCGTTGCTGAGCGCATCGGTGATGTTGGCCGTGGTGAACTCGGTGGTGGGCTTCTGCGACTTGGGATCGAGGGCGAAGAACGCGGAGATCACCAGGAGCACGAGTGAGCCGATGTAGATGACCAGCATCCACAGCACGGGTGGCGAGAGCAGGCTGAGCAGGCCGAGCCGCCGGTGACGACGGAACAGCCGGCTCAGCCCGCGAACCGGCTGGGAGGGCCCGGAAGCCCTCCCAGCTGTGTCGGTTCCGCTCAGGCTCGGAGCGTCGACCAAGCGTTCACCCATTCGGTGTAGGGCACACAGGTGACGTCGGTTCGCCCGTCGAGGCACTCCTCGGTGGCCGTGGTCCAGTACCACACGTCGGTCCAGTAGTCCTCGTCCTCTGCATGGAAGTTGGTGCAGTGGTCGGGGTCCGAGGTGAGGCCGCAACCCAGCGAGTTGCTCGGTGCTTCACCGAAGTACTCGGTGGCCTGGGCGTTGGCCCACGGCGACGAGATCCAGTCCATCCACAGCTTCATGCAGTTGGGGTTGGCCGCGGACGAGGAGAGCATCCAGGTGTCGCTCCAGCCGGTGGCGCCTTCCTTCGGCTTGGTGGTCTCGATCTTGGCGCCTTCGCTGGCCGCGAAGTTCGCCACGACCTGCCAGGTGGTGCCGGCGAGCACCGTGCCGTCGACGAGCGAGCCGGCTTGCACCGTGTAGTCGCTCCAGTACTGACCGGCCAGGGCCTTCTGCGACTCGAGCAGCGCAATGGCTGCGTCGAACTGCGCCTGGTCGAGCGAGTACGGGTTGGTGATGCCCAGCTCCGGCTGCGCGGTCATCAGCCACAGTGCGGCGTCGGCGATGTAGATGGCGCTGTCGTAGACCGACACCGCGCCGTCGGCGTCGGTGCCGCCCTCCCACATCACGCTCCAGCTGTCGAGCCCGTCGGGGAACGCTTCGGTGTTGTACACCAGCACGTTGGCGCCGCGGCCGTGAGGAATGCCCATCGGCTCGCCGTCGAGCGAGTTCCACACCTGGTCCTTGAGACCGTCGAAGATGTCGTCGTAGCTGGTGAACTCGTCGAGGTTGATCGCCTCGACCTCGCCGCCGGCCATGAGGCGTTGCGTGGCATCGCCGGAGGCAGACACGCCGTCGTACTCCCCGCTCTGCATCAGCTGCACCATCTCGTCGCTGGTGGCACCGAGCTTCACGTTGACGGAACAGCCGGTGATGTCGGTGAACGGCGTCACCCAGTCGGGGCCGTTGGTGCCGTCCTCGATGTAGCCCGGCCAGGCCACGATGTTGACTTCGCCCTCGGCACCGGCGAGCACGTCGGCGTTCGGGGTCCACATGTAGTCGACCTCGCCGGCACCGGTGGTCTCGGGTGCGGCCGGCTCCGTGGTGTCGGGAGCGGCGGTGTCGCCGGTGGTCTCCTGCGGTGCGGCGGTGGTGGCGGTGGTGTCGCCGCTGTCGCTCTCGTCGTCGCCGCACGCGGCGGCAACGATCGACAGCGACGCGAGCAGCGCCACGGCAATTCGTGATGATCTCATTGGTCTCCCCCTTGAGAGTGGATGATGTCGTGTTGTTGGTGTTGTTGTGGGATGTCGTGTTCGTGGATGTCGTGTTCGTGGATGTCGTGGAGTGGAACGGTGTCTGCGACTGCAAAGGCCGCGAAGCGCGACCAGGCCAGGCGGATGGGACCGCCGATGGCAACGCCGACGAGCCCGTCGCTCGGCACGTTGGCGAGAAGTGGTGATCCGTCGGCGAGCTCGACGCGGATGCGGCTGTCGGCGCCGAGGTACTGCACGTCGGTGACCACACCGGCAACGGTGACCTCGCTCTCGGCGGTGTGCTCCTGCACCACGCGGATGCGCTCGGGGCGCACGCTGTGCACGCCGGCGACACCCATCAGTTCGTGCGAGAGCGCGGCCGAGAGCACGTTGCTGGTGCCCACGAACCCGGCCACGAACGAGGTCTCGGGATGGTCGTAGATCTCTCGCGGTGTGCCCACCTGCTCGATGCGTCCGAGGTTGAACACGGCGATGCGGTTGCTCATGCTGAGTGCCTCACCCTGGTCGTGGGTGACGAACACGAACGTGATGCCCACCTCGCGTTGGATGGCCTTCAGCTCGACCTGCATCTCCTCGCGCAGCTTCAGGTCGAGCGCGCCCAACGGCTCGTCGAGCAACAGCACCTTCGGGCGATTGACCAGCGCGCGGGCCAGTGCCACTCGTTGACGCTGGCCGCCACTGAGCTGGCTGGGCTTGCGATGGCCGTAGTTGCCGAGCCGTACCGAGTCGAGCATCTCGGCAGCGCGACGACGCCGCTCGTGCCGCCCGACCTTCTTCACCTTCAGCCCGTACTCGATGTTCTCGAGCACGGTCATGTGCGGGAACAGCGCATAGTCCTGGAACACCGTGTTGACATCGCGGTCGTAGGGCGCCTGGCGGGTGACGTCGTGGCCCTGCAGCAGGATGGCTCCCGCGGTGGGCAGCTCGAAGCCCGCGATCATCCGCAACACGGTGGTCTTGCCACTGCCCGACGGACCGAGCAACGAGAAGAACTCGCCGTCGTCGATGGTGAGGTCGACCGAGTCGACCGCGACGACTTCGTGCTCGCCCGCGCCGAATGACTTCCGGAGCCCGACGAGCTGGATGGCTGGAGTGTCCGACATGCGCCTACATCCGGTGAAACGTGTGTGGCTGCTGACGCTAGCTCACGCGAACGCGCGGTCAGTGTGAACCTCGCGTGCGCCCTGACCGGCCACGACGCGACGCGATCGGCGCGGGCCTCAGGCGGTGGCGGAGACCTTTTCGACGACCACCTTCGACGACCCACCGGGCTGCATGGTGACGCCCAGCAGGCTGTCGCCGGCTTCCATCGTGCGCTTCTGGTGGCTGACGATGAGCAGCTGCGCCTCACGGCGGAACTCGTGGACGAGACCGAGGAATCGGTGCAGGTTCACGTCGTCGAGCGCGGCTTCCACTTCGTCCATCACGTAGAACGGTGAGGGCCGGCTGCGGAACACGGCGAACAGGAACGCGAGTGCGGTGAGGCTGCGCTCGCCACCGCTGAGGAGCGACAGCTTCTTCACGTTCTTGCCGCTCGGCTTGGCCTCCACCTCGACCCCGGTGTTCAACAGGTCGTCGGGGTTGGTGAGCACCAGGCGCCCGACGCCGCCGGGGAAGAGCGTCGCGAACAAGCTGGTGAAGTGCGTGCTCACGTCGGCGAACGCTGCCGAGAACACGGTCTGGATCTCGAGGTCGACCGCCTTGATCACGCGCATCAGGTCGCGGCGCGTGTTGCGCACATCTTCCAGCTGCTCCTCCAAGAACTTGTGCCGCTCCTGCAGTTCGGTGAACTCCTCCAGCGCCAGCGGGTTGATCGGACCCATCAGGCGAAGTTCGCGCTCGAGGTCTCGTACCCGAGCCGGCGCATTGGTGCCTTCGGCGACCACCGGCATCTCCGCGGCCTCTGCGGCTTCCGGCTCCAGGTCGTGGTCGCGGCGAACGGCTTCCACCGCGCCTTCCAGCCGCATGCGCACCTCGGCCTCGTCGATCTCGACCCGACGACTCCGCTCGCGCGTCTCGTCGAGCTCCTTCTCGGCGGCCGACCGGCGACGGCGCAGCGTGTCGAGTCGTTGCGCGATGGCGCGCACCTCATCGCTCTGACGGCGACGGATCTCGAGCAGTTCGTTGTGACGCACTTCCACCACGTGACGGTGCTCGTCGACGAGTGCGGCGAGCCGCTCGACCGCTTCCAGGCTGCGCTCGACGGCGAGGCGTCGCTGTGCCGCCTCCGCCCGCGCTGCGGTGTCGGCCTCCAGGCGCCGCTCGGTCTCCTCCAGCCGGCGCTCGAGGAAGGCCTGCCGTTCGTGCAGCCCGGCGTTGCGCACCTCGAGGTCCTGCCGCTTGCTCGCCAGCCGCGCCGTCTGCGCGTCGAGTCGGGCTCGCGCTTCGCCGCGTGCTCGCGCCGCCTGCGCCTCCGCGGCCTCGTCGGCCTCCAGCGCGGGCACCAGCGTTTCGAGCTCGGCGATGCGGCTGCGCTCGCGCTCGGTGCGTTCCTCTGCATCGCCGAGCGCACGCTCGACGGTCTCGATCTCGGCTTGGGTCTCGCGCCGCTCGGCCTGCGCGCGTGCCAGCGCCTCGCTGTTGGCCGAGAACCCTGCGTCGTGCGCGTCGAGCGCACGGGTGAGTTCGTTCTCGTGCTGGCGCGCCGCCTGCAGCTCGGCCTTCGCACCCGCCAGTGCCGTCTCACGACGGGCGAGCTCGGTGGCCGCGATGCCCGACCGTTCCTGCGCCTCTTCGAGCGCGGCTGCGGTTGCTCCGCCGCCCGCAGCGCCGATGCGCCAGCCGGTGGGGCCGAAGCGGTCGCCGTCCTCGGTGACCACCACGGCCAGCGGGTTGGCGATGGCCACATCGAGCGCGAGATCCCACCGGGCCACGCGCACGGCACCGCCGAGCACCGCGTCGAGCAACTCGGGCACGCCAGCGTGGCGGCTGCGCACGTGGGGGCGCACGGCATCGCCGCCGCCCGACGCCGCAGGGGCACCTGCCGCCCGCGCACCGAGGGCCAGCACCGCGCCGTGCACGTTGCTGGCCTGCAGCGACTGCAGAGCCTGGCGACCGGTGGCCGGCGTGGCCACGACGACCGCCTGCAGCGCTTCGCCGAGCGCGGCTTCCACTGCTGCTTCCCAGCCGGCATCGATCTCGATCAGGT
>JAUXQB010000319.1 GCA_030685215.1 Actinomycetota bacterium
GGCGACGCTGCGCATCGACGCACAGCTCGCCGATCGCGCCGAAGGCCTCATCGCCGCCGTCGTCGAGGTCGACCCGACGGAGCCGACGGTCGAGACCGTCGTCGCACCGACCACCGGCGGCGGGAACAGTGAGACCCCTCATGCCACGATCGCCGGGGATGCGCTGCCGGCATTCGACGGCACTGCCGGCACTGATCCCGCTGTGGGCCTGCCGGCGCCGACCGTCGACGGGTTCGACTACGACGGCAACGAGATCCGCATCGACCCGACCGAGGGTCCGCACCTCGTCATGTTCCAGGTTCATTGGTGCCCCCACTGCGCGGCCAACCTGCCCGACATCCAGCAGTGGATGGCAGACGGCACCATCCCGGACTGGCTGCAGGTGACGCTCGTCTCGACTGCGGAAACGCCCGACGGCGACAACTACCCGGCGGAGCAGTGGCTGCAGGAACTGGGTTGGACTGGCAGGGTGCTCGAAGATGCGCCGCAAGGCACCAGTGGTGCGGCGGGCAGCGCAGGCGTGGCGTACGGCGCAACCGGCTGGCCCTACTTCGTGGTCATCGGTGTCGATGGCAACGTGCTCGCTCGTGCGAGTGGCGAGCTCTCGGTGGCCGACATGGAGGAGCTGCTCGCAGGGTTGCCAGACGCCCCGTAGGCCATCTGCCGTCTGACGATCCCGGGGACGTGGACAGGAATCGTCCCACGCTCCGAGACGGTTCCTGTCCAGACGCCGCTGTGAGACGAATCCTGTCCAGAAGCCGAAGGAGCGGCGCGGCCGGGCGGACGTCAGCGGCGGAAGGCGTGGAGCTTGTCGCCGAGCTGGTCGCGCAGTCCGTGGTCGGTGACGCCGAGCCCCTCGGACGGCGCCAGCGCGAGCACGCCGATCTTGCCCTCGTGCATGTTGTGGTGCACCTGGTAGGCGGCTTCGCCGGCCTGCTCGAGTGCGAACACCTGGCTCATCACCGGGTGGATCATGCCCTTGCTGATGAGCCGGTTGGCCTCGTACGCCTCCTTGTAGTTGGCGAAGTGGCTGCCGACCAGCTTCTTCAGCCGCATCCAGAAGTGGCGGTTGTCGAACTCCATCATGAACCCGCTGGTGGCCGCGCAGGTGACGACGGTGCCGCCGCGCTTGACGACGTACATCGACGCACCGAACGTCGAGCGACCGGGGTGCTCGAACACGATGTCGGCGTCTTCGCCGCAGAGGCCGCGGATGTCCTTGCCGAGGCGGCGCCACTCCGTCTCGTCATGCACGCCGTTCTCGTCGAAGAAGTGGTAGTCGGCAGCGGCGCGGTCGATGATGTGCTCGACACCCATCTTGCGCAGGATGGCCGCCTTGTCGGGTGACGAGACCACGCACACCGGGATGCCGCCGCCGTTGAGCACGTACTGCGTGGCGTAGGCGCCGATGCCGCCGGTGGCACCCCAGATGAGCACCACGTCGCCCTGCTTCATCTGCGCGCCGTTGCGACCGACGAGCATGCGGTAGGAGGTGCTGTTGCACAGCGCGCTCACCGCCGCCTCCTCCCACGTGAGGTGCGCCGGCTTCGGCATCAGCGCGTTCGCCTTCACCACTGCGAGGTCGGCGAGGCCACCGAAGTTGGTCTCATACCCCCAGATGCGCTGGTTGGCGGCCATCATCGAGTCGTCGTGGGCCGACGGGTCCTGGTCGTCGACGTGGTTGCAGTGCACCGTCACGCGGTCGCCGGGCTTCCAGTTGCGCACGGCCGAACCGACGCGCAGCACCACACCCGAGGCGTCGCTGCCGACCACGTGATAGGGCAGGTCGTGGCGCTTCGCCCACTCGCTCTCGCGGCCCAGACGGGCCAGCGCGCCGAACGTGCTGATCGGCTCGAAGATGCTGGTCCACACCGTGTTGAAGTTGATGCTGCTGGCCATCACGGCCAGGTACACCTCGTCGGGCGCCAGCTGGGGCGTGGGCACCTCGCCGACGTGCAGGCTCTGCCGCGGGTCCTTGTCCTTGGACGCGACGCCCTTCCACATCTCCTGCTCGTCCTTGAGCACGTGCACCGCGCGGTACTGCTCGGGGATCGCGAGCGCGGCGAAGTCGTCGGCGCTGGCGTCGGACTGGATGGCGTCGAGGATGTGCTGCATCCGGCGGATGTTACCGATGAGTAGTGAGCGCGGTCGAACCCACTCCCACCCGACGGGTGACCTGACCCGCGCGGGTCACGCGTGCCAGAGTCTGTGCCCATGTCTCGAACCTTCCGCCGCTCGGTGCTGCTCGCTGCAGCCGCCGCCACCCTGTTCGCCGCCTGCGGCGACGACGAATCCACCTCCGACTCGACCGTGTCGACCAACTCCGGAGGTGGTTCCGAGTGCGCGCCCGCCGATGGCAGTGCGGCGCAGCAGCGCACGTTCGAGGAGGGTCCGCAGATGTGCCTGGTCGACGGCGCCACCTACCGGGCCACCATCGAGACCAACCATGGCAGCTTCGACGTGGCGCTGCGGCCCGACATCGCGCCCAACACCGTGAACAGCTTCGTCAACCTCGCTCGCTACCACTACTTCGACGGCACCACCTGCCATCGCGCCATCCAGAATTTCGTGGTGCAATGCGGCGACCCCACCGCCACCGGCACCGGCGACCCGGGCTACGAGTTCGACGACGAGCTCGACCGGATCGAGCCCTACCGCATCGGCTCGCTGGCGATGGCCAACTCCGGACCCAACACCCAGGGCAGCCAGTTCTTCATCATCACCGGCGACGACGGTGCGATGCTGCCGCCGAACTACACCCTGTTCGGCCAGGTCGACGACGACGATCTGGGCATGGTGGCCACGCTCGACTCGTTCGCAAACCCCGCCGACGGCCCGCCGTTGCAGCCGATCGACATCATCTCGATCACCATCACCGAAGGCTGACGGTCTCGCTCAGCCGGCTCACGTCGTTCACCCCGCACGGATGACGGCGACGATCGCTTCCGCGGCGATGCGCGCTGCGCGCTCTGGTGGCACCTGCTGCACGTCGACCAGTTCGAACAGCGCGGCCGACGACGACAGCAGCAGGCAGGTGTCGACCAGGTCGTCGACGCGATCCGGGGACAGGCCGGGGTGGTCGCGGGCCAACAGCGCGCGCAGCACGTCGCGGAACACGGGGATGCTCGCGCGGCGGAGCGCCTGACCCGCAGATCCGGTGTGCTGGGCGCGGACGAACAGCTGGTTCGCGAGCAGGTTGCCCCAGGCCAGCGTGAGCCAGTCGGTGTAGCCGTCGAGGCCGGCGGGCAGGGTGACCGCCGCCACCTGGTCGTGCTCCGTGGCCAGCGCATCGACGAGGTGCTGACGCGAGGGGAAGTGGCGGTAGAGCGTGCGCAGCGGCACACCCGAGCGCTCGGCCACCTCCTGCACGGTGAAGTCGAGCGTGCCTCGCTCGGTGACCAGGCCGACCAGCGCATCGATGATCCAGCGGCGGGTGGTGTGCCGATGCTCCTCACGAATCGATCGGCGGGGGGCCGCGTCGGTCGTCATACGGACAGTGTGACATGGCCATGCCAAGATGACATGTCAATGCCGATATGGCAGAGGAATGTCAACTGCGAAAGAGTCCGCAGAAAAGTGTCAGGCGCGATGCACTCGCGGCTCTCGCAGGGCATGACACGCACACGTACGACCGCACTCACCGCCGCGCTGCTGGTCGCGGCCCTCTCCGCATGCTCCGCGGACAGCACCAGTACTCCCGTCGACGAGGTGACGACGTCGACCGCCGCCGACATCGCTCCCGACGTCACGGCGCACGCCGCAGATGTGGTGCCCGCAGCCGAGCCGACCGTCGACGACGACAGTCACCCGCTGCCGGTGTTCGAGCTGCCGTCGGCGACCTCCCCGGCCGAACCGACCGGTCCGGCTCCTGCGGCGCCGGCGTTCGAGGCGGTGGAGTTGACTGCGGTCGAGGCCCCGGAGCCCATCCAGCCGCCGCCGACCCCGCCCGCCCCCGTCGACCTGGCTGCCACTCCGGTGGTCATCGACGACCTGTCGAGCAACGCTCCCGGCTGTGCCAGCACGTGCATCAGCAGCGCGGTCCTCAGCCCCGGTGCGATCGGTTCGCCGGCCACCATCGAGGTGTCCACCAACGTGGCCACGCGGTCGACGTTGTGGATGAGCACGAAGTCGATCGGGGAAGCCCCCGACGGCACTCCGGCGTTCAGCGGCTCGCCGGCTCCTGTCGCGAGCAGTGGTGGCTTTCGTCGTAGCTGGTCGGCGCAGGTCGACGACCTGCTCCCGAACCACCGCTACCGCGCCATCCTGCGAGTGGTCGATCGCTTCGGCCACGAGCGGTTCCTCACCGGTGAGATCCACACCCCCCACGGCCAGCCCTCCGGCGATCTCGCTGCCGCGGGCGGCTGCGCCCATCAGTGCATCACGATGGGCGTGGTGCAGCCGACCACCGACCACGACCGAGTCGCGCTGGTGATCGCCACCGACGTCGCCACCCGCCTCGCGGTGTACGTGTCGACCAGCGAGCCCGGC
>JAUXQB010000321.1 GCA_030685215.1 Actinomycetota bacterium
ACGATGGGGACAGCGAGGAGCTTCATCTCCTCTGTCGCACCCTCGAGACGGCCGCTTCGTGACAGTCGCAGGTCTGATCGGCACGGTGTGGTCTGGGGTGTCGCGATCTGCTGACGACGTGGGTGGGTTCACCGGTGATCGACACGCCGAGCAGCGGTGTGTCACAGACACCAAGGAGGTGTGCCATGCCGGTGAGGCATCGAGCGCGTCTGTCGGTCGGGCTGATGCTCGTCGCCAGCGGAGTACTGATGGGCGCGTCGCCCGCGTGGGCTCAGGTGCCGGACCCGGCGCCTGACAGCTCCCTGCCGGGCGGGACACTGATCACCCAACTGCTCGGGTGGTTGAAGTACGCGAGCATCGCCGCTGCGGTCGCCGGGCTGTTGATCGGTGGCATCGCAACTGGCGTGGGCCACTTCGGCTCGTCGTACAGCGCGAGCTCGGCCGGTCGGAAGTGGGTGCTGGGCGGAGTGGGCGCGGCCATGCTCGCTGGGCTGGCGCACACGATCGCCATGACCGTCTACAACGCGACCTGACATGCGGCGCGTGATCGTTGTGGGCGCCACCGTGCTCGTCGCAGCAGCGGCAATCGGACTTCGCACGTGCGCCGCTGCGGGCCGGGACGCAGCGCCGCCCGCGCGTCCCAGCACGGCGGCCGAGTCGGCCGACGAGCGGCCGGCGACCGGTCCGCGCACCGAGGAGCTCGGTGTCCCGGTCGGCTGGAGTCGCGACGCCACTGGTGCTCGCGCAGCAGCGCTCTCGGCGGTGTCGTTGACAGGAGAGCTCGCCCGCGCAGGCTTCATCACCCGCTCCGACATGATCAGGGTCCTGGCCTCGCGCCGCTACGGGCCGACCCTTGCGGATCTGTCGGCCGCTCAGCTCGACGCCTTCATCGACGACCTGGCCGGCGAGGGCCTGACGCCTTCACAGCTGCTGCTCCAGGAGCTCCCGCTCACCGCCGTCGTCGAATCGGCAACGGCGAACTCGGCGACTGTTCAGGTGTGGGCGCTCCTCGTCGCCGGAGGGGACCGCCTCGGAGCGCCGAGGCAGCTGTGGCGAACGGTGACCGTCGAGTTGGTGTGGGAGGCGGGCGATTGGCACGTCGACGGATGGACGGTCCGCCCAGGCCCGACACCGGCGCTCGCCACCAACGCCCCGGTCGCCTCGCTCGCTGAGATGCGCGAGGTCACTGCGTGGCCACCCGTGGGAGGTGCGTGACATGTTCGATTGGGTCATCGGTGGTCTCGGCGACCTGTTCGGGTTCGGTCTC
>JAUXQB010000331.1 GCA_030685215.1 Actinomycetota bacterium
TCGATGGCGCACATGGGGCCGGAGGTCACGCTGTGGGTGGCCAGCAACGGACCCGACACGGAGCGGCTGCGCGCACAGACGGTGAACGACCCGCGCATCGTGTGGCTCGGCCGGCTGAGCGACGAGGAGAAGATCTCGCGCCTGAAGGGTGCGCACGTGTTCTGCGCGCCGTCGCTGGGCGGCGAGTCGTTCGGAGTCGTGCTCATCGAGGCGATGGCGGCCGGAACGTGCGTGGTGGCCAGCTCGCTCGACGGGTACCGCAACGTGGCCACCGACGACGTCGACTCGCTGCTGGTCGAGCCCGGAGAGCCGGTGCTGCTGGCCGACGCGCTCCGGCGGGCACTCTCCGACCCGGAGCTGGTCGAGCGGCTCACCACCGCCGGCGATCGGCGCGCCGACGACTTCTCGATGACCTCGCTGGCGCAGCGCTACGCCACGATCTACCACGAGGTCGCGCTGCCGCCCGCACGCGAGCCGCGACCGATGTCGCCGTGGCCGTTCATGTCGCGACTGTTCAGGTCAGACCGGGTGTCACCCCGCCCGGGCTGAGGCGCCCGTATGATGGAAGGGTCCGGCGCAGGCAGTACGCGCCTTCATTCCCTGTCCTCAACTGTTCGGAGTCAACCCCATGGTCTGGATCATCCTGCTGGTGGTCGTGGCGGTCATCGTCATCTACGGCATCGCCAGCTACAACGGCCTCATCCGCGGCCGCAACCAGGTCGAGAACGCGTGGTCGCAGATCGACGTGCAGCTCAAGCGCCGCATCGACCTCATCCCCAACCTCATCGAGACCGTGAAGGCGTACGCCGCCCACGAGAAGAGCACGCTGGAAGCGGTCATCAACGCTCGCAACGCGGCCATGGCCGCACCGGCCACGCCCCACGGCCAGGCCGAAGCCGACAATCAGGTCACCGGCGCCCTGCGCCAGCTGTTCGCACTCGGCGAGGCCTACCCCGACCTGAAGGCGAACCAGAACTTCCTGGCACTGCAGGAAGAGCTCAGCGCCACCGAAGGCCGCGTGGCCTACGCCCGCCAGTTCTACAACGACAGCGTCCTGAGCTACAACAACAAGCTGCAGGCGTTCCCCACGGTGTTCTTCGCGAAGATGCTGAAGTTCGAGCGCCGCGAGTACTTCGAGACCGACGAGGCCGCCCGCGAGGTGCCCAAGGTCCAGTTCTGAACCTGTCATGTTCGAACTGATCCGCGCCAACAAACGGCGCAGCGTCGCGCTCGTCGCCTCATTCGTCCTCGTGCTCGTCCTGGTGGGCGCCGCGTTCGGCCTGCTCATCGGCAACGGTGTCGCCGGCACCCTGGTCGCGCTGGTGTTCTCCGCCGGCATGGCCTTCGTGTCGTACTGGAAGGCCGATGTCATCGCCCTGCGTGTCAGCCGGGCCGTGCCCGCCGACCCGCAGCAGTACCAGCGGTTGCACAACCTGGTGGAAGGCCTGTGCATCGCGGGCGGGTTGCCCAAGCCTGGCGTCTACATCGTCGACGACCCCGCACCCAACGCGTTCGCCACCGGGCGCGACCCCAAGCACGCAGCCATCGCCGTCACCACCGGTCTGCTCGAGAAGCTCAACCGCGTCGAGCTCGAAGGAGTCATCGCGCACGAGCTGTCGCACATCCGCAACTACGACATCCTGGTCAGCACACTGGCCGTCACGCTCGTCGGTTCCATCGCACTGCTCAGCAACCTCGCCATCCGCATGATGTGGTGGAACGGTGGCCGGGAACGGCGCAGTGGCGACCACGGCGACAGCGGCAACGTGTTGGCCATCTTCGGCTTCGCGCTGCTCATCTTCGCCCCCATCATCGCGAAGGCGATGCAGGCCACCATCTCCCGCAAGCGCGAGACGCTGGCCGACGTGAGTGCCTGTCAACTCACGCGCTACCCGCCGGGGCTCATCTCCGCGCTGGAGAAGCTGCGCGACGACGTCACCGTCACCCACGCGGCGTCCACCGCCACCGCCCACCTGTGGATCGAACAGCCGATGGCCGGCGTCGGCGACCACGGGAAGATGGGCAAGTGGAACAAGATGTTCGACACCCACCCCCCACTGGAAGAGCGCATCGCGCTGCTGAGAGAACTATGAGACGCACCGTCATCCTGCTCGCGGCCATCGCTCTGATGGCCGGAGCCGCCGCATGTGGAGGCGACGACTCGTCGTCGTCCACCGAGGCTCCCACCACCACCGCAGCCGGCGCCACCACCACCGAGGCGGTCGTCGACTCCACACCCGTCACCGAGCCGGCGCCCACCACCACGGCCGCGCCGTTCGTGCCCGTGTACCCGCTCACCGGTCTGCCCATCACCGATGCGGTGGCGGCCGAGCGACCGGCGCTCGTGGTGAAGATCGACAACAACGCCGCTGCCCGTCCGCAGAGCGGACTCAACTCGGCCGACATCGTGTTCGAGGAGATCGTCGAGGTGCAGACGCGCTTCGCCGCGGTGTTCCACTCGCAGGGCGCCGAGCCGGTGGGCCCCATCCGGTCTGGCCGCACGCAGGACATCCTGCTGCTCGGCTCGTTCAACCAGCCGCTGTTCCTGTGGAGCGGCGGGAATGCGAACGTCACCCGCGCGATCGAGGAGAGCGACCTCGTCAACCTCAGCGCGCAGCGCAGCAGCGTGTACGGCGCAGCCGGCTTCTTCCGAGCGAACGACCGCCCCGGTCCCCACGACCTCTACGCGTCCAGCCGCGGTGCCTGGACCCTCGCACCCGAGGGTGCCGGCCCGCCGCCGCAGCAGTTCCGCTACCTCGCCGCCGGCGATGCCGCGGCGGGCGATGCGGCCACCGGCGTCGACCTGGAGATGGACGGTCTGCCCATCGAGTGGCGCTTCGACGCCGCGTCGGGCACGTACCTGCGCAGCAACGGCGGCACGCCGCACGACGACGCGCTCGGCGGACAGGTCAGCACGCACAACGTCATCGTGATGGTGGTCGACTACCAGCCCAGCCCTGCCGACCGCAACAGCCCGGAAGCACAGACCATCGGCAGCGGCGACGTGTTCGTGTACACCGGCGGCACCGTGCAGCAGGGCACCTGGTCGCGCCCTGATCGGCTGTCGGCAATCGTGCTCACCGATGCTGCCGGCAACCCCATCGAGCTCACCCCGGGTCGTACGTTCATCGAGCTCGCCCGCGCCGGCAGCTTCACCAACATCGCCTGAGCATGCGTTCTGTGAGCAGGTGCTGGTAGTGGGGGCACCCGGAATCGACTGAGGCGGCGGCCCGCGGGCAGCGGTACGCTTGCTCCATGAGCTCGTCTACGTCTCCTTCGCGCGTCACCGGCACCATGCAGGTCAAGCGTGGCCTCGCCGAAATGATGAAGGGCGGCGTCATCATGGACGTCGTCAACGCCGAGCAGGCCAAGATCGCCGAAGACGCCGGCGCCTGCGCCGTCATGGCGCTCGAGCGCGTGCCCGCCGACATCCGTCGCGACGGTGGTGTGGCCCGCATGAGCGACCCGGAGATGATCGAAGGCATCAAGGCCGCGGTCACCATCCCGGTCATGGCGAAGGCTCGCATCGGCCACTTCGTGGAGGCACAGATCCTGCAGGCCCTCGGCGTCGACTACATCGACGAGAGCGAAGTGCTCACGCCCGCCGACGAGACCCACCACATCGACAAGTTCGCGTTCACCGTGCCGTTCGTGTGCGGCGCCACCAACCTCGGCGAGGCGCTGCGTCGCATCGGCGAAGGCGCGTGCATGATCCGCAGCAAGGGCGAGGCCGGCACCGGCAACATCGTCGAAGCGGTGCGCCACCTGCGCAGCATCCTCGGCGACATCCGCAAGATCACCCAGGCCGACAACGCCGAGCTGTTCCAGTGGGCCAAGTCGCTGCAGGCACCGCTGCCGCTCGTGCAGGAGATCGCCGAGACCGGCCGCCTGCAGGTGCCGCTGTTCTGCGCCGGCGGTATCGCCACACCTGCCGACGCCGCGCTCGCCATGCAGCTCGGCGCAGAGGCCGTGTTCGTCGGTTCCGGCATCTTCAAGAGCGACGACCCGTCGCCGCGGGCGAAGGCCATCGTCGAGGCCACCACGCACTTCCGCGACGCCGACATCCTCGCCAAGGTCAGCCGTGGCCTGGGTGCGCCGATGACCGGCATCGCGATGGACGAGATCAACCAGACCCAGCGCTTCGCCGAGCGTGGCTGGTGAGCAACCCCCGCGACGCGGAGCCGCCAGGTGAACACGGTCGGCGTCCTCGCGCTGCAGGGTGCCTTCGCGGCGCATGAAGCTGCGTTGCGCGGCCTCGGCGCGCACACGCGTCAGGTGCGTACGCCAGCCGATCTGATCGCCGTCGACGCGTTGGTGATGCCGGGCGGCGAGAGCACCACCATGTCGCGACTGCTCGACACGTCGGGCATGTACCCCGACCTGAAGGCTCGCATCGCCGGCGGCATGCCGGTGTTCGGCACCTGCGCGGGCATGATCCTGCTCGCCACCGAGGTGCTCGACGGCCGCGCCGACCAGTACAGCTTCGGCGCCATCGACCTCGCGGTGCGACGCAACGGGTACGGGCGACAGGTCGACAGCTTCGAGACCGACATCACCGTCAGCGGGCTCGCCGAGCCGTTCCACGCCGTGTTCATCCGTGCCCCTAAGGTGGTGACGGTCGGTCCGTCCGTCGAGGTGCTCGCAGCGCACGACGGCACTCCGGTCGTCGCTCGCCAGGACCATGTCATGGTCGCGTCGTTCCACCCCGAGCTCACCCCCGACGCACGGCTGCACGAGATGTTCCTGCAACACAACGGATTCACCATCGAGAAGGAGAGGGGATAGTCCATGTCGGGCCATTCCAAGTGGGCAACCATCAAGCACAAGAAGGGCGCCGCCGACAAGGCTCGCGCCAAGGTGTTCAACAAGATCGCCCGGCAGTTGGAAGTCGCCGCTCGTGACGGCGGCGCCGACCCCTCCACGAACGCGTCGCTCCGCACGGTCATCCAGAAGGCCAAGGCCGCGCAGATGACCAACGACGCCATCGATCGTGCCGTCAAGCGCGGCGCCGGTGTCAGCGACGGCGGCACGTACGAGAGCATCACCTACGAGGGCTACGGCCCCGGCGGCGTCGCGATGCTGGTCGACGTGCTCACCGACAACCGCAACCGCAGCGGCGGCGACGTGCGCAACATCTTCTCCAAGCTCGGCGGCTCGATGGCCGAACCCGGCGCGGTCGGCTGGCAGTTCAGCCGCCGCGGTGTGCTGATGATCAACGGCGGCGACGAGGACTCGGTGATGATGGCCGCCCTCGAAGCCGGTGCCGACGACATCACCGACGACGGCGACGGCATCTGGCGCGTCACCTCGGATCCGGCGCACGTGTTCGACGTGCGCGATGCGTTGGTGGCGGCCGGGTTCGAGGTCGTGTCGGCGGAGAGCACGATGGTGTCGAGCCTCACCGTCGAGGTCACCGACGCCGACGACGCGCGCAAGATCCTCCGCATCATCGACGCGTTGGAGGACAATGACGACGTGCAGGACGTGTACAGCAACTTCGACATCAGCGACGAACTGATGGAAGCAGTCGGCGAGTGAGCCTCTCCGTCGGCGACCACGCCCCCGACTTCCACCTGCCGTCCACCGGCGGGGGCTACGCCTCGCTCAACGACTACCTCGGCAAGCCGTTGGTGTTGGTGTTCTATCCCGGCGACGACACGCCGGTGTGCACCAAGCAGCTCAACAGCTACAACGACGACCTGTCGCAGTTCGAGGCCCTCAACGCGCAGGTGGTCGCTGTCTCCGCGCAGAGCGTGGAGAGCCACGAGAAGTTCGCCGGCAAGCACGGGTTCAAGTTCCCGCTGCTCGCCGACACCGACAAGTCGGTGGCCGCCGCGTACGGCACGCTCGGTCCGCTGGGGTTCCCGCGCCGCAGCGTGTTCATCCTCGACGCCGACGGTGTGGTCCGCTACGCGCACCGCGCCATCGCCGGGCTCACCTTCCGCCCGGTCGGCGAACTGATCGACGTCCTCCTCGGCCTCTCCCACTGACCCAGCTCCGGCGTGGGTGGTCAGTCGCACAGCACTTTGCCCGGGCCGCCCGCCGGAACATCCGGGGCGGACCGCCGACGATGGCGGCCCGAGTTTCACGGCGTCGGAGCGACGGTCAACTCGAGACCAAGTGCAAGCGCATCCCGCCAGGCGAGCACCACATCGCACGTCACCTCGTGCGGCAGCAGCGGCCGACGGTAGAGGAGCGTTGTGGGTTCTTGGGACGGCCCTTCATTGGCGGTGAACGGCCAGTCCGGGTCGGTGACGATCGCGCATCGAAGGCCGGCATCGTCCACTGTCCACACGAGGTTGTCCGGGTCGAGATCCGGCCATGGCCATGCCGTCGACGTCAACTCGCGCAGGGGTGGACCGCTCTGGATGGCCCACCGTTCGATTGGGACCTCCAGCCAAGATTCGTCTCGCATCGGTATCAGTTGCAGAAGCTCTGCCAGCGCGGTCCGACGTTCCGACGCTGCTGGGATGCCTTCGGTGCCGAGCTGATCGGCGATCACTTGACCGATTCCGCGGTCGGAGCGGCGGGTCACGATTGTCCACCCACCGTCGACGACCTCGTGTGGTGACGGCTCTGCAGGCAGTGCTACTCCATCGCCCAGCCCGGCCCGGTCGGCCAGCTCGAGGAGTGCAGCAACTATCTCCGGCGGCAACGAGGTGGTGAACATAGCCAGCCGTGTCGACGTCGGTATCTCGATTCGGATGAGCGTGCCGTCGGGATACAGCACGACGCGGTGAAGATCGCGTGGCAACCAGAGAGCAGGGTGGAACCAGTCGAATTGGCCCACGGTCAGAACTGGCTCCGCACCTTCGGGAATGGCATTTGACGTTTGGCTCGCAGACGCCAACGAGTCCGGCGTGGCAGCAGCGTCATCGGTCGGCTCGGTCCCGCAACCGACGACGCCGACACAGAGAACTCCGCTGACCAGGAGCCTCCACAGTCCGACCGGCACCCGTGCAGAATGCCGGAAGCGAGCGGGCATGTCCAGCGAGGAGAGCGGCAGATGTCGCGGGCGGTTGGTCGCCGCTGTTTTGTTGTGGCCGCAAGCTCATGGCGAATCGTCCCAGAAGCCGGGACGATTCAGACCGAGAAGCAGGACTGAGACGATTCAGACCCAGAAACACGAACCCGCGCGAAGAGGGCCCGCTCTGTGCGCAGAGGGCAAGGCACTGGGGTGCGCAGATCGACTGATGAGCGCAGCCACTGCCGCCCGGCGATCGTCGGTCCCGGAGACGCGAGCATCCACCGACCAGCTGTCAGTCGGTGAGGACGGTGCTGGTGCACGGGCCGCCGTTGCACACGTCGAGCAGTGCGCCCGTGAGCAGGAACGTGAGTGCCTGCTGCAGCACCAGCGGCTCGTCGGAGCCGGCGCCGTGGGGGTCTTGGCCGTAGTCGGGTTCGAACGGCGGCAGGTTGACGGCGGGCGGGGCCGGCGTGCCGAAGTCCCACACCACCAGGATGCTGCCACCAGGCGCCGACGGGTCGAGCGCCGCGATGCCCCACATCGGCTCGACGTCGTTGCTGCGCCCGGGAGCGAGAGCGGGGCGGTGCACCGCGGCGCCGATGGTGCGCGCCAGCACTTCCGTGCTGACGTTGGCCACCTGGTGGTCGCCGAACGCCTGCACCAGCAGCACCTCCTTCGGCTCGATGCCGGGGTACGGGTCGGTGGTGAGGTGCTGCACGTAGCCGTTGTTCTCGCCGCGGTCCCAGAGCAACTGGATGAGTTGCAGCGCGAGCACCCGATCGACCGGGTCGGTGTACGCCGCGTCGAAGATGGTCTGGAACTGCGGCCAGTCGCTCGACCGGGGGAGCAGCAGTGAGTAGTTGATGCCTGGCACTCCCAGGACGACTCGTGACCACTCGCTGCTGATGGCGCTGGCCGCGCCGCCGAGGATGCCGCCCTGGCTGTTGCCCACGAACTGCGTGTCGCCGACGGCGATGACTGAGGAGCCCGCGGCCGCCTGGAACGCGGGTGCCGATGCGAAGCCGTCAGGGTGATTGAGCAGGCGACCGAGGAACTGCTGGTTCAGCAGCCCCTGCTGCATGCGGTCGGCCTGCTGGTCGAAGTTGGACAAGTCGGCGAGGATCGTTGCCAGGTTGCCGATGTCGTCGGTGCTCATGCCGATCTCGTCGGTGGCACACGGCACGGCCAATCCGATCTGTGCAGCGAACGAGAGCGCCTCCACCTCGAAGCGACTGCCCAGCAGACCGTGGCCGTAGACGATGCCGGGTGCCGGCGCCGCGGGAGCGGTGGGAACGACGCAGTGGAACGCAGCGACGTACGCAGGCGTGTCGGCGTTGCGCGCAGGCAGGCCATCGGCGCCGAGGTCGAAGCGGTTGCCCGGGCTGCCGTCGCCGGTGAGGAAGTTGGGCACCTCGAACGTGCCGGTCACGACGCGCACGCCGTCCGACTCGGTGCTGCTCGTCACCGTGAACTCCGGAGCTTCGTCGCCCAGTTCCTCGTACGCCTGGTCGCGCATGTGCAGCACGCGCCCGCTCAGGCTCTCCGCGCTGGCGACGGTGAAGTCCCACGCGAGGTACAGCGAGCCGGGCCCGACACCGTCGTCGACCAACGCGCCGATGAGGGCGCGGAAGGCACGCGCCCGCTCGAGCGGTTCGGGTGCGTTGTCGAGCGCCGCCTGGAACGCGGTGGAGCGCGCCAGGGTGGCGCCCGACGCACTCTTCAGGTCGCGCAGGCCGACCACGATGCGGTGCCCTTCGGGCAGGCTGACCGCCGGGTGGATCATGAGCAACTGGTCGCCTGCGGGTGCGGGTGCGTCGAGTTCGGCCCAGTAGGGCACGCGCTCGCCGGCGGTGGTGTCGAGCAGCACGATCGGTGCATCGGCATCGAGTGAGGCGCCGATGTCGGTGCTCGGCGCGATGCCGCTGACCTCCATGTCCAGCCCCGGCACCAGTGCGAGGATGGTCGATCCGGGGGAGAAGCCGTCGGCCCGGTTCTGATCGGTGACGTCGATGTGCACGCCCGGCGCGCTCATCGGTGTGCTCTCCGGATGGATGTCGAGCCGGCGTCCGGTGGGAGTGGTATCGTCGGGCACCGTGAAGGCGTCGTTCGGCCACGGCAGCAGGCACGCGCGCTCGTCGAGCGGGTCGCACCGCAACGCCACCTCGAGGATCGCGTCCTCCGGTGCGGTGGTGGTGGGGCCGAGGTCGGTGGTCGACTCCGGGGTGGTGTCGGAGGGCGTGGTGGTGACGGACGCTGTGCCCGAGTCGTCGCTGCAACCCGCTGCGACCAGTGCCACGACCAGCATGAGCGGGGCGAGTGTGCGACGCATCGCTCTACGCTGCCACACGCGCGGATGGTCCCTGCGCCTCTCCCGATCATCCGCTAGTCTCGTACGCGTGTTCGTTCGTGACGAGTCCATCGTGCTGGGCATCGACCCCGGCCTCACCCGCTGCGGGTACGCGGTGCTGCACTCCGCCGGCAACACGGTGCGTGCCATCGCGCTCGGTGTCATCCGCACACCGCCCACGGATCCGTTGCCGCAACGTCTCGCCGAGCTGAAGGCCGAGCTGGTGCTGCTGCTGCAGCAGTACCGCCCGTTCGCGGTGGCGGTCGAGCAGGTGTTCTTCCAGACCAACGTGCGCACGGCCATGAGCGTCGGTCAGGCCAGCGGCCTCGCGTTGGCCGAAGCGTGGGCCTTCGGGTGCGACGTGGTGCAGTTCACGCCCAACCAGGTGAAGGACTCCGTGGCCGGCTGGGGTGGCGCCGACAAGGCACAGGTGCAGCGGATGGTGCAGTCGCGCCTCGGGCTCGCCACACCGCCGAAGCACGGCGACGCGGCCGTCGCGGCGGAACTAGCGTTGTGCTACCTGGGCGCGGCACCGATGCGCAAGCGAGTCGCGCTGGCGGTGGCGGCTCGATGATCGGTTCGCTGCGCGGCACGGTGCTCGAACGCACGGAAGAGTCAAACGCGCTCATCGAGGTGGGCGGTGTCGGCTACTTCGTGGCGGTCACGCCGCGCACACTCGCCGA
>JAUXQB010000333.1 GCA_030685215.1 Actinomycetota bacterium
TGGTGGCCGGCGGTCACCCGCCGGCCACCACACCCAGGTGGATCAGCTTTCGAGCCAGATCTGCTTCCAACCGCGACCGAAGTGGTCGAAGTTGAGCAGGTTCGGTCGGGCGACAGCGCCCTTCACGTACGTGGCGTGGCCGTCGAGCAGGTTCTGGAAGTAGGCGATGATGTTGCCGCCTTCCTCGTACTCCTGCGTCTGCATCTCACGGATGATGGCGTAGCGCTTCTCCTGGTCGACTTCCGCGATCGCCTGCTGGTACAGCTCGACGAAGTTCGAGCCCTCCGGCGGCCAGTGGGTCTCCGGGTAGGTGGCCGTGGGCAGCGAGCCCGAACCCACCTGGTTGAGGTAGGGGCGGGTGCTCCAGTAGCTGGTGGCGAAGGCCCGCTGGGTGTATTCGGCTCCCCAGTAGGTGCCGCCGTCGAGCACGGTGGCCGTCACGTTGATGCCGGCAGCCTTGGCCTGCTCGGCGAACGCGGTGATGAACTCGGGCAGGCCGGCGGTGTCGTCCGGTGCGAACACCTCGAAGTCGGCACCGGCGAGACCGGCTTCCTCGAGCAGCGCCTTGGCGGCATCGATGTCCTGCTCGCGCTGCGGGAAGTCGTCGGGGTACGAGCCGTCGAGCACGCCGTACATGTCGTTGCCCACGCGGCCGTGGCCGGAGAGCACCCGCTGCACCATCTCCTCGCGGTTGACGATGAGGCGCATGGCCTGGCGCACGCGCACGTCGTCGAACGGTGCGACGTCGACCCGCATGGTGATGGTCTGCCAGTTGCCGGCCTGCGACTCGAGCAGCACCAGCTCGCCGTTCGACTCGACGGCGGCCGCCTGCGCGTAGGGCAGGTCGATGGCCACGTCGATGTCGCCCGAGCTGAGCGCGTTGACCAATGCGGCCTGATCGGAGAAGTCGATGATCTGCACTTCGTCGAGGAAGGACTCGCCCCAGTAGTTCTCGTGGCGCACGTGCACGCTCTCCGAGCCGGGTGTGAAGCTCTTCAGCTTGAACGCACCGGTGCCGATCTGCGTGGCGGGGTCGCCGCTGAAGCGCTCGTACCCGACCGGCACGACGGTGGCGCCGTAGTCGGCCATGCCGTTGAGGAACGCCACGCTCGGCTGCAGCAGCGTGATCTCGACGGTGAGGTCGTCGAGCGCCTTGAAGCTGTTGGCGTCGACGAACTGCGTGAGGTTGGGTGCGATGCCCAGCTCGGGGTCGATGAGCCGGTTGAACGAGTAGATGAGGTCTTCGGCCGTGACCGTCTTGCCGTTGTGGAACTCGATGCCCGACTTCAGTCGCACCACGTAGAGGTCGGGTGCCTTCGCTTCGATCTCCTCGGCCAAGCTGTGGGTGAACGCGATGTTGAAGTCGTCGTCGTAGTTGGCGATGGGCTCCCAGCCGGTGATCAACCGCGCCTGGTCGGCGCGAGCCACGATGTACTGCCCGTCCATCAGGTCGTTGGTGCTGCCGACCACGCCCACGCGCAGCGTGCCGCCCTTGGTGCCACCTGATGCGGTGGTGGTTGCCGTGGTGTCGCCGGTGGTGGTGGCCGTGGTGTCGCCGGTCGTGTTTCCGGTGGTGCCGGCAGTGGTGGGGTCGGTGGCGCTCGAGCCCGAGTCGTCGTCGCTCCCGCATGCAGCGAGTGCTGCCGCGGCTCCGGCGCCCATGAGCAGCTGCCGACGTCCCAGCGCCGCTGGAAGCCACAGTCCGTTGAGACCAGTCATTGCGATACCCCCGTATCTCTGTGCCGTGGAGCGGCATGAATTGAACGACTGTTCCGACAATCGTTTGGGGGGCACCATAGCCCTGCTGGGCCTGGCGGTCGACACCTGCGATGTGATCAGCGTGTGGCGGCTCGGCGCGTGCCGGCCACCACCGCGCCGCCGAGCAGCACGAGCAGCGTGGCGATCACGACGACCTCGGTGCCGTCGCCACCGGTGCGAGGCAGCAGGCCGGTCACCGTTCCGGTCGCGGACTCCAGATCGACCGGGCACGGCGGCAGCTTGGTGTCGACCGGGTTGCCCTTCTCGTCGGTGGCCGGCGGCGGCGGGTTGGTGGTGCACGGCAGCGGCTCGTCGTCCTCGCAGAGCGGCAACGTGCTGCGCGGGTTGCCGTCCTTGTCGGTCTCCACCGGCTGCGACGCGTCGCGGCAGGCGCCCGGCGCGAACACGGTGTCGTCCGGCTTGGTGTCGCCCGGGCTCGTCTCGCCGGCGGTGGTGGTGGGCGCCGCTGGTTCCCCGATGCCGTTGCCCTCGAAGTTGATGGTCCACGACGTGAATCCACCGGTGTCGAGTGCCTCGATCTGCAGCGTCGTGTACGACTGCAGGAAGTCACCGCTCTGCGGCGTGAAGGTGAAGAAGAACTGGCACGACTCACCCTGCGCCAGGGTGACGCCCTGGCAGTTCTGCGAGGCACCGAAGTTGCTCGAGTCGAAGGGTGCGCCGCCGTACCCGTTGACCGCGCCGCTGCCCGGAGCGATGCGAGTGAGCGTCACGATGATCTGTGATGTCTGTCCCACATCGACCGAGCCGAACTGCAGGAGGGTGGAGCTGATGCTGAACTCGTTGTCGGCGTGCGCCGCGGTGGGCAGCGCCGCCAGTGATGCTGCCGCGACTGCGGCCGCCGCGAGGTACTTGCCCGTGCGGCGGAGGAGATGAGTGCGCATGATGTGTTGTCCCGTCGATCTGTGGCCCCCGTCGGCCACGTAGGTGAGCTATCGGCAGGGTGATGACGCACTTGAGCGTGTCTCATGACGTGAGTTGCTCGACTCAACTTCGACGCGCGTGCGCCGATGAACGTTGACGATTTCTTGCCGGGGGCCGTCGTCATCATCGGGCGTCGAACGCATCCGGACCTTTGTACGCGAGCGCACTCGCGGCGGATCTACTCGACGGGACGGGGAACAAGATGGCCAGGTACTTCGACGCACCACGACGTGTCGGCGCACGCCGCTCGAGCGTGCGAGCAGCGCTCGCCACGGTCGTGCTCGCTCCTGCACTCGTCACGTTGATGCCGTCCGTCGCGAGCGCGGCACCGACGCTCACCGTGTCGATGACGGTGACCAGCAACCCCGACGAGGGGCCGGCGGGTCCCGGCACCGTGCGCTCCGGCGGCTGTGTCACCGTGCAGGTGGAGTACAGCGTCGGTGGCGAAGATCTCACCGATGCGCGCATCGAGATGGCGCTGCCCGCGCAGGACTGGCGCTCGGGTGTGCCCGCCGCCGGGCGCGTGGTGGGCGGCCTGCCCTTCGGTAACACGCCGGTGGTCAACTGGGCGACCACCTACACGTCGCCGGACTCGACCATCGTGCTGCCGCTCGGCAACCCCGACCTCGTCGCCGGCACCGCCGGCTCGATCTTCGTCAACCTGTGCAGCAACGCACGGGTGAACCCCAACGGCGCGCAGCTCGACGTGGCGGCCTCGCTCGTCGGCGACAACGCCAGCCTCGCGGCTTCGCCGATCGCGCTGACCAACTACGCGACCGTCGGCTCGAATCCGTTGAACGTCTCCAAGACGGCTGCGACCATCGTGCCGGTGCTCGGCCCTCCCGGTGTGGGCACGACCGCCGGGTACGAACTGTCGTGGGACGTGCAGATGGGGATGGGCTGCACGGCCACCGGCTGCGGACCGCTCGTCGGCGACCTCGTCGACACGATGCCGCTCGACTCGTACATGGTGTCGGTGAACCGGCTGGGGCCGACCACGTCGACACCCACCGTGCCGGCACCGCATCCGGCGACCGGCATCGACATCTCCGGCTTCCCCGCGACCGGCACGCAGTTCGTGGCCGGATCGCAGGACGTGACGGTGCCGGTGTTCATCTGGCACTCGTCGTGCACCGCCGCCTCGGGCGCCCCCGCGCAGGGCAACGCGCCGGAGCTCCCCGAGTCCGGCTCGACCGGCTGCACCATCGAGTACCCGTCGTCCACGAACCGTCGTGGCTTCCGCGTCACCGTGTGGGTACCCACCCCGGCGCTGCCCACGACCACCACGAACACGTACACGATCAACCGTGATCCGGCATGGGACGCGAGCGTTGCGCCGATCACGCGGTCGGCATCGCACATCGTGACGTCGGCCCCTGAGCTCACCCTGATCAAGTCGTTCACGAACGGCTCGGGCACGTGCACGTCGGGTGCCCTGCCGTTCCAGCCGGGTGTCAGCGGCGACTCGCGCTGCACGCTCTACCCGCAGGGCCCGAACAACAGCTACACCATCCACTACAACACCACCGCGCCGGTGGTGAACGCGGTCGTCATCGACCGCCTGCCCGCGCAGCTCGCGCTGAGCGGCGCCCCCGTGCCGCCTGCCGGATGGACGGTGCGCTACGCCACCGACAACTCCTGCTCGGCGTCGACCCTCCCCACGGACCCGATGTGGGCCACCGTGCTGCCGCCGCTGGCCGACGTGTTGTGCGTGCAGTTCAGCAACCCGCTCACCGACGTGCTGCTCAACCCGCTGCAGTTGCCCGTGTCGCTGCGCGCGGGGTTCATCCCGGCGGCCGGCAACGTGCTGCTCGTCACCAACAGCGCCTTCGGCGACGGCGACAACCTCACCCCCGCGACTGCAGACCAGACCACCTCGCGCACGGTGAGCGTGCTGAACCGCAACGATCACACGCTGGCGATCGGTGCCGGTCCCGCTTCTGTGGTCTCCGGTGGTCAGTCGACGATGACCATCACCTCCCAGCAGAGTCCGTTCATCGGCAACATCGGGGCGCACGACTGGACGATCGAAACGGTGCTGCCTGCCGACGTCGACTTCGTGCCCGGGGCCATGTCGGGCAACGACTTCACCATCGTCGTCGCGCCGCGCAGCCTCGCCAACCCGGCCGTGGCGCTGCCCACCGCCTGCACCTACACACCGGCGACGCGCCTCGTGCGGTGCATCGCCACCGGCGACTCCGTCGACGCGACGGCGTCGAGCGGCGCGGGCTCGGTGAGCTTCCAGATCCGGTTCCGGGTGCAGGTTCGCCTGGGCACCTTCGCGGACCAGTTCTTCACCGCCACGTCGTACAACGACCTCGGCGCGGTCTCGGACTACCCCACCTTCGGACCCGTGAGCGGTTCCGGCGCGTCGCTGGTGTTCATCTCCACGCCGACCGCGGTGCAGTCCGGCGCGGGTGTGTTGGCCGTGAACGGTGCGCCGTCGCTGAACCTGGGCAAGACCATCTCCGGCGGTGGGAGCACGCTGTTCGCCGGCGGCACCGTCACCTACGTCCTGACGCTCGACCACCTCAGCGACTCCACGTCGGACCTCGCCGACACGTACGTGTACGACCTGTTCGGTCGCTCGCCGGCCACGGGCGCGGCCATCGGCGACATCACTCCCGAGTTCGTGTCGCTCAGCGTCGGCAGCCAGCCGATCGACGTCGCGTACACCTGCACGGCCGCGCCGAGCATCGCGACGGCGGTGTGGGTCGGCGCCCCTTCGTGCGGCGTGGTCACCGGCGTGCGCCTGCGGCCGGCCTACGACAACGCCGTCGGCGACCCCACCGACGGGCTCTACCCGATCGGTGCACCGCTCCTCACCGTCAGCATCGTGCTGCGTGCGCCGGCGAGCTCGCCGCACCTGTCGACGATGAACAACCAGGTCGGTCTCACGGCCACCCAGAACGCTGGCGTGCTGCTGTCGACGCAACCGTCGGTGGTGGTGCACCAGCCGTACGACCTCTCGATCGTGAAGGACGACGGTGGCAGCACGGGAGCGGCCATCGGGAGCACCATCGAGTACTCGCTGGTGGTGAGCAACGCGGCGAACACCGACCCAGTGCCGGCCGGCACCATCTCGGTCACCGACGAACTGCCGGCCGACCTGTTGCCCGTCTCCGCCTCGGGTGCCGGCTGGTCGTGCGTCATCGTCGGTCACACGGTCACCTGTGACAACCCCTCCGGCCTCGCTGCCGGAGCCTCGCTCGCACCGATCGCGATCGACGCAGTCGTGCAGCTCACCCCGAACGCGTCGGTCAGCAACACCGCCACGGTGGCGCCGATCGACCTCAACCCTTCGAACAACTCGTCGACCGTCGTCACGCCGGTGGTGCAGGTGCCGATCGCCGTCGACGACACGTTCGGTGTCGGTGGTGGGGCGACGCTCTCGTTCGGCGACATCATCGTCAACGACGTGGCGACGCCGCTCGCCGCGCTCGATCCGTCGTCGATCACGATCGTGCCGATGGCGGTCGGTGAAGGCACCGTCGTCAACAACTTCGACGGCACCATCGACTACACCGCGCCCGCCGCGGCGGGCACGTACAGCACCACCTACACCATCTGCGATCTGCAGCCGGTGCCGATGTGCGACACCGCCACCATCACCTTCGTGGTGGCTACTCCTGCGCCGCGGCCGCCGGTGGCGGTGGACGACAACGCCACCGTCACCGCGGGTGCGACGACCATCGTCGTCGTGCCCGCCAACGACTCCGACCCCGACGGCAACCTCGACGTGTCGACCGTGACGGTCATCGCCGGACTCGGTCCGTCGCACGGTTCGGTCACCATCGCGGCGAGCGGTGCGGTCACGTACTCGGCCGACGCCGGCTTCGCCGGCTCCGACCAGTTCACCTACTCCATCTGCGACTCCACGGGTCTGTGCGACACAGCGGTGGTCACGGTGACGGTGAGCGCCGCACCGCCGCCGGAGCCGCCGCAGGCGGTCGACGACGTGCGCACCACACCTCGCAACACGGCGATCGTCGTCGTGGTCGCCACCAACGACTCCGACCCCGACGGCGACCTCGACGCGACGTCGGTCACGCTCGTCGCGATGCCGTTGCACGGCACGGTCGTGGTGGCCGCCAACGGCAGCGTCACCTACACCCCCAACGCTGGGTACACGGGCAGCGACACGTTCACCTACGAGATCTGCGACATGACCGGTCTGTGCGACACCGCGGTCGTGACGCTGACGGTGGCAGGCTCCACCACGGTGCGGCTGCCGAGCACCGGCACCGACTCGCGCGACCTGCTGGTGGTCGCGGCCCTGGCCGCGCTCGCCGGCCACGTGCTGGTGGCCGGCACCCGCCGCCGCGCCCGCCTCACCCCCTGACCGATCCGAGGCTTTCCTCCAATTTGGCCGCTTCCGAAGGTTTCCGCGGGCGAACCCTGGAGGTGAGCCTCGGGTTGGAGCAAAGCCTCGGACGGGACGTCGTAGCGTGGCGACATGCGAGCCGGGTCGTCGCTCTCGCACCGCTCCGGTGCCGAAGCGCTGATCGTGTGCGCCGCGGGCGCCGCGCTCGGCTGGTTCGTCGGTGGGCTGTTGCACCCGGTGGTCGGAGTGGTGATGGGTGTCGTGGCCGCAGCGAACGGCGCCGTCTCCGGGTGGCGACAGGTGTACGACTGGCGTTCCGGCTGGGGAGTCGCCGCGTTCGTGATCGACAGCACGTGGGCCGTCGTGCCGGTGGCCGTGGGGCTGCTCGCCCACCTCGTCGCGGCAGTGTCGAGGCTGCGATCGCGCTCGCCGGGGTACGAGCCGTCGCTCAGCCGCCGGCAGAACCGGCACGTGTACCGCCGCGGCGCACACCTGCAGAAGGGCTTTGCGTTCACAGTCGGCAACGTCATCTCCAGTGCCGGCGACGTGACTCGCGCGCGCCGGCGCAAGCTGATCACCGACCACGAGGCGGTGCACGTGTGGCAGGCGCGCACGTTCGGCCCGCTCTACCTGGTGCTGTACCTGCTGTGGGTGATCGCCGGCGCGGTGTACGGCGTGGTGGTGTGGTTGCGCCGTGGTCGACGCGACCCGCTCGGCAAGGTGATCGAGTCGTGCTCGTACTACCTGAACCCGTTCGAGTGGTGGGCCTACAGCCGCGACGACCTGTGGCCGCCGCCGGGGCTGATCGCCGGCTTCGGATGGCGTTCGCCTGCCGTGCGCCCGCTGTCGGCCAAGCGCGCGCGGCCGCTGACGCCGTCCACCCCACCGAGCCGAGTGCCACACGACCATCCGAGTGCGTGACGACCATCCGAGTGCCACCGTCCCGACGGGTGTGACGCTGCCACTCGGATGGTCGCGTGGCACTCGGATGGTCACCTGGCACTCGGATCGTGGTGGGGCACGATCGCCCCGATGCGCACGGTGCCGGTGTTGCCGTCGACCTCCAGCCAGGTGCCGTCGGCGATGGTGGTGATCTCGGGCACGTTCATCACCGCCGGGATGCCGAGCTCGCGGGCCACGATCGATGCGTGGCTCTGCTGGGCGCCGGTGTCGCACACCACGGCCGCGGCCACCAGGAACAGCGGCGTCCAGCTGGGATCGGTGATCGCGCACACCAGCACTTCGCCCGGTTCCAGCCCGCGTGGGTCGGCCGGGTCGGTGATCACCCGCGCCGGACCGGAGGCGACTCCACCGGCGACGGCGATGCCGGTGAGCACCATGCCCTCGGCCGGCGCGACTGCGCGCGTGGCAGCAGTGCGCTTCATCGACCACGTCGACGGCGGAGGGATGCGGCCCTCGAACCACGACGGAGGCTCGCGGTCGTCGAGGTACTGCTGCAGCGCGGCGCGCTCGGCGATCACGTCGGCGAACTCGTCGGGGTGCGCCAGATAGCGCGGCAGCTCGTCGATGGTGATGCAGAACGCCATGCGTGGGTCGGCGGGTCCGCCGCGTTCGGCGGCCCGTGCCACCAGCGCGTGGAGCGCACGACGGGCACCGAGGTTCTCGAGCACCAGGATGTCCTTGGCGCGCTCGCGCCCGACCGACCCGGCGCGCGACACGGCAGCCGCGCGCAGTGCGAGCGACCGCAGCGGCCGGCGCATCCAGGCGACGACGGCCCGCTCGGCGTCGGCGCGCTCGGCCACCAGGCGCTCCATGGCGCGCGCGGGCGAGCGGTCGTCGGGCACGTGTCGCAAGCGGTCGATGGCCGCGAACACCGGGGCCGGGTTCATCGACCACGTGGGTGTGGCCAGTTCGTACTCGTCGTTGCCACGGTGCCCGAAGGTGGCGAGGAAGGTGCGCATCGGTTCGTCGAGCGCGGTGCCGACGATGCGTGCATGGATGCCGTCGAGGCCGCCGTCGAACAGTTCGGTGAGCGACTGGTCGCCGGCCACGATGCGCCCGAGCGTCCACTGCTCCTGCGCGAGGCGGGCGGAGTCGACGTCGTCGATGCCGCTGACCAAACGGTTGCCGGTGCCTGCCGGCAGCGAACTGCGATCGAGCAGCTTGTCGAGCACCACCCGCGGCCCGGCCGCCACCATGCTGAAGCTCAGCAGCCGCTTCATGCTCTCCGCCAGCCGCTGCGGATACTCGGCGACGAAGGCGAGCAGCTGCTCGTCGGTGGCGGTGGCGACGTCGGGCATCGACGCCAGCCACGAGTGCGCGTCGGCACGCGCCGCATCGAGCGGTGTCAGGTCGGGGTTGCGCAGGATCTTGCTGAGGAACGCGGTGATCCGAACGGTGGCCAGCAGGTTCCGGTCGCCCTTCTCGCGATGGTACGGGGGCAGTCCCTCGATGGTGCCCAGCTGCTCCTCGCTGGTGGTGGCGTTCATGCCAGGTGTGCGCACACCCATGATGCGTGACAGCGAGCCGTTGGCGTAGAGGTAGCCACCGAACACGCCGGTGCCGAGGCGGATGCCGTCGAGGTCTCGGGGCGTCACGAAGCCGATCTCCCGGAACACCTCCATCTGCGCGCGGCCGACGTCGTCGCCCATCAACGTCCCGCCGAGCGCCGACAGCACGTTCGGGAACACCTCGCCGACGTTGGCCCGCGTGTACAGCGGGTAGCGGGTGCTGGGCTCCATGTCGGCCACCCAGATCCGGTCGTTCTCAGCCATGTCAGCCCCCCGGCACGTCATGCTGCGGCACGCAGGCCGTCCATCCTTGCACCTCGTGGATCAGGGGCGTTCCAGCGCGTCGACGAGCGCATCGACGTCGTACACGCACCCACCCCACGCACCGCCGCTGCGTGCCTGCAGCGCGGCCCACAGGCGGGTGTCGGCGGGGATGGCGGCATGGCGCGCGGCGAGGTCGGGGTGGGTGACGCGGCGGTCGAACGCGGCGGTGTCGCCGACGAGTTCGACCGTGCCGGTGAGCGCGACGGTGTCGATGGTGATCGCGATGGTGTCGCCGTCGCGCACCTTTCCGAGGGGGCCACCCGCAGCGGCCTCGGGGCTCACGTGCCCGATGCACGGCCCGGTGGAGACGCCGGAGAAGCGACCATCGGTGACGAGTGGAATTCGGCCGCCCTCGTCGATGTGCTTGAGCGCGGCGGTGACCTGATACGTCTCGGGCATGCCGAACGCGGTGCCGATGCCGAGCAGCACCATCACCTCGCCGGCATGGATGGCGCGGGCCTTGATCGCGTGGATCGCGTCGGCCTCGCTGGTGAACACCCGAGCGGTGCCCGTGGCCAGGTAGCGGCCGGTCGCGTCGAGCAGTTCGGGCGCGATGGCGGTGCTCTTCACGATGGCGCCGCCGGGTGCGAGGTTGCCGGTGAGGATGGTGACGGTTCCGGCGAGCTCCCGTCCGGGCCCGCGGCGGACGACGTCGTCGGGGTCGATCCCGTCGCCGTCGAAGAGGCGCGCCCGGAGCCGCGCGCGCCGGGTGCTCGTCTCCCACCACGCGAGGTTGTCGGCGAGCGTGCGGCCCGACACGGTGGGCACGTCGACGCGCAGCGCACCGCGGCGAGCGAGTTGCAGCATCACCTCCGGCACGCCGCCGGCCAGGAACACGTGCACGGTGGCGTAGTTGCGCGGCCCGTTCGGCAGCGCGTCGACGAGACGCGGCACGGAGCGGTTCACGGCGACCCAGTCGTCGACGGTGGGGCGCCGCAACCTCGCCGCATGGGCGATGGCGGGCACGTGCAGGTAGAGGTTGGTGGAGCCGCCCACCGCGGCGTGCACGACCATCGCGTTGTGCATCGCGTCGTCGGTGAGGAGATCGGCGGTGCGCGTTCCGCGCTCGGCCATTGCGAGGAGTGCCCGCGCCGAGCGGCGGGCCATGTCGAGCCACAACGGCGAACCGGACGGGTGCAGCGCGCTGTGCGGCAGGGTCCACCCGAGCGACTCCGCGACGACCTGCGAGGTGGCGGCGGTGCCCATGAACTGGCAGCCGCCGCCCGCCGACCCACACGCGCGGCAGCCCATCACCGAGGCGTGGTCGAGCGTGATCTCACCGCGGGCGAAGCGAGTGGCCAGCGACTGCACCGCGGCGGTGTCCTCGGCGTCGTGCGCGAGCAGCGTGACCCCGCCGGGCACCACCACCGACGGCACGTCGGGCACACCCGCGAGCGCCATCATCATCGCCGGCAGACCCTTGTCGCAGGTGGCGATGCCGAGCACACCGGCCCGAGAGGGGAGCGAGCGGATGAGCCGCCGCAGCACGATGGCCGCGTCGTTGCGATACGGCAGCGAGTCGAGCATCGCGTCGGTGCCGTTGCTGCGCCCGTCGCACGGGTCGCTCACGTTCCCCGCGAACGGGATGGCTCCCGCGGCGGTGAGCTCGCGCGCTGCCGCCTCGACGAGCAGGCCCAGCTCCCAGTGGCCGGTGTGATAGCCGAGCGCGATGGACTCGCCAGCTGCGCCGCGCAGCCCACCCATCGTCGACATGATGAGGAACTCGCGACTGTTCAGCCGCTTCGGGTCGAGCCCCATTGCCACGTTCTGCGTCCAGCCGAACAGCTCGCCGCTCGACATCGCGGACAGGCGCTCGGCGTCGGGCGGCAGCGCACCGGCGGGTCCGTCGGCGGTGGTGGCGACGGAGTAGAGCGACTCGTCGCCGGAGTCGAGGAGGTGATCGTTCGTCGACGACATGGCTGCCTCCATCCTCGTGGATCGCGCTCCGGCGTGCGGCGAATGTTGGGTCTTGCGCACTTCCAGGGCCAGGAGTACGTTGTAAACGTTCTCGACAACGATTGCAAGCTGTTCTGGCCGTCCGGCCATCTGGGGGAATCGGACGGCGCGAGCGATCGTCGGTCGCGACGGACCAATCGAGGGGGAGGTGATGACACGTGCTCGACGAGCCGAGGTTCGACGATGCTGACCTGCACGAGCGAGTGACGATCGGCGACGTCGCCGAGCGCGCCGGCGTGTCCATCGCCACCGTCTCGCGAGTCGTCAACAGTCGCTACGGCGTCGCGCCCGCCACCTTCGAGAAGGTGAAGGCGGTCATCGACGACCTCGGTTACGAGTCGAGCCTCATCGCGCGCAGTCTGCGCTCGCAGCGCACGCACGTCATCGGTGTGCTCGTCGCCGACATCGAACCGTTCAGTGCCGAAGTGCTCAAGGGTGCCGCCAACGCGCTGCGCGGCGGCGACTACGAACTGGTCGTCTACAGCGGCGGGCACGGCGGCGACCACGTCGGCTGGGAGCGTCGCTACGTCTCGCGTCTCAGCGGCACGCTCACCGACGGCACGGTGCTCGTCACGCCCACCGTCGCCGAGGTGTCGCTCAACCAGCCGGTCGTGGCGGTCGATCCGCAGTCCAGTGAGTCGGCGTTCCCCACCTTCGCGTCGCAGAACTACGAAGGCGCGCTCACGGCCACGCGCCACCTCATCGAGCTCGGGCACCGACGCATCGGGTTCCTCGGCGGCCGGCGCGACCTCGAGTCCGCGCGGTTGCGAGAGCAGGGCTATCGAGATGCGCTCCACGAGGCCGGCATCGAGTTCGACGCCGAGCTGGTGCTCGAGGGTGGCTTCAAGGAGGCCACCGCTGCCGGCCCGGCGCGTCAGCTGCTCGCGCTGGCCGATCGGCCCAGTGCCGTCTTCGCCGCCAACGACCTGTCGGCCATCCAGACCATGCGCACCGCCCAGGAGCTCGGGCTGCGCGTGCCCGACGACCTGTCGGTCATCGGGTTCGACAACGTGCCCGAGTCGGCGCTCACGCATCCGCCGCTCACCACCGTCGACCAGTCGATCCAGGCGCTCGGCTTCGAGGCGGTACGCACGCTCATCGCACTCATCGAGCAGCCCGCGCTGCGCCGCGAGCCGCCGAGCCACGTCTCGATGCCCACCAAGCTGGTCGTCCGCCAATCCACCGCGGCACCTCGGGCAGCAACCGCGTGATCTCCGTCGCATTTCCCCTGTTGAAATCGTTTACAACACCAGTTTCCAGTCCAACACAGCAACAGCAAGTCAGCATCCTTACCTGAGGGGGTACCAACCATGATGAGCACCAGAACCCGACGAGGACGGCGAGTCGCCGCCATCGTCATGAGCTTGGCGTTCGTGGCCGCAGCCTGCGGCGACGACGACGACAACGGCGGCGCGGCCGACACCACCACTGCGCCCGACGTCACCGGAGGCACCGACGAGACCTCGCCGCCCAGCGACGAGCCGGTCACCATCGACTGGTGGCACATCCAGAACAACGACCCGGGTCTGGCCAACTGGCAGGCCATGGCCGACGCCTACACGGCAGAGCACCCCAACGTCACGATCAACATCACGGTGATGGAGAACGAAGCGTTCAAGGCAGCCATCCAGACCAACATCCAGTCGGGCGACGTGCCCGACCTGTTCCAGTCGTGGGGTGGCGGCGGCCTGCGCGATCAGGTGGCTGCCGGCGTGGTGCGCGACATCACCGACGAGTCGGCCTCGTTCGTGGGCGACCTCGGTGAAGGTGCCGTGAAGCTCTACCAGGTGGACGACAAGCAGTACGGCATCCCGTTCAACGCGGGCATGGTCGGCTTCTGGTACATCAAGGACCTCTTAGCCGAAGCAGGCATAGACGCCCCTCCGGCCACCTGGGACGAGTTGCTCGCCGACATCCAGCTGCTGAAGGACGCCGGCATCACTCCTATCGCGGTCGGCGCCGGCGACAAGTGGCCGGCTCACTTCTGGTACTCGTACCTGATGCTCCGCCTCGGCGGTGCCGACGCGATGAACCAGATCGCGGCCGACAACAACTTCTCGGTGCCCAACGTGGTCGGCGCCGGCGAGCTGCTCGCCGACCTGGTGGCAATGGAACCCTTCCAGGAAGGCTTCCTCGGAGCCGGCTGGGATGCACCCGACGGCGAGTCGGGCACGATGGCCACGGGCGCCGCGGCGATGGACCTGATGGGTCAGTGGGCCCCCGGTGCGTTCAAGAACCAGGCAGGCCTCCAACCCGAAGAGGACCTTCCGTTCGAGCTCGGTTGGTTCCCGTTCCCCAGCGTCGACGGTGGCGACGGTCTCGCGACCGACGCGTTCGGTGGCGCCGACGGCTTCGCGGTGGGCAAGGACGCGCCGCCGGAAGCGGTCGACTTCCTGAAGTTCATCACCAACGCCGACAACCAGCGCATCTGGGCACAGAACAGTGGCCTGCCGGTGAACAAGGCTGCCGCCGACGCGGTGACCGACCCGAACATGCAGGCCGTGCTCGACGGGCTCAACGCAGCAACGTTCACGCAGCTGTTCCTCGACCAGTTCTTCACGGCCGAGGTGGGCGCTGCAGTCAACGATCAGACGGCGCTACTGTTCGCCGGCGCCACGTCGCCGCAGGACGCCGCCGACGCGATCACCGCCGTCGCCGGCGGCTGACCGAATCCTCACGTCTGGGCCGGTGGGCGATTCGTCGCCCGCCGGCCCACGGACCTGACTGGAACCATCCGCATGAGCACCGCCACACCAACGGCAGCGTCCGCGCCACCTCGCCAGCCGAAGCCTCGCAGTCGCGAGCTGGTTCGCATGCCGTGGCCGATGATCGTCGTCTTCCTCGCGCCGGCGCTGATCCTCTACTCCGTGTTCGTGCTCTACCCCATCGCGCAGAGCATGCGCTACAGCCTCTACGACTGGAACGGGCTCGAGTCGCTCGACAACTTCGTCGGGCTCGACAACTTCCGCCGGGCGTTCTCCGACGAGGTGTTCACCGATGCGCTGAAGCACAACATGATCCTGATCACGCTGTCGGTGGTGCTGCAGATCCCGTTCGCGCTCGGCCTGGCGATGCTGCTCAACTCGCGGATCAAGGGTCGCGCGGTCCTGCGCACGCTGTTCTTCGCCCCCTACGTGCTGTCGGAAGTGGTCACCGGCGTGGTGTGGCGCCAGATGTTGCGGCCCAACGGCCTGCTCGACGAGATGATGACCTCGGTCGGTCTCGGCGCGCACACGCAGGGCTGGTTGTCGGACCCCGACGTGGTGCTCTACGCACTGTTCTTCGTGATCTCGTGGAAGTACTTCGGCTTCCACATGGTGCTGCTGCTCGCCGGGCTGCAACAGGTGCCCAAGGAGCTCGGCGAGGCGGCCTCGATCGACGGCGCGACGGCATGGCAGGAGTTCCGCTACGTCACGCTGCCGCTGCTCGGACCCACGATCCGCGTGTCGGTGTTCCTGTCGATCATCGGCGCGCTGCAACTGTTCGACATCGTGTGGGTCACCACCAAGGGCGGCCCCATCGGTGCCTCGTCCACGATGGCCACCTATCTCTACGACCAGTTCCGCAAGAGCCTGTTCGGCTACGCGAGCGCGGTCTCCATCGTGATCTTCACGCTGTCGCTGGTCGTTGCGCTCCTCTACCAACGCTTCGCACTGCGTCGCGATCTGCAAGGGACTGGTCTCGTTGGCTGAGCTCGAACTCCACGACGCACCGCTCGAGACCGACGAGCCGATCCCCACCACGCGGCGCCGGTGGCGCATCGACCGGCTCGCCCTCTACGTGGTGGCCATGTTCGTGCTCGGCATCATCGTGCTGCCGATCAGCTTCTCGGTGCTCGGTGGCTTCCGCAGCAACAAGCAACTCGTCGAGAGCCCGGTGGGCCTGCCCGATCCGTGGGTGTTCGAGAACTACACCAGCATCCTGTCGTCGTGGTCGTTCTGGCGACAGGTGTGGAACAGCACGTTCATCGCGCTGCTCGCCGCCTTCGTGGTGCTGCCGGCCGCCTCGATGGCGGCGTTCGTCATCTCCCGCTACTCGTTCCGCGGTCGCGAGCTGGTCTACGGGCTGTTCACGCTCGGGCTGCTGTTCCCTGCGGCGGTGGCGATCCTGCCGCTGTTCATCACGCTGCGCCAGGCCGGCCTGCTGTCGAACCCGTTGGGCGTCGCGCTGCCGCAGGCCGCGTTCGGCCTGCCCATCGCGATCGTCATCATGCGCCCGTTCTTCCGTGCGATCCCGCAGGAGATCCAAGACGCGGCGGCCATCGACGGGTGCGGGCCGATGCGCTTCTACTGGTCCATCATGCTGCCGCTCTCGCGGCCGGTGCTGAGCACCATCGCGGTCATCACCATCGTCGGCAGTTGGAACTCGTTCCTGCTGCCGCTACTGGTGCTGATCGACCCCAACGAGCACACCGTGCCGATCGGCGTGAACAACATCTCCTCGCAGTACTCGACCGACTTCGCGCGAGTGCTCGCCTACACCACGTTGTCGATGGTTCCGGCGCTGATCTTCTATGCGATCGCCGAGCGCCAGATCATCGGTGGCCTCACCGCCGGCGCGGTGCGCGAATGACCCACGAAATGGATGACCTGATGTCGACCCCCCCCACGTCGCCGTACCGCGACTCGTCGCTGCCCGTCGCCGAGCGCGCGTCGGACCTGCTGGCCCGCATGACGGTGCAGGAGAAGCTCGGCCAGTTGGGCAGCGTCTGGGTCTTCCAGATCGCCGGCCAGGCCGGCTTCGACGCGGAACGTGCGACGCCGCTGCTCGCCGACGGCATCTCCCACATCACGCGACTGAGCGGCGCGAGCAGCCTCACCGCGGTCGAGGCAGCGACGCTCGCCAACTCCATCCAGCGACACCTCGTCGAGCACACCCGCCTCGGCATCCCCGCCATCGTGCACGAGGAGATCTGCTCGGGCCTGATGGCTCGTGAAGCCACGGTGTTCCCGCAGGCCATCGGCGTCGCCGCCACGTTCCGTCCCGAGCTCAACCGTCGCCTCGCCGATGCTGTACGAGTGCAGATGCGCGCGATGGGCACGCATCACGGCCTGTCGCCGGTGCTCGACGTGTGCCGCGACCCGCGATGGGGACGGCTGGAGGAGACGTACGGCGAGGACCCGTTCCTCGTCTCGCAGATGGGCATCGGATTCATCACCGGCCTGCAGGGCAGCGCCGACGGGAACGCGCTGCGCGACGGCGTCGTCGCAACGGCGAAGCACTTCGTCGGCTACGGGGCGTCGGAGGGCGGGTTGAACTGGGCGCCCGCCCACCTTCCCGAACGCGAGCTGCGCGACGTGTACCTGCGACCGTTCGAGGCCGCCGTGCGCGAGGCCGGGCTGGCGTCGTTGATGAATGCGTACCAAGAGCTCGACGGCATCCCGTGCACCGCGAGCCGATGGTTGATGACCGACCTGTTGCGCGGCGAATGGGGCTTCGACGGCACCGTCGTGTCGGACTACTTCTCCGTCAAGCAACTCGCCGACTACCACCAGGTGGTCACCTCGTGGCAGGACGCGGCAGTGCTGGCGCTCACGTCGGGCATCGACGTGGAGCTGCCCAGCACCGAGTGCTACGGCACCGTGCTGCAGACCGCGATCGAGCAGGGCGACATCTCCATCGGCGACGTCGACGAGGCGGTGCGCAGGGTACTCGAGTCGAAGCTGCGGCTCGGGTTGTTCGAGCAGCCGTTCGTCGAGGTGGATCGCGTTGCCGCCGTCACGCGCACGCCCGACCAGATCGCGCTCTCGCGACAGGTGGCCACGGAGAGCATGGTGCTGCTGCGCAACGACGGCGTGCTGCCGTTGTCGCCCGGCATCACGTCGGTGGCGGTCATCGGGCCCAATGCGGCGAGCGCTCGGCACCTGCTCGGCGACTACAGCTACGCGACGCACGTCGAATCGTTGCTGGAGGTGCTGAAGAGCGGACGCAACGTGTTCGCGATGCCCATCGATCGCGTCGACCTCGACGGTGAGACCGACCTCGGTCACGTCGTCACCGTCCACGACGCGCTCGTCGCCGCGTTGCCAGGCGTGTCCGTCACGTACGAGCAGGGGTGCGCGGTGAGCGGCGACGATCGGTCCGGCTTCGAGGCCGCCATCGCGGCCGCTGCGGCCAGCGATGTCGCGGTGATGGTGATGGGCGAACGCTCGGGGCTGACGGAGGACTGCACCACCGGCGAGAGCCGCGACGTGGCCTCGCTGCACCTGACGGGCGTGCAGGAGGAGCTGGTGCACGCGGTCGCCGCCACGGGGACACCGGTGGTGATGGTGCTCGTGGCGGGACGACCGGTCGGCTCGCCGGCGGTGCACGACGCGGCCGACGCGGTGCTGATGGCGTGGCTGCCGGGCGAGCAGGGCGGCACGGCGATCGCCGACGTGCTCACCGGAGTGGTGAGCCCGAGCGGCAAGCTGCCGGTCACCTATCCGCGCAGCTCCGGTCAGATCCCCATCTACTACGCGCACAAGGTGTCGGGTGGGCGCTCGCACTGGAAGGGCAGCTACGTCGACGAGTCGAACGAGCCGCTCTACCCGTTCGGTCACGGGCTCGGCTACTCGTCGTTCAGCATCGAACCCGACTCGGTGTCGCCACCGCTCGTCGCCCTCGACGACACGGTCGCGGTGCGCGTGCGGGTCACCAACACCGGTGCTCGCCGAGCCGACGAAGTGGTGCAGCTCTACGGTCGCGATCCGGTCGCCACCATCACTCGACCGGTGCGCGAACTGCTCGGTTTCGAGCGGGTCACGCTCGACGCGGGCACCTCCGCGGTGCTCACGTTCTGCGTGCCTGTCACGGCGCTCGGTTTCTGCGGCCGCGAGCTGACGTATGTTGTGGAACCGGGCGACTTCGAGTTCTTCGTCGGCGTCTCGTCGAGCGACCTCGTGCATGCCGGCACGGTCACCGTCACTGGAGACAAGCCGATGCCGACGGTTCGTTCGTCAACCAACCAAGTGATCATCGAAGGAGCACTGTGATGTCCGAGTTCTTCGACACCGTCGACACCGTCCGGTACGAAGGTCCAGAGTCAGACAACCCGTTCGCGTTCCGGTGGTACGACGCCGACCGCGTCGTCGCCGGCCGCACGATGGCCGAGCACCTGCGGTTCGGGGTCTGCTACTGGCACTCGTTCACGTGGGACGGCTTCGACATCTTCGGCGCCAGCACACAGGACCGGCCGTGGCACCCGAGTCAGAACGCGGCGCTGGATCCGATGGACGCGGCCAAGATGAAGATGGAGGCCGCGTTCGAGTTCTTCGAGAAGCTGGGCGCGCCGTTTTTCTCGTTCCACGACATCGACATCGCTCCCGCGGGCGCCACGTTCGCGGAGAGCTGCCGCAACCTCGACGAGATGATCGACCTGGCCGCCGGCCACATGGAGCGCACCGGCACCAAGCTGCTGTGGGGCACCACCAACGCGTTCTCGCACCGCCGGTTCATGGCGGGCGCGGCCACCAACCCCGACCCGGCGGCCTTCCGCTACGCCGCCGCGCAGGTGGCCCACTGCATGAGCGCCACCAAGCGGCTCGGCGGCGCGAACTACGTGCTGTGGGGCGGGCGTGAAGGCTACGAGACGTTGCTCAACACCGATCTCACCCGCGAGCTCGACCAGCTCGGCCGGTTCATGAACCTGGTGGTCGAGCACAAGTACGCCATCGGTTTCGAGGGCGCGCTGCTCATCGAGCCGAAGCCGTTCGAGCCCACCAAGCACCAGTACGACTACGACGTCGCCACGGTGTACGGGTTCCTCAAGAAGTACGGCCTCGAGAACGAGATCAAGGTGAACATCGAGGTCAACCACGCCACGTTGTCGGGCCACGACTTCCACCACGAGATCGCCACCGCGGTGAACAGCGGCATCTTCGGTTCCATCGACGCCAACGCCGGCGACGACCGCCTGGGCTGGGATCTCGATCGCTTCCCGAGCAGCGTCGAGCAGATGACGTTGGGCATGCTCGAGATCCTGCGCGGCGGTGGCTTCACCACCGGCGGCCTGATGTTCGACTCGAAGCTGCGCCGCCAGTCGGTGTCGCGCGACGACCTGTTCATCGCGCACATCGGCGGCATGGACACCATGGCTCGCTCGCTGCTCGCAGCCGCGTCGATCATCGACGACGGCGAGCTCGACTCGCTGCGCGACGCTCGCTACGCCGGCTGGAACTCCGAGCAGGACCTGCTCGACGGCAAGGTGTCGCTGCAGCAGATCCACGACGAGTTGCTCGCGCACGACGTCGAGCCGGCACACACGAGCGGACGGCAAGAGATGCTCGAACGGCTCGTCGCCCGCCACATCGAACGCGCTCGCTGACCTCGTGCGAGTCGCCCACACGACTGGAGCCCGCCGATGTCGTCGGTAGTCCTCGACAAGATCACCAAGGTGTACGAGAACGGGTTTCAGGCCATCCACGACCTGAGCCTCACCATCGACGACGGCGAGTTCCTCGTGTTGGTCGGCCCGTCAGGGTGCGGCAAGTCCACTGCGCTGCGGATGATCGCGGGGTTGGAATCCATCACCGACGGCACGATGCGCATCGGCGAGCGCGTGGTCAACGACGTGCCACCGAAGGCCCGCGACATCGCGATGGTGTTCCAGAACTACGCGCTCTACCCGCACATGACCGTGTACGAGAACATCGGGTTCGCGTTGAAGCTGGCCAAGTTGCGCAAGTCGGAGATCGACGAGCGGGTGCGCAAGGCGGCCGACGTGCTCGAGCTCACCCAGTACCTCGATCGCAAGCCGGGGCAACTGTCGGGTGGCCAGCGGCAACGGGTGGCGATGGGTCGCGCCATCGTGCGCGAGCCGGCG
>JAUXQB010000334.1 GCA_030685215.1 Actinomycetota bacterium
AGGTGGCCGACGACGTGCAGATCATCGGAGTGAACGTCTTCGACAGCCCCGACGACGCGGCGGCGTTCGCGGCCGACCTCGGTGTCGACTACCCGCAGTTCACCGATCCCGACGGCGCACTCTCCACCGCGCTCGCCGTCACCGGCCTTCCCGCCACCGCGTTCTTCGATGCGGATGGCAGGCTGATCGAGCTCCACCAGGGCGCCTACACGGCCGACGAACTGCGCAGCGCCATCGCCACGCTGCTGCCCGCAACCTCCGAAGGAACAGAATCCTGATGATCACCGCCCGCCGAACCGCGCTGCTCGCCGCGAGCGTGCTCCTCGTCGCCGCATGTGGCAGCGACGAGAAGTCACGCACGCTGAGCGGCTACGAGCTCGACCCGCCGCCGTCGGTGGCCGCGCTGTCGTTGCCCGACGTGTCCGACGGAGGCACCGAGTTCGACTTCGTGGCCGACGACGGACGCTTGCTCATCGTCTACTTCGGGTACACCTCGTGCCCCGATGTGTGCCCCACCACGCTCGCCGAGCTGAAGAAGGCGCTCAAGCAGGTGGGCGACGATGCGTCGAAGGTCGATCTGGCGATGATCACCATCGACCCCGACCGCGACACCGACGAGATCGTGGCTCAGTACGTGCAGAGCTTCATCCCGGGCGCCCACGCGCTGCGCACCACCGACGAGCCCGCGCTCGAGGCCACTGCGGCCGCGTTCGGCGCGAGCTACTCCGTGGAGACGACGGCCGAGGGCGAGATCGAGGTGGGCCACAGCGCGGCGATGTACGTGGTCGACAGCGCCGGCGACGTGGTGCTCACCTGGCCGTTCGGCATCCCCGCCGACGGCATCGCCACCGATCTCGAGATCCTGTTCGATCGGAGCGCGTCGTGAACCGCCGGGCCATCATTTTCACCGTGCTGTTGGCGACGCTGGCGCTCACCACCGTCGGCTGCTTCGGCAGCGAACGCGAAGGCAAGATCGAGACCAGTCCGTTGAGCCCCGGCGACGAGACCACGTACGAGTACGTCGTGCCCTTCGGCACCGGTAACCGGCTCGACGGTGGCGAGGTCATCGAGCTGATGCCGTCCGAGCTCGACGTGAAGGTCGGCGAATCGATCCGCATCGTCAACGACGACACCCGCGACTACATGATCGGCCCGTTCTTCGTCACGGCCGGCCAGACCCTGGCGATGCGCTTCACCCACCCGGGTGTCTTGGAGGGCGTGTGCGTCGTCGGCTCCGGCGGCCGGTTCGTGATCAACGTCACGGAGTAGGAAGGCGCCCCGAGGGAGGGGCCATGTACACGGGGTGCCGCGTGCCGATACCCTCCGGGCATGGCATGGGGCAACGACGCTGAGGATGTACGCCTGCACGGCACCAACATCGCCGAGAGCGTGATCGACACCATCGGCAACACACCGCTGGTGCGGTTGAAGCGCATCAGCGAGATCCACGATCTCCCGTGCATCTTGGCGATGAAGATGGAGACCACCAATCCGGGCGGCTCCGCGAAGGACCGGCCCGCGCTCGAGATGATCCTGGCCGCCGAGCGTTCCGGCGAGCTGCAACCGGGCGGCACCATCGTCGAGCCGACCAGCGGGAACACCGGTGTCGGGCTGGCCATCGTCGCCGCGCAGCGCGGCTACCAGTGCGTGTTCGTGATGACCGACAAAGTGGCACCGGAGAAGGTGAGCCTGCTGCGCGCGTACGGCGCAGAGGTGGTGGTGTGCCCCGTCGCCGTGCCGCCCGACGACCCCACCAGCTACTACAAGGTGGCCGAACGCCTCACCGTCGAGCGCAACGCCTTCCGCCCCAACCAGTACGGCAACCCCAACAACCCGCTCGCCCACGAGAAGACCACGGGCCCCGAGCTGTGGGCGCAGACTGGTGGTCGCATCACGCACTTCGTCGCCGGTGCGGGCACGTGCGGCACCATCACGGGCACCGCCCGCTACCTGAAGGCGCAGAACCCCGCCATCCGCATCGTGGCCGGCGACCCCGACGCCTCGGTGTTCAGTGGCGGCTCCGGGCGGCCGTACCTCGTCGAGGGCGTCGGCGAGGACTTCTACCCCGCCGCCTGGGCGCCGGAGCTGTACGACCAGGTCATCCCGATCAGCGACGAGGAGAGCTTCCTCACCGCGCGCGAGGTCAGCCGCGAGGAAGGAATCCTCATCGGCGGCTCCGGCGGCATGGCGGTCGCCGCTGCGATCAAGGTGGCCAAGCAGGCCGGCCCGAACGACATCGTGGTGGTGCTCAACCCCGACAGCGGCCGTGGCTACCTCTCACGCGTGTTCGACGATCAGTGGATGGCCAACTTCGGTTTCCTCCGCGAGTGCGACGAGTGCATCGCCGCGGTGCTCGACGCTCGCGGCGACACGCCGTCGCTGTTGTACGTGAACCCGTCGGCCAGCGTGCGCGACACCATCGAGCTGATGCGCGAGAACGGCATCAGCCAGCTGCCGGTGTGCAAGAACACGCCACCGTTCGCCGCCGCCGAGGTGAGCGGCGCGGTCGACGAGCTGGAGCTGATGGAAGCCGTCTACCGCGACGCCGGCGTGATGGACATGGCGGTCGAGTCGGTGATGGGGCCGAAGCTTCCCACCATCGGCGTCGGCCAGAAGGTGGCGCTCGCGGTCGAGATGCTCGATCGCTCCCCCGCGCTGCTGGTGCTCGCCGGCGGCCGACCGTTGAGCGTGCTCACCCGCACGGATCTCCTGAGCTACTTCGAGGTGCTGAGCAATGGGTGAGTTCGAGGAGCAGTCGGCCTGGGGCTTCGAGACCGCGGCCATCCACGCCGGCCAGGAGCCGGATCCCACCACCGGAGCGGTGGTCACGCCCATCAGCCTGAGCACCACGTTCGCTCAGGACGGCGTCGGCAACCACAAGGGCTACGAGTACAGCCGTAGTGGCAACCCCACGCGCACCGCGTACGAGACGCAGGTGGCCGCGCTCGAGGGTGCCGCCCACGGCCTCGCGTTCTCCAGCGGTCTCGCTGCCGAGGACAACGTGCTGCGCCTGTTCGCACCCGGCCAGCGGGTGCTGCTCGGCAACGACGCGTATGGCGGCACCTACCGCCTCATCAGCAAGGTGCACACGCAGCTGCCGTGGAGCGCGGTCGACCTCCTCGACACTGCCGGCCTCGCGGCCTCGTGGCCCGACGACACCGCACTCGTCTGGCTGGAGACTCCCACCAACCCGTTGCTGCGCTGCTTCGACATCGAGGCCATCGCCTCCCTGGCACACGAGCGCGGTGCGATGGTGGTGGTCGACAACACGTTCGCCACGCCATTTCTGCAGCAGCCGCTGGCGCTCGGCGCCGACATCGTGGTGCACTCGGCCACCAAGTACCTCGGCGGCCACAGCGACGTCGTCGGCGGGTTCCTCGCGCTCGACGACGCCGACCTGGCCGACCGGTTGCGGTTCACGCAGAACGCGGCCGGAGCGGTGCCGGCGCCGTTCGACTGCTATCTCGCGCTCCGGGGCGTGAAGACGCTCGCGGTGCGCATGGAGCGGCACTGCGCGAACGCTCGAGCCGTCGTCGACCTGCTCATCGGTCACCCGGCCGTCGAGCGCGTGCTGTACCCGCAGCTGCCCGATCACCCCGGCCACGCCGCGGCGGCGAAGCAGATGCGCGACTTCGGTGGCATGGTGAGCTTCACGTTGCGCGGCGGGCAGGCAGCAGCGCTGCGCGTCGCCGCGGCCACCGAGCTGTTCACGCTCGGCGAGAGCCTCGGCGCGGTGGAGAGCCTCATCGAGCACCCGGGTCAGATGACCCATGCGTCGGCGGCCGGTTCGCCGCTGGAGGTGCCCGACAACCTGCTGCGGCTCAGCGTCGGCATCGAGACCGCTGCCGATCTGGTGGCCGACCTGCAACAGGCGCTCGAGCAGGCCTGAGCCCGTCGTCCTACGGCAGGGCGTGCAGACCCCACACCGGGTTGGCGTTCACCACCCGACCGTTCTCGCACGTGGCGTGCACGGTGGCGAACTCCATGCCGTCCTTGGTGGCCGTGAGCGTGTATTCGCCCGGCGGCACGTTGGGGAACAGTACGCCGCCGTCGATCGACGAGGTCAGCTGCGCCACGTCGGGCAGCACCTGCTCGTTGAAGTAGATCGGCGTCGCCAGCGCCGGTTCGATGGCCACGGTCGCGCCTTCGACACCGTGCGGATGGAAGTCGATGAACTCGGCGAACGTCATGCCGACCATCCGAGCGTCGCCGACGGTGGTGACGATGACGCAGCCGCCTTCGAACGGGTCGCGCCCGGTGAACCCACCGACCAGCGCCTTCAGCCCTTCGTACACGGCCAGTGACGGCGTCTGCAGGTTCACGCCGTCGAGCTCAAGACCGTCGCCGTCCTCGGTGAGGGTGAACGTCTGCGTGTGGATTCCGAAGTGGTCGGCCGCCTCGATGTAGAGCGTCGCCGTCGAGCCGGCGGGCAGTTCCAGCTCGTAGCTGCCGTCGGCGGCGGTGGTGGCCGACAGCTCGGGATGCTCCGCGACCTTGATGGTGGCGCCGGCGATCGGGTCGGGCGTGTTGAACGTGTACGCCGTGCCGCGGATGTGCGCCACCGTCGCCGCCGGCTCCGTGGTGGGCGCGTCGGTGGTGGTCGGCGCGAGGGAGGTTGCGACGGTGGATTCGACGATCGTGGACTCGGCGACAGTGGATTCGACGCCGGCAGATTCGACGACGGTGTCCGACGACGCGTCGTCGTCGGAACACGCGGCCAGTGCGGCCAGCGCCACGACGATGGCGGCGAGCGTGCGGGGAGCGGAGCGGTGACGCATGGCCGCGACCGTAATCCGCGCGAACGTTCAGAGAAAAAGGAATGGATGTCGCTCAGAACAGCGTCGGCTGCTCCGGTCGGATGATCCGCGGGACGCCCGCGTACGGCACGTAGTGGTCCATGAACACCCACGTGCGTCGATGGATGGCCGACGGCCCGTACCCCTGCAGCGCCGCCTTGTGCTGCGGGCACGGGTACCCCTTGTTGGTGTCGAAGCTCCATTGCGGGTAGTGCTCGGCCGCGGCTCGCATCAGGCGATCGCGGGTCACCTTGGCGAGCACACTGGCCGCCGCGACCGAGAGGCAGTAGCGGTCGGCCTTCACGCGCATCTCCACGTGGCCCACGTGGGGGCTGACGAAGTTCCACTTGCCGTCGACGACCGCTGCGTCGGGCCGGATGCCCAGCGCCTCGATGGCGCGCTGCGCGGCGAGCTTCTGCGCGGCGGCCATGCCGAGCTCGTCGCACTCCTCCTGCGACGCGCCACCGACGGCCCAGGCATCGCACCACGACGCGATGCGATCGAACAGGAACTCGCGGTTGGTCTCGGTGAGCACCTTCGAGTCGCGTACGCCGTTGACGCGCTTCTCGCGCGGCAGGATCGCCGCGCCCACCATCAGCGGCCCGGCCCAGGCACCCCGACCGACCTCGTCGATGCCGACGACGATCTCGTGTCCGGCCGCCCAGAGCTCCTTCTCGATCTGGCGAGTGGGAGCGTGGCCGGCCATCAGTCGACCCGGGTCATCGCAGCACCAACTGCGCGGGTCCGGCTGCGACCTCGCCGACGCGCCACCACATCGCGCTGAGCGAGTCGACGACGGACGGGTGCACCGCGGCAAGCAGCCCGCCGGAGGTCTGCGGATCCATGCACAGCGCTTCGCCGGCCGCGGAGGCGGTGCTGACGAGGTGCTCGTGCACGTACTCGCGGTTGCGCGGATCGCCACCGGTGCGCACGCCCCGCTCGGCCGCCTCGCGTGCGCCGGGATAGGCGACGAGGGTGTCGGTGTGCACCACCACCTGCACGTCGCTGCGCTCGGCGACCTCCCAACCGTGACCGGCGAGTCCGTAGCCGGTGACGTCGGTGACCGCGTGCACGGCCTCACCGAGCGCCTGCAGCTCCTCCGACGCAGCCCGGTTCACGCGCCGCATGCCGGCGATGGCCGCTGCCTTGTCGGCGGCACTGCCACCCGCCAGCGCGAGCGCGGTGCCGATGGGCTTGCTGAGCATGAGCACGTCGCCGGCCGACGCGCCTCCCTTGCGGAACACACGCTGCGGATGGACCACTCCCTGCACCGCGAGGCCGAAGATGGGTTCGGGGTTGCGGATGGTGTGACCGCCGGCGATGGTGCCGCCGGCTTCCGCGACCGTGGCTGCTGCGGCGTCGAAGATGGCGACGATGGCCTCACGCGGGAAGTGCTCGGGGAAGGCGGCGACGTTGACGGCGATGACCACGCGCCCGCCCATCGCGAACACGTCGCTGCACGCGTTGGCCGCGGCGATGGCACCGAAGTCGGCCGGGTGGTCGACCAGCGGGGGGAAGAAGTCGGTCGTGCTGACCAGCGCGACGTCGGGGGCCACCTGGTAGATGGCGGCATCGTCGAACGGAGCCAGGCCGACGAGGAGCGACGGGTCGATGCCGGCGGGCATGTCGCGCACGAGATCGGTGAGCAGCGACGCTCCCCACTTCGCCGCACACCCACCGCACGACGTCCATTCGGTGAGCTTCAGGTCGGCGAAATCATTCTCTGCGAGCGACACGTCGCCAGCCTACGGTGTGCGTTCATGCACTCCATCGGCCCGTACACGTTCACCGAGACCGACGCTCGGCGCACCGTCGGCAACTTCGACGACGTCTGGGCGTTGTACGCCGACGGGCGCGATGCCTCGGTGCTCGAGCCGCTGTACCCGTCCCTCACCGGCGATCTCGCCACCGACCTCGACGCGGTGTGGGCGGCATGGACCGCTGCCGGCCCGGCCCTGCGCGCCGAGGGTCAGATGCCGGCGCAGGCGCACGGTGTGGTCTCGCAGCTCAGCGTGTCGAGTGGTGGCGTCCCCAAGACGCCGGTCGACTCGGTCGAGGTCACCTGGAGCGGCGTCGTCGGCGATCGCCAGGCCACGCGCGTGCATCACGGTCGCCCGTGGCAGGCACTCTGCATCTGGAGCAACGAGGCGATCGAGACGCTGCAGGCGCAGGGCCACCCCATCGCCCCCGGTCTGGCGGGCGAGAACATCACGTTGCGCGGGCTCCCGTGGGCCGATGTGCGCGCCGGGGTCCGGCTGCAGATCGGCAGTGTCGTGTGCGAGGTCAGCGCCTTCGCACTGCCGTGCGCGCAGAACGCGGCGTGGTTCACCGACGGCGAGTTCCGGGCCATGCACCACGAGCGGGGCCCGCTCAGTCGCGTCTACGCCACCGTGCTCGAGCCCGGCACCGTCGCGGTCGGCGATGTCGCGACGCTCGAGCCATGATCCTCCACCGCCGATGACGCGGCCGGGCGCCCCCGAGCGCTCAGCAGGGTGGCCGCGCTCGCGACGGCCACGGTCGCCATGCCGAACAACTGCTGCAGCGTCAGGTGCTGGCCCAGCACGAGGAAGCCGCTGAGCGCGGCCGCTGCCGGGCTGAGGCTCATCAGCACACCGAACACACCCGGTGGCACGCTGCGGCGCGCGGTGACCTCCAGCGAGAACGGCACGATCGCCGACAGCATCGCCACCACCACCCCGATCAACAGCACCCGCGGCTCGACGAGGCTGCTGCCCGCCTGCAGACCGAACGGACTCGACAGCAGTGACGCCACCACCATCGCGAGCGCCACTCCGTCGACGCCGGTGAAGTGACGGCCCGCCGCGCCGAGCAGCAGGATGTATCCGGCCCAGCCGGCGGCAGCGGCGAGCGCGAAGGCCACGCCGACCAGTTCCACGGTGGCTCCTCCCTCGCCGAGCAGCAGCATGCCCACCAACGCCACCAGGCACCACACCAGCTCGATCGGTCGCCGCGAGAGCGCGACGGCCAGGCCGATCGGCCCCAGCAGCTCGATCGTGACGGCCATGCCCAACGGCAGACGCGCGACCGCCTCGTAGAAGGTGAGGTTCATCCCCGCCAGCACCGTGCCGAACGCCAGCACCACCAGCCACTCCGCGCGGCCTCTGCCGCGCAACCGAGGCCGCACCACCGCCATCAGCACGATCGCTGCGATGCCCTGACGCAACAGCACCACGCCGGCGGGACCGACCGTGTCGAACAGTCGCCGCGCGAACGCGGCGCCGAACTGCACCGAGGTGATCGAGGCGAGCACCAGCACCGCACCACGACCATCGGCCATCTTCGACGGCACGCGGGCAGGTTCCACGGCGACGGTCACCACTCGACTGTGCACCATCGCCGGCGACGTGTGAAATGCCGATGCCGACCTGGTTATGCTCCGCACGTATGACCGTGGAAGTGCGCCATCTCCGTGGCTTCCTTGCGATCGCCGACGAGCGCAACCTCACCCGCGCCGCAGCTCTCCTGCACCTCTCGCAGCCCGCGCTCTCGCGCACACTGGCCCAGTTGGAGCGCGACCTCGGTGTGCAGTTGGTCGATCGCTCCACTCACCACCTGCACCTCACCGACGCCGGCGTCCGGTTCGAGCGATCGGCGCGCACGGCCGTGCAGGCCTTCGACGACGCGATCGCGGGTGCCGCCGGACGCCCTGCACCGCTGCGCATCGGTCAGAACTGGTCGGCGACGGCCTACCTGTCGCCCATCCTGCGCGCATGGCGCACCGCGCACCCGGACCGACCCGTCGATGTCGTACGCGTGGAGGACCGCACCGCCGGCCTCGCCGACGGTTCCGTCGACGTCGCGCTCACCCGCGGCCCACTGCCCGACGACGGTTACCGCTGCGTCGTCATCGACCACGAGACCCGCGTCGCGGTGCTGCCGGCCGAGCACCCGCTCGCGCAGCGGGATGCGCTGCGTCTCGACGACCTCGCCGACGATGCACTCGTGCTGGCGACTCGGGCCGGCACCACGACCGCCGAGTTGTGGCCGGCCACCCATCGTCCCCGAGTGGTCGCCGACGTCAGCAGCATCGACGACTGGATGGTCGCCATCGCGTCCGGCCTGGGTTTCGGCGTCAGCGTCTCGTCCACCGCCGCGTTGCACCCGCATCCCGACATCCGTTACGTGCCGCTCTCCGACGCCACTCCCGTGCCGCTGCTGGTGGCATGGCCGCGACGTGGCGCGCACCCGTCGGTGGCCGAGTTCGTGCGCATCGCCCGCGAGGTCGGTGCCGGGCGCACGGCAGCCGTCAGCGACTGACCGTCGCGTCCACACGCACCGGAGGCAGGGGCACCGAGCCTTCCTCGTCACACACGTGGCGAGTGGCCGCCGCGATGGCGGAACGCACCAGCGAGAGACCTGCCAGACCGGGCAGCGCGTCGATGCGATCCTCTACGCGGTCGACGAGCTCCGCGCCGTCGCCACTGCCGAACAGGTACGCGGCGGCGAACGACGTCTCGAGCTTCGGCACGTCGCCACTGCCCACCACGGCCCACTCGTGCTGCAGGAACCACTTCGTGACGCGCTGAGCCCGCGGGTCACCCTCCAGCAGGTCGCGCGCGTAGCTGGCGTAGTAGGCGGCGTGGCGACCCTCCTGGCGCATGATGCGGCCGAGCAGTTCGCTCAGCACCGGGTGGTCGGCGATCTGCGCGAGGCGGTTGTACGCGGCGTTCGCGGTCCACTCGTTGATGGCACCCCAGGTCATGTGCACGGCGGGGAACTTGCGCACGCCGTGGCCCAGCAACCAGAAGATGGCCGGGCTCCAGAACAGGTAGCGCTTGTTGAAGCTGCGCATCGCGGTGAGGCGGGTGTCGTGTGCCGGCCAGTCGTGCAGTGCGAGCACCTTGCCCAGCGCTTGTCCGTGCCAGTACTCCTCGTAGTTCCAGAGCGTCAGGAACGCCGTGAACTGCGGGTCTTTCCACGCCGGCGTGACGAGCAGCTCGCGGGTGTACAGCACGGTCTGGTACTCGATGTCGTGCATGTACGACAGGCAGCGCAGCACGTGCGGCGACAGCGGCTCAGTGCGGAACGCCTCGAAGTCGAGGTCGTCGGTCTTCAACCGGCCGCCCTGCTCCTGGAACTTCTCGATGGAGATGACCATGTGCACCCTTCGTTGCCGAGGGCCGTTCGGATCAGTGGACGATACCCCATACTGGCTCGATGACTCATCCGACGTTCCGCGCGATCGCGTTCAGCGGCAGCCTTCGCAAGGGTTCCACCAACACCGCGCTGGTGCACCTCGCGCAGCGCGTGGCTCCGCCCGAGCTCACCATCGACATCGTCGACTGGGTCGATCAGTTGCCGTGGATGAACCCCGATCTGGAGTCCGATCCGCCGGAGATCGTCGAGCGTTGGTGGAACGCCGTGCGCTCGGCCGACGCACTCATCATCGGCCTGCCCGAGTACAACGCCACGCCCACGGCCCTCGCCAAGAACGCACTCGACTGGGCCACCCGACCGCCGGCGGATCGAGCGATCACCGGTACCGCGGTGGCGTTCCTCAGCGCCGCGGGTCGATCAGGTGGTCAGCGCGCACAGGACAGCGTCAGTGCGGTGCTCGGCTTCCTCGGCGCCACCGTCGTCACCGAGCCACCTGTGCGCCTCACGTCGGTGGGCGATCGGTTCGACGCCGACGGCAACACCGACGATCCGGAGATCATCGACGCCGTCGCCGCCAAGCTCCGCGCGGTGGTCGACGCGCTCGTGCTGCGGTCCGCCGAGCTCGACGACTGACCCTTCACGAACGCACGTGTCGCGCCGTCACCGACTCACACCCAGGTCGGGCCGCGACACGTGCGCTTGTGAACGCGCGTCAGGCGCGCGTGAGGTCGGTGGCGGACGCGCGATCGAAGTGGAACTCGACGTAGTCGCGCTCGCAGGGGCTGCCGGTGAGCGCCCACACTCGCGGCTGGTCGTGCGGCGTCAGCGCCACCACCATCGATGCGGTGGTGGTCTCGATGCCGTCGACGTGCATGCACACGCTCCACCCGGGCTCGCCGCACGAGTCGTGTGAGCGGAGGTGCGCCTGCAGCGACTCGACGGTGACGGGCCGTTCTGCGAGCACTCGCTGCGACGCGGACCAACGCGGATCGACCAGTCGCTCGACCGGCTGACGTGGGTGGCGATGCACGGCGTCGAACCCGGGGATGCTGGTGCGGTTGGAGATGGCCCGCACGTCGGTGACCCGCTCGACCGCCCACTCGTTGCCACTGGTGTCGATGGTGAACGCCACGCCCGGCGAGGCGACGAGGAACGAGCTCCAGTACGGCCGCCCGCCGGCCACGATGGTGGGGTCGTGGCCGCTGCCACCCTGGCCGTAGCGCTCGAGGTGCGCGGTGATCACCTGCACCGCCTCGGCGGCGTCGGCGGCACGCTCCAGTGCCAGGCGCACGAGGTCCATCCCGGTGAGCCCGACGGGCGCGGTTCGCGGATCGTGCGTGGTGTACACCGCGGTGTTGCCGACGACGACGCCGGCTTCGTTCACACCGTGCTCCGCGCCCCACCCCCATGCCGGGCGCGACAGCACGCAGGCGAGCGTGTATGTCGGGTGCGACGCAACCTCGATGTGCGTCGTCGAGAGCGGGCCGGCGTCGAGGCGCGGTGGCGACCAGTGGACGAGTTGGCGCTCCGCCGGAGGGCGATCGCTGTTCTTCGCGAACAACGTCGTCGAGCCGTCGGTGGCCGACGGCAGCGCGACGAGGCAGTCGCACATCAGCTGAAGGATTCGCCCTCGGCGGGCCACGACGGCTGCTCGGCAGGCGCCACCGCGGGTGCCGTACCGGAAGTCGCCACCTCGGTCAGGCCGGGCGGCACCGGCCAGAGCACCTCGCCCTTCGTGTCGGTGGTGTGCCACTCCGGTGCGACGGTGGCCGCGGAGAGCGTGACAGCGGGACCGCTCTGCTCCCACAGCACCGCCGGGCGCTCGCCGTGCCAGCGGAGCGCGAACGACACGCTGCTGGTGGCACCGGTGGGCACGCCGTAGACCTCGAAGTTGGTGCCGGCCCATTCGGCGGGCAAGCCCGCGGGGAACAGCGACGCCCCGTTGGCGAGTGGTTCGGCGACGCGCCGCTCGATCCACGCGAGGAAGCGGGCGTGGTCGGCGGGTGCATCGGCGGGCAACGACCGCGCGAGTTGCAGGCGCGCGCGCACGGCATCGAGATCGCGGCGAGCGCGTCGTTCGCCGGCGGCCTCCAGTACGCGCTCGGCTGCATCGATTGCGGCACCGAGCGCCCAGTCGTGCGGCGCCGACTTGGCCGCCAGCTCGAGTGCGTGCGCGACGTCGGGCACCCACGGGCCGGACTGCTCGCCCATGCGCACCAGTTGACCGACGGCGATCAGGAAGCCCACCGGGTCGTCGTCGGGGTGCGCGGGCCCGACGAGGGCGAGTTCGCACCGAGCGGCGACGACCCGCTCGGAGAGCGCAGCGTCGGGCAACAACAGTCGGCTGGCACGTTCCGCGGTGGCGAGCCACCCGCGCACGACACCGGCCGAGGTGGGCAACCCGCCGGCGAGCGAGCCGGCCCCGGAGCCGTCGTGTGCGATGGCGACCGTGAGCACCGCGTGGTGCCCGACCGGGAACGCGACGCTGCCGGCGGGCAGCGCGATGCCTTCGATGGGCGCGGTGGGTGGCCGCACCGACCGGAGTCGGTCGTGCGTGAACGCGATGGCGATGGGCAGCGGTGACTCGTTCTCGACCTCGACGATCGTGAGTCCGCCGCGATCGGGCACGGAGTACACGCGCTGCACCGCGTCGCCGTCGGGAATGCGCACGCGCGTCTCGATGACCGCGGTGCCGTCGATGCGCCGCTGACGCACCGCGGCCTCGCGCTCCGGGCTGTGCCAGCGATCGTCGGCGGCGATGTGCCAGTCGAGCGGGGTGGACCCGTCCCACGGCTCGATGGCGCCCCACCTGGTGACGGATGCCCGCCACCCGCCACCGGTGATGCCGGTGGTGGGGAGGCTCGTGTCGTCGATCATCTGGTCTGTCACTCCATCTCGCTCTTGCGTGTGCGCTGCATCAGGAAACCCAGTGCGTCGCGTGCGGGTCGCCCGTGGTGGCACACGGCCACCACCTGCTCGGTGATGGGCATGTCGACGCCGTACCGGCGAGCGAGCTCGAGCACGCTCGGCGAGCTCTTCACGCCTTCGGCGACCATGTTCATGTCGGCGAGGACGGCTTCGATGCTGCGACCTTCACCGAGTTGGAAGCCGACCATGTTGTTGCGGCTCTGCTTCGACGAGCAGGTGGCGATGAGGTCGCCCATGCCCGCCAGGCCGGCGAACGTGGCCGCATGGCCGCCCATCGCGATGCCGAGCCGGGTCATCTCCGCCAGCCCGCGGGTGATGAGCGTGGCTCGCGTGTTGTCGCCGAAGCCCATGCCCTCCGCCATGCCCGACGCGATGGCGATGACGTTCTTGACCACCCCGCCCACCTCGCAGCCGACCACGTCGCCGTTGGTGTACACGCGCAGGCTGGGGCGTCCGAAGATGCGCTGCAGCTCGGCCGCGATGTCGTTGTCGTCGATGGCCACCACGCTCGCGGCGGGTTGACCGGACAGGATCTCCTTCGCCAGGTTGGGGCCGGTGAGCACGGCCACCGGGTGCCCCGGCATCTCGTCGCGGGTGACTTCGCTCATCCGCTTGCGCGTGCCCTGCTCGAGGCCCTTGGTGAGGCTGACGATGGGCACCCATGGCCGCAGGTGCAGCGCGGCTTCCGCAGCCACCTCGCGGTAGCCGTGCGACGGCACCGCCATCACCAGCACATCGGCCGACGAGACTGCGTCGGCCAATGACGGCGTGGCGCGCAGCTCCGGCGGCAACGGGAACTGGGGCAGGTAGTCGCTGTTGACGTGCTCGGAGTTGATCGTGTCGGCGAGAGCGGCACGGCGGGCCCACAGCATCGTGGGAGTGTTGACCGCGGCGAGTGCCGCCACCGTCGTCCCCCACGACCCCGCCCCGATGACGGCGACGTTGATCGGCATGGCCACAGCGTAGGCCACGCCCTCTACGATGCCTGCGTGAAACCCGTGGTGCTCTTGCCGGTGAAGGCGTTCGCCGATGCCAAGGCTCGGCTCGCGCCCGCGCTGTCGCCGGCGCATCGCGAGGCGTTGGCGCGCTGGACCGCGGAACGGGTGGTGGCGGCCGCCGGCGAGTTGCCGGTGTTCGTGGCGTGCGACGACGAGGCAGTGGCCGAGTGGGCAGGCGCGCACGGCGCCACGGTGCTCTGGCATCCCGGCGTCGGACTCAACGCGGCGGTGAACAACAGCATCGCCGACCTGCGCGGCCGCGGCGTCGAGCACGTCGTGGTGGCACACGCCGACCTGCCCCGCGCGTACGCACTCGCGTCGGTCGCCGTGCACGGAACCATCACGCTGGTTCCCGACTCGCGCGACGACGGCACCAACGTCGCGGCACTTCCCACCGACTCCTCGTTCCAGTTCGCGTACGGCCCGGGCTCGTTCCGCCGTCATCTCGCGCAGGCGGTGGCTGCCGGCGCGTGCGTGGCGGTCCGACGCGACTCGCTCCTCGCCATCGACCTCGACACACCATCCGATCTCACGCACCCACTGGTGCAGGAAGCGCTGCCCTCATGGCTGCCAACGAACCCGGCCAACCAGATCCCACTCACTCGCTGACCTCGTTCGACCTGCCCACGCCCTCCTCGGCACTGGCCATCGGCGCGCACCCCGACGATGTCGAGTTCGGCTGCGGCGGCACGCTGGCGAAGTGGGCGGCGGCGGGTTGCACGGTGCATCACCTGGTGCTCACCGACGGCTCGAAGGGCACATGGAACCCCGAGGCCGATGTGCCCGCGCTCGTCGCGGCCCGCCAGGCCGAACAGCGTCGCGCCGCGCAGGTGCTCGCGGGCTCGAACGCCGGTGAGGTCGTCTTCCTCGGGCAGGTCGACGGCGAGCTCGAGCACAGCCTCGCGCTGCGCGGCGAGGTGGCGCGAGTCATCCGGCAACTGCGTCCACAGGTGGTGCTGGCGCACGATCCGTGGAAGCAGTACCGGCTGCATCCCGACCATCGCGAGGCCGGCATCCTCGCGTGCGACGGTGTCGTCGCCGCGCGCGATCCGCACTTCTTCAAGGAGCACGGGCTCGCCCATCATCGACCGGAGACGCTGCTGCTCTGGGAGGCCGAGGTGCCCGACCACGTGGAGGACGTGACCGGTTTCGTCGACGCCAAGCTGTTCGCGCTGGAGGCTCACGAGAGCCAGTTCGAGAGCACGATGAAGGCCGTCGACCCTGAACAGTTGGCCGGGTTCCGCACTCGCATCCGAGCGCGACTCGCCGGCCTCGGCGAGCCCTACGGCGTCGCAGCCGCCGAGCTGTTCAAGCGCATCAGCGACCTCTGACCGCGACGCGTCAGCGCGGGAACTGACCCGGCGTGCGGCCGCCGCCGGGCTCGCCGGCGAATGCCTGTGCGATGCTCATCCACTCGACGGCTGCCGGACCTTCCACCACGAGCGCGGTGTCGGCGAGGTGTCGACGCTGCGTGACCACGCGGCAGAAGTCGAGCGCGGCGCCGGTGACGCGGTTCGGGCCATCGTCGCCCCACTCCCACGTGCTGCCGTCCGGCGCGTCGAGCGCGACGTACACGGGCACGTCGGGCAGCGTCATGCCGTTGATGAGGTAGCTGAACGGGCGAGCGCGCACGCCGATGTGTGCGACGTGACGCAACCGCGAGGTGGGCGCGACCGTGAGGCCCAGCGCGTCGACCACGTCGTGCCCGTGCGCCCACGTCTCCATCAGGCGCGCAGTGATGAAGCTGCGCGCCGCCATCGCCGGGCCGTACCACGGGATGCGCGATGCCGGGTCGATCGTGCGCGCCAGTGCGAGCAGGTCGGCCCGATCGGCCCGCCATGCGGTGAGCAACGCGGCGCCGGAGATGGCGCGCCCTGGTTCGACCGACGCGTGCGTGCCACCCGCCGCCATCAGTCGAGCGGCGTCGTCGGCGAACGCCTCGGGATCGCGCAGCGCGAGCGTGGCGCGCTGGTCGAAGAACCACAGGTGACTGACTTGGTCGCGGATCGACCAACCGTCCGCGGGCGTCGGCAGCGACCACTGCTCCTCGGTGAGCGTCGCGACCACTCCGTCGAGCGCGAGGTGTTCGTCGTGGAGGTCGTCGCAGATGGCATGCACTCCGCCATTGTCGTGCACCGCGCCACCCTCCGTCGAACGGGTCAGCGGCACCCCACCCAGGTCGGGCGCGAGACCCAGACAGATCTGTCCGCCTCGGCCCCCACGGGTGCGATACCCGGACGGAGCGGTCATGGTCTCGCGCCCATTCGACCCTCACGACGGGAGGCCGATGGAAAACGACGAACGGGGGGCCGGCTGGCCCCCCGTTCGATCACTTCCGAGCACGAGTGCTCACTTCTTCTTGGCGGCTGCCTTCTTGGCCGGAGCCTTCTTGGCCGGAGCCTTCTTCGCAGGTGCCTTCTTGGCCGGAGCGGCCTTCTTCGCAGGTGCAGCCTTCTTGGCCGGAGCGGCCTTCTTGGCCGGAGCCTTCTTCGCAGGTGCAGCCTTCTTGGCCGGAGCCTTCTTGGCCGGTGCAGCCTTCTTGGCCGGTGCAGCCTTCTTCGCAGGTGCGGCCTTCTTGGCCGGAGCCTTCTTGGCCGGAGCCTTCTTGGCGGGAGCCGCCTTCTTCGTTGCTGCCACTTGGGATTTCCTTCCGTTGGTTGCTGGTGCTACTTGCTCTGTTGATTGCTGGATGAAAACTGCTGAACTACTTCTTCGGATTGAGAGCAGCCTTGAGGGTGCTGCTCGCCGTGAACTTCATGCGGGTCGACGCCGCGATCTTCACGGGCTCGCCGGTCTGCGGGTTACGACCGGTACGCGCGGCCGACTTCGAGGTGCTGAACGAACCGAAGCCGGGCCATGCGATCTTCTCGCCCTTCTTGGCAGACGCCACGACGATGTCGAAGAACGCTGCGACCGTGCGCTCGGCGTCGGCCTTGGTGACACCTGCGTCGGTTGCGATGGCGTCGATCAGCTCTGCTTTGGTGGTCATGTGACTTGATACCTCCGGGTACCGGATTGCTTGGTAACGGACTGTTACGTCCGCGTATCGAACAGGTTTCGCGCACCGAATACAAGCATTCAAGTTGTTGCATTTGCACCAAGTGCCGAACGACACTCTGAGCGAACACCTATGGCGCAAGGAACTCGCGAATGCGCGCAGCGGTCGCATGCGACTCCGCCGCGTCTGCATAGCGAACGCGCGGCCAGAAGAAGCCGCGCAGACCGTCCTTCCGACGGCGCGGAACGACGTGCACGTGGAGGTGCGGAACGCTCTGACTGACGACGTTGTTGATGGCGACGAAGCTGCCGTGCGCGTCGAGCGCGCGCTGCACCGCGGCCGCGACGCGCTGCACGACGGCGAAGTACTCGCCGAGCGCGGCCGGTGCCATGTCGAGCAGCGTGCCCACGTGCATCGCCGGCACGACCAGCACGTGTCCCTTGAAGAGGGGCGCGCGGTCGAGGAACGCGACGACGTGAGCGTCGCGATACACCACATCAGCGTGCGATCGGTCGGCAACGATCTCGCAGAAGATGCACTCGTTCACGGGTCGAGTCTGGTGCACGGCGGAGCACACCGCGGCGACTCGAACGGCAATGTGAACACTCGGTGCCATCCACCACAGCCGTCGACCCGTGCGCTACAACTGACCCCGTTGCGGAACATCCACGTTCAAGTCTTCCTACGAATGGAGTGGCGTTGACCGACCTCGTGCACGGCCGTCCTGCTGTCGACCAGACGAGAGGGGGTGTGCGTACGCGAGTGGTGCTCGACACGTCGGTGCTGGTCGGAGACCCTGGTTGTCTCCACGGCTTCGCGGGCGTCGACGTGGTCATCCCGTTCACGGTGATCGAGGAGCTCGACAGTCTCAAGACACGTGCCGACGACGTCGGCCGCGCAGCACGCACCGCGCTGCGCACCATCGAGGAGCAGCGGGTGAAGGCGGGCGGGTCGCTCGCGCAGCCGTTCGCCATTGGCGACCCATCCGCCGAGGGCACGTTGCAGGTGGAGATCAACGGAGTGCAGAAGCACTTGCTCATCGAGCACGGGCTCGATCCCAACGTGCCCGACAACCGCATCATCGGCGCCGCGCTCGGGCAGATGATGCACGCGCCCACCCGCATGGTCTCGAACGACGCGGCACTGCGCATCAAGGCCGCGCACCTCGGCCTCGAGGCCGTCGAGCATCACCCCAGCGGGCGTTCGGCCGCCACCCGGTCCGCCGGGTGGACCACCGTCGAGACCGACCACGAACTGATCGATCGCCTCTACACCGCGGGTGCTGTCGGCCGCGACGAGGTCACCGGCGGATCGATGATCCACGAGAACGAGTTCGCCGTCATGCGCAACGGCTCGCAGAGCGCGCTGGCCCGCTGCGTCGACGACGAGCTCCGTCTGCTGCCGCACGCCGCGCCGGAGGCGTGGGGACTGCGCGCTCGCTCGAAGGAGCAACGTTTCGCACTCGAACTGCTGCTCGACCCCGACGTCAGCGTCGTCGCACTCGACGGCCGCGCGGGGACGGGCAAGACCTTGCTCGCCATCGCCGCCGGCCTCGAGCAGGTGGTCGAGCAGCGCGCCTACGAGAAGCTCGCCGTGTATCGCCCGCTCGTGCCGGTCGGCCGCGCCGACGTCGGATTCCTCCCCGGCGGTCTCGACGAGAAGCTCGACCCGTGGATGTCGGCCATCCACGACGCGATCGTGGCACTCACCGATCAGCGCAGCGCGCACGACGCACAGCGGATGGTCGACGAGCTGGTCGGCCGCAACCAGCTGTCGCTCGAGTCGGTCACCTTCCTGCGCGGTCGCAGCCTGCACCGTCAGCTGGTCGTGGTCGACGAGGCGCAGAACCTCGAGCCCACCACGCTGAAGACCGTGCTCACGCGAATCGGCGAAGGTACCAAGGTCATCTTCACCGGCGACACCAGCCAGATCGATGCGCCGTACCTCGGCGAGTCGAACAACGCGTTGGCCGTGCTCATCCAGGCCTTCGGCGGTCAGTCGTGCTTCGGTCACGTCACGCTCAGCGCGTGCGAGCGCGGCACCGTCGCCAGCCTCGCCGCCGAGCTCCTCTGACCTCACAGCGGAGCCGGGTACTTCGGAGCGGAGGGCGGTTCGGATCGTGTGACGCGCGCGTCCTTGACACTGCCGCAATCATTTAGTAGTAAATGAACACATGAGTACAGCGACATCACCGCCGGTCATCGCAGCAGCGCCGCCGGAGTGGATGGATCTCGCCGCCTGCAAAGGACACACGCCGCTGTTTTTCCCGCCCAAGGCGGAACGACCGCAAGCACGTGCCCGCCGCGAAGCGCGAGCACGTCGCATCTGCGACACGTGCACAGTGCTCGACACGTGCCGCGAGTTCGCCCGTGCGAATCACGAGTACGGCTTCTGGGCCGGCGAGAGCGAAGAGGACCGGCACCTCGCCGGCTTCACCGTGTCGGCGCCCATCGGCATCAGGGCCCGCGGCGTACGAGTGTGAACCGAGGTCGTCCCGGCTGACGGCACACTCCGACACCACTAGGGTTCGGGCATGCCCATCGACATCGTGACGAGCTTCATCGAGGCAGTCGAGCGCATGGATCTCGACCATGCGCTGTCGCATCTCACCGACGACTGCGAGTACGACAACGTGCCCATCGGCAAGGTGTTCGGCCGCGACGCCGTGCGCGACACGCTCGCGCCGTTCATCGCTCGTTTCGAGCAGGTGCAGTGGGTGGTCACACACCAGGTGGGTTCCGGCAACCTCGACCACGGGGTGGTCATGAACGAACGCCTCGACCGGTTCCGCGCCGGCGAGACCTGGCTCGAACTGCCGGTCGCCGGGCTGTTCCTGGTGCGCCACGGTCAGATCTCGCTGTGGCGCGACTACTTCGACATGGGTGCGCTCACCCGCATGTTCAGTGCCGATTCGCACTAGCCCGAACGTCGTGGTCCCGGCGGCCGGGCGGCACGCTGTGACACCCCTGCCGTAAGGTGCATCACATGCCCGAACCTGTCAGCGCCCAGCGGTTCGCCGTGGTCGATGTCGAGACGTCGGGCCTCTCCACTCGCCGCCATCACGTCCTCCAGGTGGGTGTGGTCGTGGTCGACGGCAGTGGCGAAGTGCTCGATCGATGGAGCAGCCTCGTCGCGCCTCGGTTTCGCTGGTGGTTCCGCGTCGGGCCCACCCACCTGCACGGCATCCACCGGCGCGACCTGCGCACCGCGCCCGCAGCCGCACTGGTGCTCGCGCAACTCGCCGAACGTCTGCAGGGTGCTCGCTTCGTGGCGCACAACGCGGCGTTCGACCTCGCGTTCCTGCAGAAGTCGGCGGCACGCTCCGGGGTGGTGCTGCCGTTCAACGATCCTGTGTGCACGCTGCGCCTGTCACGCCAGCTCGACCCCGAGCGACAGCTGTCGCATCGCCTCGGCGACCTGTGCGCGCGCTACGACATCGAACTCGTGCGACCACACGATGCGCTCGCCGATGCCGACGCCACCGCAGCCGTGCTCCCCCACCTGCTGCGCGCCCACGGCATCGTCACCGTGGATCAGCTGCCGTCGCTCCCCGTGCGGTAGCGCTCGAGCAGCGCCTCCGCGGCCCGCGCTCCCACGAGCGCCCACTCCGCCGGCTCCACCACGCGAGCCTCCGGACCGAGGCGCAGCATCAGGTCGCGCAGCCAGCGCTCGCTGGCGACGGTGACCTCGATCAGCCATCCGTCGCCGTCGGCGGTGACCGAACGTGTGGGATAGCGCTCTGCCACCCAGCCGCCACTCGCGGGCACTCGGAGTGTTGCCGTCGGCAGTTCGTCGTCGGAGAACCAGCTCTCGCCGGACGGCACGTCGACCTCGCGCAAGGGGTCGACGGCGCCGGTGAGCTCGGAGGTCTCGATCCGGTCGATGCGGAAGGTGCGCTCCTCCCCGCTGCGCTGATCGTCGGCGATCACGTACCAGTGGCCGCTGTCGACGAACACCCGCCGCGGAGTGATCTCGCGTTCGGTGCGCCGGTCGGCAGCGGGCGACCAGTAGCTGATGCGCAGTCGGGCGCCCACCGCGGCCGCGTCGGCGATCGCCGTCGTCATCGGCGGCGGCGGGGTCTCCACGACCACCGCGTCGTCACCCAGCACTGCCGCCAGCTTGCGCAGCGCTCGGGCCAGCGCGCCGTCGGCGTCGGCTCCGGGGAGCTGCATCGCGACGCGTGCCGCCGCCAACAGCGCGAAGCCCTCCGGAGCGGTGAGGCGCAGTGGCCGCGTGAACAGGCGCGGCACACCGGCGAACACGGTGCCGTCGTCGATGAACACGTCGACCATCTCGTCGACGAACGGCGGCAGCCCACACATGGCCGCCAGCTCGAGATCCTTCACCAGTTCCTGCTCGGTGAGCTCGAAGCGATCGCACATCTCCGTCACCGACACCTCACCGCGCTCCATCAACCACGGCAGCATCACCAGCAGCCGGCGCAACCGGTCGCCGGTGGGGCGCGGGCCTCGTCGCACGCTCATCGAGCCACCGCCAGGGCCTGCAGCCATTCGATCACGTCAGCACGGACATCGGGCGGTCCCAACACCTCTGCGTGCTCGCCCAACCCGAACAGCCAGGAACGGAACGCGTCGAGATTGGCACACGGCACCTCGGCCACGATGGCGCCGCCGGGGCGGCGCTCCAGCACCGCGTCGGCGCCCAGCTCGCGCTCGATGGCGGCAGCTCGTGGTTCGTCGACGAGCACCTGCGCGCGCGCCGCCGGCTCCTCACCGATGAGCTTCGGATCCGACGGGAAGGTGGTGCGCGGGTCGAAACCCTCCGGGCGTTCGAATGCGCCGGGTGCGCCGATGTCGAGGTCGCCCTCGAGGCGATCGACGCGATACGTGCGCACCTCCTGCTTGTCGACGTCGTGGCCGATGACGTACCAGAACCGTTCACGCAGCAGCAGCGAGTACGGCTGCAGCCTGCGCTGCGAGCCGCGGTATCCGAACGAGACCTCGGAGCGGCGCGCGGTGGCCTCGCGCAACGCGGGGAGCGACGGCAGCTCGGGGATGTTGGCCACCACCACCGGCGCCGAGCTGCGATCGCCGCCCAGCTTCAACAGTCCGAACTGCGCATCGGCCAGCCGAGCTGCGGCCACCGCGAGTTGCAGCGCCGCCTGCTCGTCGGCCGTGAGGTGCAGGTCGGCCAGCTCGTAACGGCCGCGGTCGATGCGGTACGCCGTGCGACCGGCGTCGCCACCCGACAGCACCTCGCTCTCCAGCGGCACACCGATCTCGCGCAGCAGCGCCTTGTCGCGCTCGAACGCGCCGCGCTGTGCGGCATCGCCGGCCGGATACTGCCCTTCCAACTCGAAGACGATCTGTTCCTGCGTGAGCGGCGCGCGCGTCGCCATGAGCAGCGCGACCAGGTTGGTGATGCGTTCCAGCGCGTCTGCCATATGTCCCTACTCTGCCGCATGGACGGCGCGTTCGTCGGCACATCGCCACCTACCCTGTATCCGTGCCTTCGCTCGACCAACTCCCTCGCCCCAGCGCCAAGCGGCTCGCGGTGCGCGTCACGCCCGACGCCCTGCGCCACATCCGCGCCGGTCATCCGTGGGTGTTCGACCACTCCATCGACACCATCAGCCACGCGGGAGCGCCCGGCGACCTGGCCGTGGTGTTCGACTCGGATCGCAAGTTCGCCGCGCTCGGGTTGTTCGACCCGGCCAGCCCGATGCGGCTGAAGATGCTGCACCGCGGGCGACCGATCACGGTGGACCGCGCGTTCTGGGCCACACGGCTGGCCGACGCCCTCCAGCGGCGCGAGTCGTTGGCCACCAGCGATCACACCAACGGGTACCGCTGCATCAACGGTGAGAACGACGGCTTCCCCGGGTTGGTGCTCGACCGCTACGACCGCACGTTCGTACTCAAGATCTACTCACCCATCTGGGTGCCGCACCTGGCGGATCTGGTTCCCGTGATCGACGAGGCGCTCCACCCCGACGCACTCGTCCTGCGGCTCGCTCGCAACATCGAGCCGGCAGACCTGCACGGCCTGGAGGAAGGCGATGCGCTCATCGGACTCAGTCCATCGAGCCCGGTGATGTTCCAGGAGCGCGGCCTCACCTTCGAGGCCGATGTCGTGCACGGGCAGAAGACCGGCCACTTCCTCGACCAGCGCGAGAACCGCGCACACCTCGGCACGTTGGCCGCGGGCGCCCGGGTGCTCGACCTGTTCGCGTGCACCGGCGGGTTCACCGTGCATGCCGCAGCAGGAGGCGCCGCCTCCGTGCACGCGGTCGACATCAGCGAGCCGACGCTGGCGGTGGCGGCACGCAACCTCGGCTACAACGCCCAGCTCCCCGAGGTCGCCGCCTGCAGGTTCACGCCGGTCGTCGCCGACGCGTTCCGCGAGATGGATCGGCTCAACCGACGCGGCGAGAAGTTCGACATCGTGGTCATCGACCCACCGTCGTTCGCGCGTCGGGCGTTCGAGACCGAGCGTGCGCTCAGCGCGTACGCCAAGCTCACCGACATCGGTGTGCGCCTCGTGCAGCGCGACGGGTTGCTCGTGCAGTCGTCGTGCAGCAGCAGGGTCGGCGCCGACGACTTCTACGCCACCGTCGCTCGCGCCGCGGCTCGCGCCGGCCGGCCGCTCGACGAGCTGCGTCGCACCGGCCATGCGCTCGACCATCCGGTCACCTTCCCGGAAGGCGCGTACCTGAAGACCGTGTTCGCCCGCGTGCCCTGACCCGCCGTCACGCCATCACCGTGCAGCGGGGCCGGTGATGCAGACTGTGCCGATGCAACCGATCTCCCGGCGTGTGTTCCTGGCCAGCGCAGCGGCCGTCGTCATCGCCGCGTGCAGCGACGACTCGGACGGCGACGGATCGGACGGCGACGGCTCGAACGGCGACACCAGCGTCGCCGGCACCGTTGCCGACACCGCTGTCCCGAGCACCGAGGCCGCGACGACCACGGTGGCGCCCACCACCACGCTGCCCACCGTCGAGCTGTCCGGCGACCCGTTCACACTCGGCGTCGCGTCGGGCGATCCCGATGCCACGGGCGTCGTGCTCTGGACGCGCCTGGCGCCGACGCCACTCGACGGCGGTGGCATGCCGGCCGACGACGTCGACGTCGTGTGGGAGACCAGTGCGAGCTCCGACTTCGCCACTCTTGCCGACAGCGGCACCGAGACGGCGACGGCCGCGCACGGTCACTCCGTGCACGCCACCGTCACGCTCGAACCGGGCCTGTGGTACTACCGCTTCCGCGTCGGCGAGTACACCAGTCCCGTGGGCGTCACGCGCGCCGCGCCGGCCACCGATGTGGCGGTTGCCAGCGCCCGCTTCGCTGTCGGCAGCTGCCAGAACTACGCACACGGCTACTACGCCGCCCACCGCGACATCGTCGAGCAGCAGCCCGACTTCATGGTCTGGCTCGGCGACTACATCTACGAGGGGGCCGAGGCGCCCGACAACGGCACCGGGCGCACCCACGTCGGGCCGGAACCGACCACGGTCGAGCAGTACCGGAACCGCTATGCGCTGTACAAGAGCGACCCGCAGCTGCAGGCCGCGCACGCTGCGTACCCGTGGTTCGTGATCTGGGACGACCACGAGGTGGAGAACAACTACGCCGACCTCACGCCACAGGACCCGGCCGACGCCGACGGCTTCCAGGCGCGTCGGTTCGCCGCCTACCAGGCGTGGTGGGAGCACCAACCCGTGCGGCTCGCGGCACCCACCGCGGCCGACCAGGAATACCGCATCTACCGCGACTTCCAGTGGGGCGACCTGATCGAGCTGGCGCTGCTCGACGGCCGCCAGTACCGCAGCGACCAGGCGTGCGGCGACGCACAGCTGAATCTCGACCCTGCGTGCCCCGAGACCTTCGATCCCGCACGCACGATGCTCGGCGACGCGCAGTCGGAGTGGCTGGTCGGCACGCTCGCCGGCTCGAACGCTGCGTGGAACGTGGTGGGCAACCAGGTCGTGTTCGCCGACGCCACGTTCAACGGCGCGGTCCTCAACTACGACCAGTGGGATGGCTACCCCGCCACACGCACCCGGCTGCTGCAGGCCATCTCCGACGCCGGTGTGGGCAACCTGGTGGTCGTCACCGGCGACATCCACCTCGCTGCCGTGGCCCACCTGCGCGCCGGGGCCGCCGGTGTCGGCGACCCGGTCGGGGTCGAGTTCATCACCACCTCCATCGCCTCCGACGGCCTCATCGGCGACGAGCTCACCGAGGTGCTGAAGACGTTCCCCGATCTGGTCGACGCCGAGCTCGCCCATCGCGGGTACAGCCTGCACACGGTGACACCCGAACGCTGGACCAGCGAGTACCGCATCGTCACCGACGTCGACGATCCCGACAGCACGGTCACCGTCTACGGCAGCTACACCGTCGACGCCGGCAGCAACACGGTGGTGAAGGCGACGTGACCACGTTCCTCGTCGTCGCGTCCGTCGTCGGCGTCGTCGTCGTCGCGCTCGGTGTGCTGGCCCTCACGATTCGCAAGATCGCGACGTCCGCCACCGTCGGGGCGCTCGCCGACCCCGCCGTGGCGGGCGCCATCTCCGCCGCGCCCGCGTTGCTGGGTGGCATCGATGCGGACGGTGTCGGCAGCACGCACGGCAACGGGGCGCTCGCGCTGCACCGCGATCGCCTCGTGTTCGTGCTGGGCATGCCGCGCCGCACCGTCGAGATCCCGCTGGCCGACGTCACCAGCGTGGAGGTGGCTCCTGCGCTCCGCATGCCGGGGCGCTACTCGCGCGGCGGCGGGCCGTGGTTGAAGGTGCAGTGGCGGCAGGCGGAGGGCACCGGCACCGCCGGGCTGCTGGTGCCGGAGGCGAAGAAGTGGGCGCAGGCGATCAGGCCGGGCGAGTGGATCGATACCACCGGATGAGGTCGTTGGTCGACGAGTCGTGCTGCGGTTCGTCGCTGCTCGACAGCTCCGGGGTGATGCGGTTGGCCAATGCCTTGCCGAGCTCGACGCCCCACTGGTCGAAGCTGTTCACGTTCCACACCGCGCCCTGCACGAACACGATCTGCTCGTAGAGCGCGATCAGCTGGCCGAGCACCGACGGTGTGAGCTGCGGGGCGAGGATGGTGGTGCTCGGGCGATCGCCGGGGAACACCCGATGTGCCTGCTGGTGCTCGGGCACGCCTTCGGCCACCACCTCGTCGAAGGTCTTGCCGAACGCGAGCGCTTCACCCTGCGCGAACAGGTTGGCCATCAGCAGGTCGTGCTGGTCGTAGAGCGCATGGTTCGGCTGGGCGAACCCGATGAAGTCGATCGGCACCAGCCGCGTGCCCTGGTGGAGCAACTGGTAGAACGCGTGCTGGCCGTTGGTGCCCGGCTCGCCCCACACGATGGGTCCGGTGGTGGTGGTGACCGCGCCGCCGTCGAGACGAACCCGCTTGCCGTTGCTCTCCATGTCGAGCTGCTGCAGGTAGGCGGCGAAGCGGCGCAGCTCGTGCGCGTACGGCAGCACCGCCTTGGTCTCGGCGCCGAGCACGTTGTGGTACCAGATGCCCAACATGGCCATCACCACGGGCGCGTTCTGTTCCAGCGGCGCAGTGCGGAAGTGCGTGTCGATGACGTGGAAGCCGTCGAGGAACTCACGGAACCGCTCCGGGCCGATGGAGATCATCAGCGACAGCCCGATGGCCGAGTCGACCGAGTAGCGGCCACCCACCCAGTCCCAGAAGCCGAAGATGTTGCCGCCGTGCTCGTTGTCGGTGTCGATGCCGAACTCGGCGACCTTCGCGGCGTTGGTGCTCACCGCGACGAAGTGCTTCGCCACTGCGCCGTCGCCCAGCTCGGACGTGAGCCACTGGCGCGCCTGGTTGGCGTTGGTGATGGTCTCGATGGTGGTGAACGTCTTCGAGCTGACCACGACGAGCGTGGTGGCCGGGTCGAGGTCGGCGAGGTTGCTGGTGATGTCGGCACCGTCGACGTTGCTGACGAACCGGCAGTCGAGGCCCGGCTGCCCGAACGCTTCGGTGGCCAGGTACGCCATGGCCGGGCCGAGGTCGCTGCCGCCGATGCCGATGTTGACGACGGTGGCGATGCGCTCGCCAGTGGCACCCACCCACTGACCGCTGCGCACCTGCTGCGCGAACACCGCCATCCGGTCGAGCACCTCGTGCACGTCGGGCACCACGTCGTGGCCGTCGACGAGCACCGTGGTGCCGCGTGGTGCGCGCAGCGCGGTGTGCAACACGGCGCGCTGCTCGGTGGTGTTGATCTGCTCGCCCGCGAACATTGCGTCGCGCCGAGTGGCCACCCCGGCTGCGGTGGCCACCGACATCAGCGCGGCCAGCACACGATCGTCGATGCGGTGCTTCGAGTAGTCGATGCGCAGTTCGCCCGCCTGCAGCAGGTAGCGCTGCGCCCGGCCGGGGTCGGTGGCGAACAGCGTGCGCAGGTGCGCGGGCGGCGGGGTGGCCTGCAGCGCGGCCCATTCGGGAGTGGTGGTGATGTCCATCGGGGTCGACGTTACCGATCCACGGGAAGTTGTGCCGCCGCGGCACGGTCGACGACGACGACGGTGCCGGTGCGCCGCACACGGGTGATCGGCAGCGAGGGGTCGCGAAGCAGCCAGCCCGCCAGGACCGCTGCTTTCGGCGCACCAACGGCCAGCACCAGCCGGTGGCGCGCGTCGTTCACCACACTCGGCGTGAGTGTCATCCGCTCGTAGCCGTTGAACGTGGCGCACATCGCCACCGGATCGTGCGAGTCGATCACCGGATCGCCCGGCGCCCACGAGGCCGTATGACCGTCGTTGCCGAGGCCGAGGTGCACCACGTCGAACCGCTCCGGAAGACCGTCCGCGTAGCGCCGGGCCGCGGTGGCGAGGTGCCGCACGGTCACCGGCATCAGGTGCACGCGAGCGCCCGCGGCGTCGAGCCCCTCCAGCTGATGTGCGTTGCGCGCCGGATCAGTGCCGACCGCCACTCGCTCGTCGACCTGCCAGACCCCGACGCTCCGCCATGGCACGTCGAGCTCGACCAGCGCCGCGAACATCAGCACCGGCGTGCTGCCACCACTCACTGCGAGCGACGCGGATCCGCGGCGGCGCACGGCGTTGCGCAGCTGGCCGGCCATCCACCGCGCGGCAGCGGCGGCCGCCTGCGGCGGGTGGGCGGCCACACGAATGTCCATGGCGCCGAGCTTGGCAGATCAGCGGCTCATTCGCCGGTGAAGTGAGCCTCGCGACGTTCGAGGAACGCCTTGACGCCTTCACGATGGTCGGCGGTGCGGAACAACTCGCCGAGCGACCGCGACACCCACTCGCCCAGCTGCGTCCAGTCGGGGTCGAGGGCCTCACGCATGCCGGCCTTCAACCGTTGCACGGCCAGCGGCGGACGCGAGGCGATCTTCTCCGCGAGCGCGAGTGCGGTGGGCAGCAGCTCGTCGTGTGGCACCACCCTCGACACGAGGCCCCATGCCTGCGCGGTGGCGGCGTCGATCACGTCGCCGGTGAACAGCATCTCGGCAGCGCGCTCGCGACCGACCAGCTGCGCGAGCCGCCCGAGCCCGGCGACGTCGCTGCACAACCCGCGCAGCACGAACAGCTCACCGAACTTGGCACGCTCGCTGGCCACTCGCAGGTCGGCCATCATGGCGAGCTCCATCCCCCACCCGACGGCTGCGCCGTTCACCGCGGCGATCACCGGCACGTCGCTGTACAGCAGGGCGTCGGCGGCCGGGGTGAGGCGTGGCTGCACGGCCACCGGCTTGGGGCCGTCGCCGCCACCCATCACCTCGCGCACGTCGTCGCCGCTGCAGAACGCAGGGTCGCCACCGGTGATGACCAGGCAGCGCGCGGTGGTGGTGCGCACCGCGCGTTCGAGCTCGTCGTAGCTCTGGTAGCGCAACGCGTTGCGCACCTCCGGACGATCGATCGTGACGACGTCGACATCGCCCACTCGTTCCACACGTACGTCTGCCACGTTCGCCTCCCTCTCCCGTACTGTAGGAAGCGATGGCCACTCTCTCCAGTACCGGACTCGACGCACTCGCACACCGCATCCGGCAGGAGGTGGAGTCGGGCAACATCACCGCCGCGCAGGTGGCCATCGGGTTCGACGGGAACGTGGTGCACTTCGAGGCGTTCGGCACCGCCACGGTCACCGATCGCCTCATCATCTTCTCCGCCACCAAGACGCTGGTCGCGATGGCCTTGCTGCCGCACTTCGCCGACGGCACGCTCGACCTCACCACCCCGGTGGCGCACTACCTGCCGGAGTTCGGCCACCACGGCAAGGCCGATGTCACGGTGCTGCAGCTGCTCACCATGCAGGGCGGCTTCCCGCAGGCACCCATCGGCCCCGCCGCGTGGGGAAGCAGCGACGGCCGGCGATCCGCGTTCGCACAGTGGACGCTCGACTGGCCCGCCGGCTCACGCACCGAGTACCACCCCGTGTCCGCGCACTGGGTCATCGCCGAACTGCTCGAGACGCTCAACCAGCGCAGCTACCTCGACGTGGTGCACGAGCGCATCATGCAGCCCGCGGGCGTCGGGCGCATCCTCGGCCCGGAGGCCGTGGGCGCGCTCACCGTGCGTGCCATCGGCGAGTACCCCAGCGACCCCGCCGTGCTGGCCGAGACCTACGGTCGTCCGGAGCTGGTGCCGGTGGCCAGCATCGGCCCCGACGCGCTGCTCTCGATGAACGACCCACGGGCACAGGCAGCAGGTGTGCCCGGCGGTGGTGCCATCGCCACGGCCGCCGACATCGCCGCCATCTACCAGCACTTCCTCCACAACCGTGGAGGCGCACTGCCCGACGACTGGCTGGCCGACGCTCGAGGCACCATCCGCAACGGCAGCGTCAGCGTCAGCGACATGGTGCCGGCCAACCGCACCATCGCCGCCTACACCTCCGGCAACGACGGTTACCACCTGCACCGCTGGATGCCCGCCGCACCACAGGCGTTCGGCCACGCCGGCGCGGGCGGCCAACTGTGCTGGGCCGACCCCGTCTCGGGTCTCAGCTTCAGCTTCCTGCACGACACGCTGCACCAGGACCCCCGCGTCGAGTTCCACCGAGCCGCCGACCTCAACGACCTCGCGCTCGCGTTGCTGCGGTAACGCCGCTCATGACCCAGCTCGCACACGCGCCGGCGGCGGCGCACCACGAACAACGCATCGGCATCATCGCCGGCCTCACCGCCTACGTGGTGTGGGGTCTGCTCACCATCTACTGGAAGCAACTGAGCGACTTCGATGCCTTCGAGCTGATCGGTTGGCGCATCACCTCGTCGGCCGTCATCATGGCGATCATCCTCACGGTCACCGGGCGCTGGTCGCACCTGGCCGTGCTGCGGCGCGATCGCTCACTGCTGCTGCGAGTGGCCGCAGCGGCGGTGCTGCTCACCGTGAACTGGACCGCATACGTGTGGGCCGTGGTGCACGACCACGTGCTCGAGACCGCGCTCGGCTACTTCATCGCACCGCTCGGCACGGTGATGGTGGGCGTCGTCGTGCTGCACGAGCCGCTGCGCCACGCACAGAAGATCGCCCTCGGCCTCGCGGCCGCAGCGGTGGTGGTGCTCACCATCTCCTACGGTCGCGTGCCGTTCCTGGCCATCGTCATCGCGATCTCGTGGACCATCTACGGGTACCTCAAGAAGCACGTACCGCTGAGCCCGGTGGAGAGCATGGCCGCCGAGTCGTTCATCCTCGTCGTCCCCGCCGCTGCGGTCGCGGTGGCGCTCGCCGGTCGGGCCGGCAGCCTCCCCAACAGCGCCTCGGCCGGCGAGCTGGCGTTCGCGGTGGGCACCGGCTTCGCCACCATCGGCCCGCTGATGCTGTTCGCCTATGCCGCGCACCGGGTGCCGCTCACCGTGATCGGCCCGATGCAGTACATCGTGCCGTCGATGAACTTCGTCATCGGCTGGCAGCTCTACGACGAACCGCTCTCGACCACCAAGCTCGCCGGCTTCGCACTGGTGTGGATCGGTCTCGTCGTGCTCACGCTCGACTCCATCCGCCGCGCCCGCCGCCCCTGACCCGCTACCCATCCGAGTGCCAGCGTCCCATCCGAGTGCCAGCCGACCATCCGAGTGCGAGCCGACCATCGGAGTGCCAGAGGTACCCCCGTCGGGACGCTGGCACTCGGATGGATCCGCCACCGACGCCACGCCGCGACGACTCGACCACCGCGGGGAGCCACGAACCTCGGCCCGGAGCGAGGCGAACTCGATATCCATCCGAGTGGCAGCGTCCCGACGGGGGTGCACCTGTCACTCGGATGGGGCGCTGGCACTCGGATGGTCGGCTCGCACTCGGATGGTCGGCTGGCACTCGGATGGATGGGGGCGTGGACGCGGAAGTGGCCCGCCCCCGGAGGGACGGGC
>JAUXQB010000337.1 GCA_030685215.1 Actinomycetota bacterium
GCGATGGAAGATGCCGCCGTAGCTGGCGAGGCTGACCACGCCCTCCTGGATGCGGGCGCCGGCGCCGTCGTTGAGACCGATGACCGGTGCACCGACCTTCAGCGCGAGGTCCATCATCTTGTGGATCTTCTCCGCGAACACCTCGCCGAGGGCGCCACCGAAGACCGTGAAGTCCTGGCTGAACACGAACACCTTGCGACCGTCGATGGTGCCCCACCCGGTGATGACACCGTCGGTGTAGGGCCGCTCCTCGAGACCGCTCGACTGCGCGCGATGGCGAGCGAGCATGTCGAGCTCCTGGAAGCTGCCCGGGTCGAGCAGCACGTCGATGCGTTCGCGAGCGAGCAGCTTGCCCTTCTCGTGCTGGCGCTCGACCGAACGCGGCGAACCGGCGTGGATGGCCTCGTCGCGTCGCTGATGCAGATCGAGGAGCTTGTCGGCCATGGGGTCAGTCGTCACACGGGGAACCCTAATGGAGGGCCGCCACCGCGGTCACACGCGTGTCGTTCCGCCGATCGTGCCGGGCCGGGCAAGATGGGCGGATGGTGCTCCCGATCTCACCGCCGCTGGCCCCGATGCTTGCGAAGCTCGCCGACGACATCCCCGAGAGCCACGACGCCGACGACGTGTGGCTCTACGAACCGAAGTGGGACGGCTTCCGGTGCATCGTGTTCCGCGACGGTGACTCGATCGAGCTCGCCAGCCGCAACGAGCGGCCGTTCACGCGCTACTTCCCGGAGCTGCTCGGCCCGCTGTTGGCGGCACTGCCCGCACAGTGCGTGGTCGACGGCGAGATCGTGGTGCCGGCCACCGACGCACGTGGCGGCGCCGGCCGCGGGCTCGACTTCGACGCCCTGCTGCAGCGCATCCACCCCGCGGAGTCGCGCGTCCGCCGTCTGGCCGCCGAGACCCCTGCGTCGTTCGTCGCGTTCGATCTGCTCGCGCTCGGCGACCGCTACCTGATGAGCGAACCATTGTCGGTGCGCCATGCGCTGCTGGTCGACACCTTCGCCGGCGTGGCACCGCCCATCCACCTGTGCCCGTCCACCACCGATGCCGCCGTTGCCCGGCGCTGGTTCGGCGAGTTCGAAGGTGCCGGGCTCGACGGGGTGATCGCCAAGCGACTCGCCGACCCGTACACGCCCGACAAGCGCACCCTGGTGAAGGTGAAGCACCGGCGCACGGCCGACTGCGTGATCGCCGGCTATCGCATCCACAAGGACGGCAAGGGTGTCGGCTCGTTGCTGCTCGGGCTCTACGACGCCGAGGGTCGGTTGCACCACGTGGGCGTCAGCGCGTCGTTCACGGCCAAGCGCCGCACGGAGCTGCTCGCAGAGCTGGAGCCCTACACGCGCGGGGCCCGCGACGATCACCCGTGGAAGGAGTGGGCGGAGTGGCAGGACGCGGCGGCCGAGTCCGGCCAGCGGATGCCCGGCGCGGGGAGCCGGTGGAACGCCGGCAAGGACCTCAGCTGGGTGCCGCTGCGCATCGAACTGGTGGCCGAGGTCACGTTCGGACAACTGCAGGAAGGCCGCTTCCGGCACGGCTCGCAGTTCCTGCACTGGCGCGACGATCGCAGCCCTGAGTCGTGCACGTACGACCAACTCGACGTTGCGGCACCGGTGTCGTTCGCCGACGTGGTGAACGCGGCCCTGTAGTCCGTCAGGTGCCGGTGGTGGTGCTGGTGGCCGCGTCGGTCTCGTCGCTGCCGTCGCCGCCCACCAGCACCACCTGTCGATCCACCTCGACGCCGTTGGCCGTGACCACCAGCTCCCAGTTGCCACTGGCCGAGAGAATGAACCCGTCGTCCTTCTCGAGCACCGCGGCTCCGGCGCCGGTGAGCGGGATCTGATTGATGATGAGGCCGTTGACCGCCGAGCCGGGGGGCGGGTTGAACGCGACGGTGAGACCGACCAGGCCGGTGACGGGCGTGACCACCTCCACGCGCACGTCGTTGGCACCGACGCGTTCGCTGAACCGCACGACCACCTCCACCCCGGTGCCTTCGTTCTCGAAGACGTGCTCCGAGCCCAACTGCAGCGAGCTGCCACCGGTGGCCACGCCCAGCCCGGGCGGCGTGAGTGCCAGCAGCCAGGCGGTGAGGGTGAGCACGAGGATGCCGACGAGCGCCTCGATGCCGAGCGCGCGGCGCAGGCGGGTGGCGAGCGGCGCGGTCATGGTGTCGACGCGCGATACCCGCTGGCTGATGAACTGCCGCGCGGCGACACCGACGAACACCATCACCGACACCAGCAACACCTTGACGATGACGACCAACCCGTGGCTGCTGTCGAGCGCGCCGCGGTCGAGCTGGAACAGCTGCACCGCACCGGTGGCGACCGTGACCCACAGTGCAGGGGTGGCGAGGCGCGCGAACCCACGGACGGCGTGCACGAGGTCTTCCTCGCCGGGACCGGCGAGCACCACTCTGGTGAGCAGCACGAGACCGCCCAGCCAGACCGCCATCGCGAGCGCGTGCAGCGCACCCACCGCGTGTTCGATGAGCCCGAACTCGGCGCGGCTGAACGCCATCGTGACCACGGCGATGCCGGGGATGACCAGCGCCGGCAGCTGCGTGCTCGGGTCGATGGTGCGTTCGGGCCGCATGACCGCATACGCGCTGAGACCGACGAACAGCAGGCGGACGATGGCCGCCTTGCCGGGGGTGGTGTCGAACAGGTCGCCCAGGAACGCGGGGTTGAGCGCGTTGCCGATGCCTTCGCCGTTCTGGCTCGCGGCCAGTGCCCCGGCGAACAGGTACGTCGACACCAGGGTGATCATCCAGGTGGTGCGCAGGAAGCGCACGGTGAGGATGTACTCGACACCTTCCGGCCACGCGACCGCGATGAGGACGAGCGAACCGAACAGCACCGCCAGACCGAGGTTGCTGAACAGCCGGAACAACCCGAGCGGGCCCTGACCGGTGGACTCGGCGGCATCGGCCGACGTGCCGCCCTGGTCGTCGGTGTCGGTGTCGCCGGGGGCCGCGACGGTGCTGCTGGTGACGGGCACGATGGTGTCGCCGGGGACCGGTGGCGTGGTCGACGTGGTGGACGAAGGGGGGACCGGATCGTTGGCGATGGTGAACGTGAGACTGCCGTTGCCGGCGTTCTGGAAGTTGACGTCGGTGACGCCCCACGCCACGGCGCACGAGCCCTTCGGTGCCGCGGCGACCAGCGGCGCCTGCAGGCTCACCTGGTCGGCGAGCACGATGACGGTGCCGAGCGGCACGTTGACCCCGTCGCAGGTGAGCACCAGCTGGTTGTTGGTGCCCAGCGGCTGGGCGAAGGTGATGGTGATGCTGGTGGGCGACGCGTCGACGGTGCTGCCATCGGCGGGCACGGCACTGACCACCGTGTTGTCGACGGCATGCGCGGTGGGCGCCCACAGCGAACCCACGAGTCCGAGGACGAGGAGCGAGAGGAGCCAGCCGAATGCTGGGCGAGCTGACAGCCGGAAGGATTTCATGGGAGTACGCCAACGCTAGCCATTGGCGGTCACCGAACGGGTCCACCCCCTCACCGAACGCAGGGTGAGCGGCTGGTCACGGGCCGGTGGGCGATGGTTGGGCGACACGGGTGTGGCACCCCCTGGGTAGAGTCGCAGCGATGGCCACGCAGTCGCTCTACCGCCGCTACCGCCCACGTCGCTTCAGCGAGGTGAAGGGCCAGGAGCACGTGGTGCGCGCGCTGCGCAACGCCGTCATCAACCACCGCGAGGGGCAGGCCTACCTGTTCTCCGGCCCGCGTGGCACCGGCAAGACCACCTCGGCGCGCATCCTGGCGAAGGTGCTCAACTGCGAGAACCCGCAGGACGGCGAGCCGTGCTGCGAGTGTGAGTCGTGCCTGGCCGTCGAACGCGGCACCAGCTTCGACGTGCACGAGCTCGACGCCGCCAGCAACAACGGCGTCGAGGCCATGCGCGACATCATCGACAAGGCGTCGCTCGGCACGCCCGGCCGCCACCGCGTGTACATCCTCGACGAGGTGCACATGCTCACCAAGGGCGCCGAGGCCGCGCTGCTGAAGACCCTCGAGGAGCCGCCGCCGCACGTCGTCTTCGTGCTCGCCACCACGGATCCGCAGAAGGTGAGCGAGACCATCCGCAGTCGCACGCAGCACCTGCAGTTCCACCTGCTGCCGATGGACGTGATGGAGAACCACATCCGGTGGCTCGCCGGCGACGCCGGCATCGACCTCACCGACGACGCGCTGCAGTCGGTGCTCCGTCAGGGAGGCGGGTCGGCTCGCGACACCGTGTCGGCGCTCGAACTGGTGGCGTCGGGTGGCGGCGAGCCGCTCGAGACCACGCCGCTCGACGAGTTCGTCGAGGCGTTCATCGAGCAGGATCCCGGCCGCGCCCTCACCGTCGTCGCGTACGCGGTGCAGCAGGGCCGCGACCCGCGCACGCTCACCGACGACATCGTGCGCCACCTGCGCGACTGCTTCCTGTCGCTGATGGCGCCCGAGCTGGTGCAGCTGCCCGCGCAACGCGCCGACGAGGTCGGTCAGCTGGCGCAGCGCTTGGGTGCCGCGGGCATCGTGCGCGCGATGGAACGCCTGGGCGAGATGCTCGTCGAGATGCGGCACGCACCCGACCCGCGGCTGCTGCTCGAGGTGGCGCTCGTGCAGCTCACCCATCAGGCAGCCAGCAACGACATGTCGGTGGTGCTCGACCGCCTCGACCGTCTCGAGCAGCAGGTCGCCGCGGGCGCGGCCGCACCCGCACCGCGGCCGGCCCCGGTCGACCCCGCCACCGGGCGCGCCGCGCTCGGCGGCCGTGCGCGGCCCGTCGCCGCCGTTCCGTCCACGCCGGCAGCCGCACCGGTTCCGGAGGCGGTGGCCCCGGTTGCGGCCGCGCCGGCCCCCGCAGCGCCCGCCGCCGTGTCGCCGCCAGCCGCTGCTGCGCCGGTGGCTGCTCCGCCCGTGGTTGCTCCGTCGGCAGCACCGGCCGGAGATCTCGTCGCGGCCGCAGCTGCCCGCTGGATGGCCGACATCAAGCCCACGCTGAAGGGCTTCGCGCGGGCGATGTACAGCAACACCACGGTGCTCGGTGAGCGCGACGGCGCACTCAGCATCGGTGTGGCCAACGAGACGCACCGCATGAAGTGCGAAGACCATCGCAAGGACGTGGAAGCCGCCATCGCCATCGTCGTCGGTGGCAAGGTGCCGGTGCACCTCGTCATCCACAGCGGTGTCGACGACGACCACGCCGGCGACCATCCCGTCAGCGGCGGCAATGGTGGCGGCAACGTGGTCGCGATGAACCGAGCGGCACCGCCACCGCCCGATGAAGACATCGACCTCGACGACCTCGTCGACGCGCCACCGGAAGCGGTGGTCACGCCACTCGACCGGCTCACGCAAGCCTTCCCCGGCTCGCAACTGGTCGACGAGTGACCGATGGCCGTCTACACACCTCCTGTCCAGACGCTCATCGACGAGCTCGGCCGGTTGCCGGGCGTCGGTCCCAAGTCGGCGCAGCGCATCGCCTTCCACCTGTTGAAGATCCCCGGCGACGACGTCGCTCGCCTCGCCTCGGCCATCACCGAGGCGAAAGCGCGGGTTCGGTTCTGTGCACGCTGCTGGAACTTCGCCGAAGGTGAGCTGTGCCCCATCTGCCTCGACGACCGCCGCGACAGCTCGGTGCTGTGCGTGGTGGAGGAGTCGCGCGACATCATCTCCATCGAGAAGACCGGCGAGTTCACCGGTCGCTACCACGTGCTGCTCGGCGCGATGAGTCCGCTGGAGGGCATCGGGCCCGAGCAGTTGAAGATGAAGGAGCTCTTCGCGCGCATCGAGCCGGAGGACGTGCAGGAGGTCATCCTGTGCACGAACCCCAACACCGAGGGCGAGGTCACCGCGATGTACATCGCGCGGATGATGAAGCCGTTCGGCGTGAAGGTCACCCGCATCGCCAGTGGCCTGCCGGTGGGCGGCGACCTGGAGTACGCCGACGAGCTCACGCTCGGCCGTGCGCTCGAAGGCCGCCGCGAGCTCAGCGCGTAGCGGGCGCCTGCTGCCGGCCCGAAAAACAAGGCTGGGGTACCACTCCTGGAGCTGGTAGCGGGCGGACGGGCCAGCTCCAGAGGTGGTACCCCAGATCTTGTGTAGCACGGGCGGAATTCGTGTGAATCACGTCCGTGTATGTTGCGGTTACATTACGGGAAGTCTCCGAATGTGTCAACCCTCGTCACAATCTTTCTCGAATCGACATGATTCGACGATTCCAGCACGGTGGTCCCAGCACGGGTGGTCGGGTTCAGACGGTGCGGACGACGAGGGCGTCGCCCTGGCCACCGCCGCCGCACAACGCGGCGGCACCGGTGCCGCCGCCACGGCGGCGCAACTCGTGCAGGATGGTGAGTGCCAGCCGGTTGCCGCTCATGCCGATGGGGTGACCGAGCGCGATGGCCCCACCGTTGACGTTGACGATCTCGTCGCTGATGCCGAGCTCGGCGATCGACGCGATGCCCACGGCCGCGAACGCCTCGTTGATCTCGAACAGGTCGACGTCGGCGACGGTCTTGCCGGCCCGCTCGAGCGCGCGCAGGATGGCCCGGCTCGGCTGGTGGAGCAGTGAGGCGTTGTCGGGCCCGGCCACCATGCCGTAGCTGACGAACTGACCGAGCGGGCTGACGCCGCGGGCGTTGACCGCCTTCTCGCTCATCATCACGATGGCCGACCCGCCGTCGCTGATCTGCGACGCGTTCGCGGCGGTGATGGTGCCCTCCTTGTCGAACGCCGGCTTGAGACCGCCCAACGACTCCATCGTCGTGTTGGCGCGCACGCCTTCGTCGGTGTCGACCACCGTGGGGTCGCCCTTGCGCTGCGGGATCTCCACCGGCACGATCTCGTCGGTGAGGCGACCTTCTGCGATGGCGGCCGCGGCGCGCAGGTTGCTCTTCATCGCCATGTCGTCCTGCTGGTCGCGAGTGATGTTGCCGGCCGCGTAGCGCTCGGTGCCGAGGCCCATCAGGCAGGCGTCGAAGGCACACCACAGCCCGTCGCGCACGATGGCGTCCTGCAGTTCGGTGTTGCCGTAGCGGAAGCCGCCACGGGCACCCTGCGCGAGGTACGGCGCGTTGGTCATGCTCTCCATGCCACCGGCGACGACGATGTCGGCTTCGCCGCTCATGATCATCTGGTTGGCGAGGTAGATGCTGTTGAGACCGCTGAGACACACCTTGTTGATGTTGATGCTCGGCACGTTCATCGGGATGCCGGCCTTGCTGGCGGCCTGACGCGAGGGCACCTGGCCCTGGCCGGCGGTGAGCACCTGGCCCATGATGACGTGCTCGACCTCCTCGGGCGACACGCCGGCGCGCTCGAGGGCGGCCTTGATGGCGAAACCACCGAGGTCTGCTGCGGTGAACGAGGCGAGCGCGCCGCTCATCTTGCCGATGGGCGTACGGGCACCGGCGACGATGTAGGAACCAGACATGACATGACCTCCATGGGGAGCGGCTACGCAGGGACTGCGGCGAGTTGCCCGAAGCGTATTCGCGTCGAGTTACCCGGCGGTAATGCGGAAGACTGCCAGGCGATGGCGGCCAGCGACGATCCCGAGTTGGTGCGGCGTGCACAGCGCATCGACATCGCACGATCGGTGCCGCTCGGCATCCTGCTGCCGTTGGAGACATCGGTGCTGCTCACCATCGCCATCAAGCAGTTCGACGCCGCCTGGTGGGTGAAGTGGTTGGTTGCTGCGGGAAGCGGTGTCGGCCTGCTCGGCGCGCCGTTCGTCACGTCGCTGGCGCGTCGATGGGGCCGGCCGGTGATGGTGCCGGCCGCGGTGCTGGCGGGCTTCGGCTCGGTCGGGCTGCTGGTGGCCACCCTCGGCGCGTTGCCCGGCTTCGTGCTCGGCTCGATCATCGGCATCGCCACCGTCAGCGTCGTGTACCCGCTGATGACCGTCACCTACGAACGCAACTTTCCGCCCGGCGAGCTCGGCCGCCGGGTGGGCTGGGGACTGTCGGTGAAGGTCTTCGTCGCTGCGACCGGCGGTCTGCTGATGGGCGCGTCGCTCACGCGTTGGCCGCAGCAGTGGTGGCTGGTCGTGCTGCTCGGTGCGACGGCGAGCGCAGTGCTCGCGTTCCTGCAGTTGCGCATGCCGAGCGAACCGCTGCCGCGGGTGCCCGGGGTGCGCACCACCGCACTGCCGCACTTCCACCTGTTGTCCACCGACCGTCGGCTGCGACTCACCCTCGCCGCGTGGATGTTGATGGGGTTCGGCAACCTGATGCTGATGCCGTTGCGGGTGGAGTTCCTCGCGCAACCGCAGTACGGCATCGACGCCAGCGCGGAGAAGATCGTGGTGCTCACCGTCGTCGTGCCGTCGTTGGTGCGCCTGCTGTCGATGCCGATGTTCGGCGCAATCTTCGACCGGATGAGCTTCTTCGCGGCTCGCATCCTGGTCAACGTGCTCTTCGCTCTGTACGTCGCCGCGTTCTTCACGGGCACCAGCACCGCGGGACTGTTCGTCGGCGCCGTCGTGCTCGGCATCGGCAGCGCGGGCGGCGATCTGATGTGGTCGCTGTGGGTCACCAAGTTCGCACCCGCCGGCCGCACCGCCGACTACATGGGCCTGCACACGTTCTTCACCGGCATCCGCGCCGTGCTCGCGCCGATGGTCGGGTTCGCGATCATCGGCCACGTGTCGCTCGGTCTGGTGGCGAGCATCGCGGCAGCGTTGATGGTGGCGTCGTCGTTGGTGCTCGTGCCCGAAGCCCGCGCCGAACGAGCGTCGCGGCTGGAGGCACGCGTCGCGGGATGAGGGTCAGATCGTGCCGGCGACGGTGAACGGCTGACACGGTGTGGAGAACGCAACGGCGCCACCGAAGTGCAACACGTCGGCACACACCGTGTAGTTGCCGGAGGCGAGCGCGAACGTCTCGTCGATGCCGTGGAACGGACCGACCCCGTCGGGCATGCCGGCAACGCTGGCGCGAGCCGTGACGGTGCGCACGACCGCGGTGCCGCCGGCCGTCGGGGTGATCGTGAGCCGTACGGCCATCGGCAGGTCGAACTCGGGATGCAGCGCCTGGCCGGTGACGCGCACGTTGTTGCCGGTGACGGTGGGTGCAGCGAGCGAACCGCTCACCGCGCCATTCGGTCGCTGCGGCGCGACGCCCGCGAGCAGGTCGTAGGTGTCGAGCGTCTCATAGCCGAGCGCGAAGATGATGATGCCGCTCCAGTCGGCGGCGATCGCCGCGTCGGCGCGCTGGCGGATGCTGGTGGCATCGGGCACGAACACGGTGTGCTGCACGGTGCACGTGACGTTGGTGGGCGGCGGCCCGAGCCGTTGCGCGGGTCGCAGCGGCGTGCCGGTGGCTGGCGCGGTGACCTCGGTGGCGACCGTGGCCGGCGGGTTCCACACGGGCGGCTCGATCGGCTTCGTGCGCGGTCCGGTGACCTGCTCGGTCCAGCCGAAGGTGAGCTCGCCCTCCGCGTGACGCGTGGGCGTGACGCCGTGCGCGGCAGCGAGCGCGGCGACCTCGGTCATCTGCACACTCACGCGGCTGATGGCGCCGTCGGGGCACACCTCGTTGGAGTTCTTCTGCGTGGCCCAGTGACGGCCGTACGACGGCACTCCCAGCTGCAGCTTCGACGGCGGCACGCGTGCGCTGCTGTACGCGATGACGGAGTTGACCCAGAACATGGGAGCGATGGACCCGGGCACGGTGATGCTCCAGTCGTAGACCATCAGCCGCAGCCGATCGACGAACGGGGCGATCTGCTCCTGCGCGTACACCGTGTAGCCGGAGAAGATGCCGTCGGTCGGGCTGCCGAAGTCCCACACCGGCGGCACGGTGACGCTGAGCAGCTTGCCGCGTGCGTGCAGCTGCGCACCGAGCTCTTCGACGAACTTCACCCAGTTGACGGTGATGGCCGGCCACTGGCTCTTCGGGTGGTTGAACGCGAACACCTCGTAGTCGATGTCGATGCCGTCGTAGTTCTTCGTCATCACCAGCTGGACGATGTTCTGCACGTGGACCGCCCGCTTCGCCGGGTCGGCGAGGATGCCGCTCATCACGCCGGCGGCCGTGCTGTCGAAGATGGCCGGGATGACGGGGAGGCCCTGCGCACGCGCCGCGTCGACGGTGGCCTGCAGGCTGGTGCTGCTGCCGAGGTTGACGATGATGCCGTTGCCGTTGCCGTCGACCTCCGTGCCGTACCACAGCATCGAGACGTCGCTCAGCAGCAACGCCGCGTCGGGATCGTTGATGGTGGTGCGGCCATCTGGCCCGCCCCAGTAGGGCACCCAACCGCTGACGAAGCGGTTGGGCTGACAAGCCGACAGCACGAGGGCCGCGACCGCGAAGACCCATCGGGTACGGGTGGCCACGTGGTCAGGGTACTGCCACGCCCACCGCAGGGGGCATCGGTCGGCGACGGGTCACAGGATCTCGTAGGACACGAGCACCTTCATCTGTGCGTAGTCCTCGTTGCCGCCCACCGTCGTCAGCAGCAGGCACGCATCGTCCTCGCCGTCGACGAACCCGTAGGTGCTGCATCGCTGCAGACCGGCGAGCTCGTCCACCGTCATCGGCGCGGCGAAGGCACCGTTGCCGCGCACGTCGCACAGGTCGATGAACCGCTGGCCGGCCGCGCGGGTCAGCGTGTAGTGCTCCCAGCAGCTGGCCTCGTAGTGGCCGTCCCAGTCCTCTTCCCAGACGGTGGCGCCCGTGATCGGCAGCGCCTGGCCGGGTCCCACCTCGACGACCCACGAGTTGACGTCGCCGGGCACGAACTCGAAGCCGTCGTCCTGACGCTCGAACTGGCGGAAGCCGCCGTCGCCTCCCGACAGATCGCCCCAGACGAAGTACACCTCGCCCTGGTTGGCGGCGCCGGGGTCGCCGTCGTACGTGAGGTACACGTGCTCGACGGTCACTCGCACGCTCGTCGGCGGCTCGGGAGCGGTGCGGAACTGGCCGACACGGTGAGCGATGTCGCCGTCGGCATCCTGCGCCTTCACGATCACGTGGTACACGGTGTCGCCGTCGAGGCCGCCGACCGGAATGCTCCAGTTCATGGCGAGCTCGTTCGGCGTGTCGACGAGCGCGTCCGCGTCGGGCGAGGTCTCGAGCTCCACCTCGGGGCCGTCGCTGAGGGAGTTGTAGCCGGCGACCACCGC
>JAUXQB010000038.1 GCA_030685215.1 Actinomycetota bacterium
ATGAGCCGCCTCGGCCTCGACACCGGCAAGCCGCTCGCCGACATGCGCGCCTACGTGGAAGGGCTGCGCGCCGCACAGCGCGCGGCCGGCGACTTGCCGCCGGTGTACCTCGCGACGCTGCGCAACAAGATGCTCGACCTCGCGCTCGACGTGGCCGAGGGTGCCATCTGGGCCAACGCATCGCTGCGCCACATGCCCACCCAGGTGGCGCGGGTTCCGACGGAACGGCGCGGCGAGTTCTTCTTGGCCAACATGCTGCCGACGGTGATCGACGCCGACAAGGCTGCCGCCCGCGCCGTCCACCGTCGCACCCTCACCGGCTACCTGGTCCTCCCCAACTACCGCAACTACTGGAAGCAGGCCGGGTACGAGGACGAGATGGTCGCGATCGAAGCTGCGCTGGAGGCCGGCGACCACGCGCGCCTGCCCGATCTGATGACCGACGCATGGCTCGACGACTGCACGCTCAGCGGGTCGGCAGCCGAGGTGCGAGACGGGTTCGCGGCGTGGGCCGACGCCGGCGTGCTGCCGATCGCGGTGATGTCGTCGACCACCGGCGGACAGGCGAAGGCCATCCGCGAGCTGTTCGAGCTGTTCACCTCGTGAACTGAGCGGCGGAGACCACCCAGCTCTGCGAAACTGCCGGGAACCTGGAGGGGGTCGAGTGCGTCAGAGTGGGTACCTGTGCGACTGACTGTCCGGAGCTCCATGCTGTCATCGATCACCACTGCCCGTCGCGTGCGCTCCGCACTCATCGGCGCGGCTGCGATCGCGATGGCCACGGCGATCGCACCGGTCGCTCCCGCAGCAGCGTCGGCTCCCCCGTCGGACCCCACCACGATCGAGGTGGCCGCCGGCCTCGACGGGTGGTACGACCCCGGCGACCACGTGGTCGTGGAAGCCACCGTCACCTCCGACGAGCTGTTCGACGGTCGCATCGACGTGGTCACCGACTCGCAGGCGACGGTGTCGCGCGACGTGCAGGTGGCCGGGGGAACCACCAAGACCTTCCTCATCGTCGTTCCCACGTCGTTGGGTGGGTCGTCGATCGACGTGCGCCTCTACGGCGGTGACGACCTGGTCTCGAAGCGGTCGGTCGCGTTGAAGATCGCGGAGGCGATGGAGCTCGTCGGTGTGCTGCCCGCACTCGTCACCCGAGTCGGCGAGCTGCCCGAACAGGTGAACCTCGCGACGGAAGCAGGCAAGGCACAGCTCACCGAGCTGTCGCTCGACCAGCTCGCGCTGGGCGCGTCGGCACTCGACATCTTCGACAGCATCGCCGCCACCAGCGCCGACATCCGGTCGCTGCAGCCCGGCCAGCTCGATGCGCTCCTCGGCTGGTTGAACCGCGGCGGGCGACTGCTGCTCGACGACAACGGCGATCTCTCCGCGCTCCCCGCACAGTGGCGACCCGCCACCGACGGCTGGTCGCTCGCCGGTCAGGGCGAGGTGCGCGTGGTCGACGGCCGCGCCTCGAGTGGCCAGTGGCCCGCCATCATCGAGCCGAGCGGCCTCTCCACCAGCGAGGGCGGTGGCTTCTTCGGCTTCGGTGAGCAACTGGGCAGCGTGCAGCAGGACCTGGCCGCCCGAGCCGGCGTGAAGCTGCCCTCGATGCTGCCGCTGCTGGTGCCACTGGTCATCTACTGGGCCGTGGTGTCGATCGTGCTGTTCTTCGTGCTGAAGGCGATGCGCCGGCTCACGCTCGCGTGGGTGGCCATCCCGTTGCTGGCGGCGCTCACCGCGGGTGGCGTGGTGTGGTACGGCCAGCAGTGGCGTTCCGTCGGCAAGCCGGCCGCCACCGCGTTCGTCGACGGTCACCCCGGTGGCGGCTCGGCCACTACCAGCGTGCTCACGTTCAGCCGCGACGGCGGCACCGTGAAGGTGTCGCTGCCTGCGGGTTGGCAGAGCGACAGCGAGCTCACCTTCTTCTTCGACGGTGGCTTCAACGGCGGCATCGCGCCCACCGTGCGGCCCGGCGCCGACGCCACCACGTTGCAGGTTCGTCTGGAACCGGGGCAGGTGACCACCGCCAACGTGCTCGGCCCCACCACCGACACCGGGCTGGTGGCCGAAGCGGGTGTGCAAGGCGACAAGGTGATCGGCACGGTCACCAACAACAGCCCGGTCACGCTGCACCAGGTGGCGGTGTTCGGCCCCGGAGGCGTGCATCTCGTGGGCACGCTCGCTCCCGGTGAGCGCGGCGAGTTCTCCATCGCCGCGCAGGCGCTGCCGATCGGGTTCTCGCTGGCCGACCGTGTGTGGGACGGCACCTCCGACCCGCGTGCCGCACCCGAGGAGATCGCCGAGCTCGGCATCTGGAGCAACGCCACCGCCGGCCGCGTGATGTACCCGAGCGGCATGGTTCGCGCCGCCGGCTGGACCACCGAACTGCCGCTCGGCATCGACATCGCCGGCGGCCACACCACCACCGCCGTGCTCACCTCGCTCGCGCCCATCCAGGCCTCCGGGCCCGCGTTGCCGGCAGCGTCGGTGCGGTCGTCGATGGTGCGCACGCCGTTCTCGCAGTTCGGCAACGGCACCGCCGACACCGTGTACCGCTACGTGGTGCCGCCCGACACCAACCTCGGACAGCGGATGATGCTGAAGCTGCCCGCGGGCCTCAGCGACATCGAACTGTGGAACGGCAGCGGGTGGATCGAAACGAAGGCGAACAAGGGCGTCGTCATCGTGCCGACCACCAGCGTCGTGCAGGGAGTCGTCATGGCACGCATCGTCAACGACGGCGAGTTCTTCCCCAGCGAGCTTGCTCCCACGCTGCGCGGTGTGGCGCCGGGCGAGGTGGTCCCGTGAGCGACACCATCGATATCGAGACCAGCGACGGCGAGCCGATCGACGGCCACCCTGTCGACGGCGACGGCAAGGTGGTGGAGGAGCAGCCCGCCGCCGCGGTGGCCGTGCGCGCCCAGCAGCTCTCCAAGCGGTACGGCTCGCTGCTCGCGGTGAACCAGCTCGACCTGGTGGTGCCCCGCGGCTCGATCTTCGGCCTCATCGGGCCCAACGGCGCCGGCAAGAGCACCACGTTCGCGATGATGGCCACGCTGTTGAGGCCGACGTCGGGTCGCATCACGGTGATGGGAGCCGACCCAAGTCAGAAGCCGCGCACCGTGCGCCGGCGGATGGGGTACATGCCCGACAACCTCGGCGTCTACGACAACCTGCGCGTCGACGAGTACATCGAGTTCTTCGCGGCGTCGTACGGCATCAGCCGCACCGAGTGGCCGTCGCTCATCGACGGCCTGCTCGAACTGGTCGACCTGTCGGTGAAGCGCAGTTCGATGGTGAACTCGCTGTCGCGCGGCATGAAGCAGCGGCTCAGCCTCGCCCGCGCACTGGTGCACGACCCCGAGCTGTTGATCCTCGACGAACCGGCCAGCGGGCTCGACCCGCGAGCCCGCGTGGAGCTGCGCGAGCTGTTGAAGACGCTGAACACGATGGGCAAGACCATCGTGATCTCCTCGCACATCCTCGCCGAGCTGGAGGAGATGTGCACCGACATCGCCATCATGGAAGCCGGCAAGCTGCTGGCAGCCGGAACCCCTCGCGAGATCCTCTCCAGGCTGGGCGGCGCTCGTACCGTGCGAGTGCGCTTCGCCACCGGTGCCACCGAGGCGTTCACCGTCAACGACGACGCTGAACAGGCGGCACTGCTGCGTCGTCTGCTCGTCGACGAGGAACGCGATGTGGTGGAGTTCGTCGAGGAGTCCGGCGGGCTCGAGCAGCTGTTCATGTCCATCACGGAAGGTGTCGTTCAGTGAGGGGCGTCGTTCAGTGATGATGAATCCCGTCCTCGGGCGCGAGCTGCGCGAACGCATGCGCACCGGTCGCGCGTTCGTCGTCATCGGCGTGTTCCTGTCGCTGCTCATCCTCACCGTGTACCTCGTGTACCAGGGCACGAAGAGCACGGGCGAGATCCAGACCGACCTCGCTCGGCAGACCCGTTTGGGCCGCGACCTCTACGAATGGGTGCTGTTCGTGATGCTCGCGCTCGTGCTGTTCTTCGTGCCCGGCCTCACCGCGGGTGCCATCGCCGGCGAACGCGAACGGCAGACTCTGCTGCCGCTGCAGGTGACGCTGCTGCGCCCACGCAGCATCTTCATCGGCAAGGTGCTGGCGGCGATGAGCTTCCTGGTGCTGCTGTTGGTGGCTGCCGTACCCGTGATGATGGTGGCCTACCTGCTCGGTGGCATCCGGGTGCTCGACGGGGTGAAGGGCATCGGCATCATCTTCGTGGTGGCCGTGCTGCTCACCATCATGGTTGCCGCGCTCAGCTCGCTCGCCCGTCGCGTGCAGACCGCCACGCTGGTGGCGTACGGGTTCACCGCGCTCATCATCCTGCTCGGCCCGCTGCTGTACTTCACGATGCGCGTCGCCGACGGCAGCAAGGGGGCCGACCTCGAGAACCCGCCCGCCGTGCTGCTCACCTTCAACCCCATCGCGATCGTGGCCGACGCCACTGCCGGCGAGAACTCGAACGAGAGCGGCAACCCGCTGCGCTGGTCGCGGGGCGAACTGGTGAACGCGAAGTCGTACAACAACGACTCGTGGTTCGCCTGGTTCCCCGACGACGACTTCGGCGCCAGGTTCCGCATCCTCAACGGCAACGACGACGGGTTCCCTGCCTGGATCCTCGGCACTGCCATCCTGTCGGCCGTGGCCGGCACCCTCTCGCTGTTCGCCATCCGGCGACTGCGCACACCAGCGGAGACCGAACGATGAACCGATCACTCACTCCCCTGTTCCGAGCCGTCCGCCGTCGCTTGCGCGTCGCGTGGGCACTCGCCACCCTGCAACTGCTGGCGCCGGTCGTGGCCGTCGCCGCGCTGGCGCTGGTGGTGGCGGCTCGCTACTTCGACCTGCCGTGGGCCGAGCCCGCGGCGCTGTGGCTGAGCGCCGCCATCGCGGTCGGGGTCGTCGGCTACGCGGTGGTGTGCAAGGTGCCCGACATGTTGGTGGCCCGTGCCGCCGACCGCGGGTTGCACACGCGAGATGCGTTCGCCACCTCGCTCGAACTGGCCGGCGACGACGGCGACTTCCCCGAACGAGTTCGTGCACGCGCCGACGAGATCGCCTCGGTCTCGGCACCGAAGGAGGCCGTGCGCTACCGGCTGCTGCGCAAGCCGACCGGCATCGCGGCAGTCATCGCGCCCGCAGCCCTCGCGCTGGCGCTCATCGCCAACCCGCAGGATGCGCTGCGCGAACAACGCGCCGACGACGAGGCCGCCATCGAAGCCACCGCCGACGTGCTGCGCGCCGAGGCCGAACGCATCGCCGAACAGCCCGGCGGCGAGGAGGCGGCCGAACGTCTGGAGCAGCTGGCCGAGGAGCTGGAGAAGACCTCGTCGCTCGACGAGGCAGACGAGCTGCTCGACGACGCAGCAGCAGAACTGCGTGAACAGGTGAGCCCCGACCTGCTCGCGAAGAAGGCGGCCACCGAAGGGTTGCAGCGCAGCCTGGAGACCGCGCCGCTGCCCGGTTCCACCGGCGAGGAGAGCGTGCAGGAGCAGCTCGACGCGCTGGGCGAGCAGCTGCCGGACATGACCGACGACGAGCGGGCCGAGGCCGCCGAACGACTCGACGACCTCGCGGCCACCCAGGAGGCCGGCGACCCTGGCACCGCACAACTGCTGCGCGAGGCCGCGCAAGCCATCCGCGAAGGCGACGTGTCGACTGCTCGCGCTCGTCTCGGCGAGGCAGGGCAGGCCAACGCACAGTCGTCGGCCGAGGCTGCCGAGCAGACTGCTGCGGGCGAGGCGGCACAGGCAGCCAGCGACGCCGCCGACCGCTTGGCCGAGGCACGCGAGGGCGACCCCTCCGCCGGACAGGGCCAAGGTCAGGGGCAAGGCCAGGGCCAGGGCCAGGGGCAAGGCCAGGGCTCGGGGCAGGGTTCCGGTCAGGGCTCGGGGCAGGGTTCCGGCCAAGGCCAGGGTCAGGGCTCGGGCGGCAATCCGTCGGGCAACGTCAACGGTGGTGGCGGCACTTCCGGCACCGGCGGACAGGGCGGTCAGGGCACCGGCACCGGCCACACCGACGGCAGCGGCAACCCCGACACCGACACCATCTACGACCCGGCACACGGCACCGGCGGCGAGACCGGCAGCGTCGGTGGCGGCAGCGGCAACGGGCAGGGCGGCACCATCGGCACCACCGACGGGCAGACCAACAGCGGCTCGTCGAACGTGGCCGTCTCCGACGTGCTCGACGACTACGCGCGTGAGGCCACCGACGCGATGGACAACCCGTCGGTGCCACCGTCGGTGCGAGCACTCGTGCTCGCCTACTTCAACCAACTGCAAGGGGAGAACTGATGTCGCAGCACGACACCGCAGGGCCGACCATCTCGCCCGAGCGCTACGCCGAGATCGCGGCGGAGATCGAAGGGGAGGTCGGCAAGGTCATCGTCGGCCAGGACCAGCTGGTGCGCACGGTCGTCACCTGCCTGCTCGCCGAAGGACATGCGCTGCTCGAGGGTGTTCCCGGCCTGGGCAAGACGATGTTGCTCAAGGCGCTGTCGGAGGCCGTCGACCTGCCGTTCAGTCGCGTGCAGTTCACCCCCGACCTGATGCCCGCCGACATCGTCGGCACGCAGGTGCTGGAGGAGGACGACCGCGGTCACAAGACGTTCCAGTTCCGGCCCGGGCCGGTGTTCGCCAGCTTCGTGCTCGCCGACGAGGTGAACCGCGCCACACCCAAGACCCAGTCGGCGCTGCTGGAAGCGATGCAGGAGCGTGCGGTCACCGCCGGCGGCGCCACCCGTGCACTCCCCCGCCCGTTCCTGGTGATGGCCACGCAGAACCCGCTGGAGATGGAGGGCACCTACCCGCTGCCGGAAGCACAGCTCGACCGCTTCCTGCTCAAGGCGCACGTGCCGTTCCCCAGTGCGGAAGATCTGGTCACCGTCCTCGAACGCACCACCGGCACGCACAGCGTGCAGCTGCACTCCGTTGCCGACGCGCCCACGCTGATGGCGATGATCGAGCTCACCCGCCGTGTGCCCATCGCCAGCCACGTGCTGCGCCACGCGGTCGATCTCGTGGTCGCCACGCATTCCGACTCCGCCACCGCGCCCGAACTGGTGCGCCGCTACGTGCGCTTCGGGGCCTCGCCGCGCGCCGCGCAGGCGATGGTGCTGGCCGGCAAGGTGACCGCGCTGCTCGACGGCCGGCCCAACGTGTCGATCGCCGACATCCGTTCGGTGGCGATCGGCGCTCTCCGCCACCGACTGGTCGTCGGATACGAGGCAACCGCCGACGGCGTCGACGCCGCCCAGCTGGTGGCAGCGCTGCTCGACGGGGTGGGCGAACCGGCAGCGGGGATGCGCGGCGCGCCGTGACCGACCTGCTCGAACCACGCCTGCTGACGCAGCTGGAACGACTGCAACTCCGCACGCGCAACCGTCTGGCGGGGCGCTTCGCCGGCGAGCACCGCAGCACTCGCTTCGGCAACTCGCTCGACTTCGCCGACCAGCGCGAGTACCACCCGGGCGACGACTACCGCCGCATCGACTACGCGGTCTACGCGCGCACCGGTCAGCTGTTCATCCGGCTGTTCGAGGCCGAGGACGACCTGCACCTACGCATCCTGCTCGACGTGTCGGCGTCGATGGGCCACCACGACAAGCTGCTGCAGGCGAAGCGGCTCGCCGCCGCCATCGGCTTCCTCGCCCTCACGCGCCGCGACACGGTGACGCTGCACCTCGAACCGTCCCTGCGGCCGCCGCAGCGGTTCAGCGGGCGTCATGCGATCACCGCACTGTTCCGCACGCTGGAGGCGTTGGAGCCCACCGGCAACACCGACTTGCGCTCGGCCGCCGCCGACGTGCTCGCGCGCCCCGGTCCGGCGGGTGCCACCGTGGTGATCAGCGACCTGCTCACCCCGTCGTGGGAGCCGGCCGTCGACCGCCTGCCGGCGCGCGGCGGCGACGTCACCGTGCTGCACGTGCTGGCCACCGAGGAGATCTCGCCCACCATCATCGGCGACCTCGACGTGGTCGACGCGGAATCCGGCGAGCACGTGCCGGTGAGCCTCAGCCACGACAGCGTGAAGTCGTACCGCGAGGTGGTCGACCGCTGGCTGCTCGAAGCAGCGGCGCGCTGCCGCAGTCGCGGTGCCGCGTATCAGCAGGTGATGGCCGACGAGCCGATCGACGACGTCGTGCTCAAGGGCTGGCGCGAACACGGCGTCGTGCGATGAGCGGAGTGAGATGAGTACGGCGCGATGATCTCGCTCTCGTTGTCGCTCGCCAACCCCGCCGGGCTCGCGCTGCTCGGCCTCGCGATCCCGGTGATCCTGCTGCACATCCTGCGGCCGCGCCGGCAGTCGGTCACGGTCAGCTCCACGTTCCTGTGGCGCTCCATCGAGCGCCCGGTGAGCAGTGCGTCGCCGTGGCAGAAGCTGCGCTGGAGCCTGTTACTCGTCGCGCAACTCCTCGCGGTCGTGTTGCTCGCCCTGGCGGTGGCGCGGCCGGTGCAGTTGGAGGCCGCGGCACTCAGCGAACACACGGTGTTCATCGTCGACGCGTCGGGCTCGATGGCTGCGCTCGACGGCAACCCCGACCGGCTGCAGCAGGCCGTCGACCGCGCCATCGAACTGCGCGACGAGTTGCCCAGCGGCGGCATCGCGTCCATCGTCATCGCCAGCGAACGACCGCGGGTGGTGCTCACTGCCAGCGACGACGAGAGCGCGTTCAGTTCGGCGTTGCGCACCGTCGAGACCACCAGCGGTCACGCCGACTTCGCCGGTGCGTTCAGCCTGGCCGAGAGCCTCGACACCAGCAGCGCCGACATCGGCTTCGTGCTCCTCAGCGACGGTGGGCTCACCGACGATGAAGAGCAGCTGATGCCGCCCGGCACGCGCTACGAGAAGGTCGGCAGCCAGAACGTGAACCGGGCGATCACTCGCGTCGACGTGGAGGCGCGTGGCAGTGGGCTGCACGCACGTGTCACCGTGCGCAACTTCGGCGACAGCGAGGTGACGCAGGACATCCGCATCGACGTCGACGGCATCACGGTGAGCGATCAGGCGGTGAAGATCGGCCCGCGCAGCAGCACGGTGGTCGACGCCGACCTGCCGCCGGGCGATCGCGTCGAGGCCTACCTCGACGCCGGTGCCGCGAACGCCGACCTGCTTCCGGCCGACGACGTAGGTGTCGCGGTCGGCGCCAGCCGCCCCGACCTGAAGGTGCTGATCGCCGGCGACACGCGCTT
>JAUXQB010000010.1 GCA_030685215.1 Actinomycetota bacterium
TCGTGTCGGGCGCCATGGCGGAACGAACCCAGTTCCGGTCGTACGTGATCTACAGCGCGGTGATCTCAGCGGTCATCTATCCCATCGTGGTCCGCTGGCAGTGGGGTGGCGGTTGGCTGTTCCAGGGCGGCATCAACGACACGCCGTTCCACGACTTCGCCGGCAGCGCCATCGTGCACATGACGGGCGGCCTCGCGGCACTGATGGGTGCGAAGATCCTGGGACCCCGCATCGGCAGGTACGACGCCGCCGGCAAACCGCGCGGCATGCCGGGGCACAACATCCCGTTCGCCATCCTCGGCTGCTTCATCCTGCTGGTCGGCTGGTTCGGGTTCAACCCCGGCTCGTACCTGGCCGCCGACGTGGTGGTCGGGCTCATCGCGATCAACACGGTGCTCGCCGGCGCCGCTGGTGCCGTGGTGGCGATGATGGTCACCTGGTTCAAGGGCGGCAAGCCCGACGTGAGCATGACGGGCAACGGCCTACTGGCCGGCCTGGTCGGTGTGACCGCCGGGTGTTGGGTCGTCGATCAGTTGGGTGCCATCGTCATCGGTGCGGTCGCCGGCGCCATCGTGGTCTTCGCGGTGTCGTTCTTTGACAGGGTGCGCATCGACGATCCGGTCGGAGCGATCAGCGTGCACGGTGTGTGTGGTGCGTTCGGCACCATCGCCGTCGGACTGTTCTCCACACTGGATGCGGAGGAGTCCGGCGGGCTCGTCAAGGAAGGGCTGTTCTACGGCGGCGGGGCCGATCAGCTGATCAGCCAGGTGGTCGGCGTCGTCTCGATCGCTGCCTTCGTGCTGGTGACCTCCGGGGTGCTGTTCATCGTCCTGAAGAAGACGGTGGGCCTGCGCGTGTCCGAACAAGAAGAGCTCGAGGGCCTCGACGTGCACGAGCACGGCGCACCCGGCTACACCGCCGATTCCCTGGTCGGATGAGAGGAGCAACGACATGAAACTCATCACAATCATCATCAAGCCGTTCAAGTTGGACGACGTCAAGGACGCGCTGAAGGCGATCGGGGTCGTCGGCATGACGGTCATCGAGGTCCGCGGCTTCGGCCGTCAGGGCGGTCACACCGAGACGTATCGCGGAACGGAGTACGAGATCTCGTTCGTCCCGAAGGTGAAGATCGAGCTCGTCGTCGACGCCGCGGTGGTCGACGACGTGGTCCATGCGGTCACCTCGGCCGCGGCCACGGGCAAGATCGGCGACGGCAAGATCTGGGTGTCCGACGTCGATCGGATCGTGCGGATCCGCACCGGCGAAGAAGGTCCCGACGCGATCTAGACCGGCGTCGCGAAGGGGGACGGTCACCTCGACCGTCCCCCTTCGGTCGACCGTGTGTGGCCGTGTCGCCACGGTTCGTAGTGTCACGCGAGTGTCTGATGACGGGGCCGCTCGAACGGGCTACTCTGCCCATCACCGTTGGCCCAGACCCTGCCAACCGTCGCCAGCCGAAGGGGCCGTGGAAGTGAGTGACGTGATGCACGTGATGATCGGGTGACCGTCATCCATGCCTGCATGTCCGACGGTCGTGTCGCCGTCGTCACCGTGACCGCGCGCCATCGCGGCAAGCGCGTCGTGGTGCGCACCACCCACACCGCCACCGAGCGCACCGACGGTCTGCCCGACGTGGAGAGCGTCGACTCGGTGAAGTCGTTCGCGAGGCGCGGCACCGCGCGCTACTACGCACGCTCGATCGGGCTGCACTGACCGCTGGAACGCCGGCTGTGTCATGGAACACGCAGTACGACTGACGCCGTTCCGACCAACCTGACCGACGGCGCAGAAGTCCGCGAATCGGTGTCCTTACCAGGCCGGACGCTGCCCGCGGCCACTGGCGCGCGCACGGCTCGACCAGCGTCGCCGCGCGCCGGATCGTGACGGCCGCGGTGGATCGTGCCACCGACCATGCCTAGGGTCGGCGTGGCGTTGTGACCACGGGCGGGTGGTCGACGGGTCCTGGTCGGCCAGTTCGCCGGCTGACCCGATGCCCCGCAGAACGAAAACCTGCACGACTTTCGCCACTCCACCTAACCCACAGATCCCGATGGCTCTGCTGTTCCGAAAACGCGGAACCTGCCAACGACATCCGAAAAGTAGAGGGTTCCTCCCATGACGTCATCCACAGCACTCTCCGACGCACGCGTCCCCGACCTGATCGACCAGGAGCCGGACGTGTCCGTCGATCTCCGATCCACCCTCGCCGCCACTGCCGGCGTGGCCGTCATCGGCGGCATCTGCCTGCTGACGGTGACGCGCGCCGTCGCCGAGCCCGGGGCGTACCGCTCTGCCGGCGCAGCAGCCATCGCGACGCTCGGCGCGCTGGCAGTGGCCGTCAGCGTGGTGCGCTGGGTGCCGTCGCTCGCCGACGACACCGTGCGCACCGTACCCCGGCGACACGCCGCCGCATTGCTCGCCGCGAGCATCGCACTGGCTGCCCTCGCCCTCGTCGCGCCGGCCTGGCGGGGCGGCGCGATCGGCGTGCTGTGCACACTCGCCGTGATCAACGTGTACCTCGCGTGCTGGGGGTATCGCTCGCTGTTCCTCCTGCGTCGCCTCGTGCTGTTCACCGTGCTGTCGTGGCCGCTGGCAGCCGGCGCGGTGCACGAGTACCTCGCCGCATCGTTGACCGCGCCGTCGGACCTGGTGTACCGCCGCCTCGGCACGTTCGGCGTCGCCTCTGCGGACGAGCATCCCTGGCGCGTGCTGTCGGCAATGACCGACCACGCCACTGTCGCCGTCGCCGGCGTCGTGGTGCTCACCCTCGCCGCCTCGCGCCTGCGCCTGTCGATTCCGGCGATCGCCAGGCTCGTCATCGGGTCGGCACTCGCAATGCTCATGCATCACCTGCTGCTGCTGTCGTTGCCGATCGAGCGCTACGAGCGCGCGTGGTGGGAGCATGTGCTGGCCGGCCCGATCGCCGAAGTCGCGATCGCGGCGGTCGTCGCGATCGGACTGTTCTCGTCGGCCTCGGCCCTCGTCTCCGACGAGCAGCTCGACAGCCCGTCACCCGACCGCGATCCGGAGATCTTCGGTGCGCACGACATCGCGGCGCCGACACCGGGGCTGCGCTTCTGCAACCTCGTCGTTCCGGCCGCGATGATGGCACTGGTGGTGATGCAGCCGTGATGCTGCTCACCAAGCACAACGCGGTCGATCAGACCGACACCATCGAGGAACCGCCGCTGCCGCACACCGGCGTGCACGCCCCACCCGACGACGAGGAGCTGTGGTCCTACACGCACGGCACGGGTCGCTGGTTCCTCCAGTTCTCCGCGCTCTCGCGCATGTGTCTCGGCGCCGCGTTGTTCTTCCTCGCCATGCGCGGCGACTGGTTGAAGTTGCTGCTCCCGTTCGGCCTGATGATGGTTGCCGGTGCTGCCGTCAGCATCGTCTGGTCGTTCCAGATCCGCGTGTTCGACCGCAGGGCGCACGAGCGGTTGACCACGAGTGCACGGCGCCAGCGCAACTCGAGCGTCGACATCCTGATCACCACCTGTGGAGAGGACCCCGAGGTCATCCGCAACACGATCTTCCACGCCATGCGGGTCCGCCATGGTGGCCCCGTGCGCGTGTTCGTCCTCGACGACAAGGGCTCGTCAGACGTACGCGCACATGCCGAAGCACTGGGCGCGACGTACATCCATCGCGAGAACCGTGGCTGGATGAAGAAGGCCGGGAACATCCACCACGCATACGGACAGTCCGACGGTGAGTTCATCGTCATCCTCGATGCCGACTTCGCCGCGCGTGAGGACTTCCTGCAGCACACGCTGCCGTACTTCACCGAGGCCGAGATCGGCATCGTCCAGACTCCACAGTTCTTCCGTGTGAACGAGGCCAACTGGGTGGAAGTCGGCGCTGCGTCGCAGCAGGAGCAGTTCTACCGGATCGTGCAGCGCGCACGCGATCGCCGGGGCGGCGCGATCTGTGTGGGAACCAATGCGGTGTACCGCCGCGCGGCACTCGACGAACGCGGCGGCATCGCGCTGCTCGAGCACTCCGAGGACCTGTTCACCGGCATGAAGGTGATCGACGCCGGCTACAAGGTGTCGTACCTGCCACTCGTCCTCGCCGCCGGGTCGGCGCCCTCCACCACTCAGGCACTGGCGTCGCAGCAGTACCGCTGGGCGCGAGGCAACTTCGCGCTCGCCGGCACACCGCTGTTCAAACGCCTCCGCCTCACGTTCATGCAACGCCTCTCGATCTGGGACGGCTGGATCTTCTACGTCACCAGCTCGCTGAGCCCCGTGATCGCCGCGGTGGTTCCCGTCCTCACGCTGCTGGAGGTGCCGCAGGCCATCTCGTTGGCACCGACGCTGATGCTCGTGCCGGCGCTGGTCACCGAGTTCGTCCTGCAGCCGAGATGGCTCTACCTGTCGAACGGTCCGGCCTCCCGGCGCGTCGGACTCATCTCACAGGTGGCTCACCTCTTCGCGCTCCGCGACCACCTCAGCGACCGCGAGCAGGAGTGGGTGCCGACCGGCGACCTGGGCGGTGAGCATCGTCAAGCGACCGACCGCATCCCGGGCCTCATCGCGTCTGCCGGCTTCTGGTGCTTCATCGCGACGATCTCGTTGATCGGCATCCGTGCGGCCGGCGGCTACAGCATGATCAACCTCGCCCCGGTCGTGGTGCTGGCACTCGTCGCGTTGCCCACGGCGCTCACCGCGACCAACCCGGCGGAGCGTCCTGCACCGCGACCACCCGACGAGCAACCCGCGGGTCGCGACGGCTTCCTCGACACCGTGCGCGGCATCTCGATCCTGCGCGTGATGTTCTGGCATGCGCTCGGCTTCTGGTGGATCTCGTGGGTGTTCGCGGCGATGCCCGCGGTGTTCTACGTCTCGGGTGCGCTGGTGGCCAAGAGCATGCGCTCGCGGCCGATCGATGTGGTCGTGCGCGCCCGCCTCCGGCGATTGCTGCCGCCGTACGCGGTGTTCATCGCCGCCTCCTTGACAGCCGTGTTCGCGGCGAACCCCGACGTGCTCCGGACCAACTTCGTCGACGTGCTCAGCTGGATCATCCCGTTCCAGAGTCCGGCACCGCTGCCATGGGAAGAAGGCTGGCTCTCGACGCCGCTCTGGTTCCTCCGCGCGTTGATCCTCGTGCTCCTGGCCGCCCCGCTCGCCGCGCGGATCGGTCGCCGCCTCCGCGCGCCGGTGTGGGTCGCACTGTGGGGTGCGGCCCTCGTGTCGCTCGACGCACTCATCCTCCGTCAGACGTCGGTGCGTGCCACTGCGGTGCTGCGCGGCGTCGGTGACCTCGTCTGCTTCGGCGGCTTCTTCGCCCTCGGCGTCGCCGGGCACCACCTGCGGCACGAGTTCGCGCGCCTCTATCGTCGAGGTCGCGTGCTGGTCGCGCTCGTCGTGCTCACCGCCGCGGTCACCTGGCTGGTGCCGCCGGCCGACATGGTCGTCAACAACTCCAACGTCACCATGGCGCTCGTCGGGCTCTGCTGGCTGTGTGCGATCATCCTGTTCGAGGACCACTTCCGGCTCATCGGCGAGATCCCCGGTGTGAACAAGGTCGTCGGCTGGGTGGCGGCCAATTCGATGACGGTCTACCTGTGGCACACCGCGGTCCTGTGCGTGGCCTACGTGGTCGCCGGAGCACCGTCGTCGACGCGCGACGTCGGCCTGCTGGCGCTGGTCTTCGCGCCGATCCTGGTGTTCACGGTGGCCACCCTTCGCCCGTTCGAGCACCGTTGGTCGGCCGCGCGAGACCGCCACCCGCTGGCACCTGTGCGTCTGCTGATCGTGCTGGCGGTGGCCGCTGCCATGGTCTCGCAGCCGACACTGTTCCCGGAGGTGACCGAGACCGTCGGGCCGCCGGCGCCGTCGGCGCGCCCCGAGGTGGGCGTCGACGCGGCCGGGTCGACGGAACCCGGCGTCGAACGAGCGGGCATCGCTGGCTGGATGGCGGGCAACGAGGTCGAGCACGCTGCGGTCGTCGTCGTCAACGACGATGGCGTGCACGACACGCTCGACTTCGACGCCGAGCCCACCCCCGAGTCGTCCGCTGCCGCTGATGGGCAGCCCGACGTGGACCCCGACGCTCGGTTCGAGGCGCTGAGTGTGACCAAGACGATGGTGGCTGCCACAGCGCTGCAGTTGGTCGAGGAGGGTGCCCTGACGTTGGACGGGCCGCTGCCGGCGATCGATGATCTGCCCGAGGAGCTGACCGACTCACTGACCCTGCGCCGCCTGCTCGCGCACGCGTCGGGTCTGGCCGACTATCGCACGATCGAGGGCTTCGATCCTGATGCGCCCGTCGATCCGTTGGACGCCGTGCTCGACACCTACGAGGTGAGCAACACCGCCAACCGGACGGTGGCCTACTCGTCGACGAACTACTTCGTCGTCGGCATGCTCATCGAACAGGTGACGGGCAATCTCCTCGATCAGGAACTGGAGTCGCGCCTCTTCGATCCGCTGGGCATGGACGACACCGCTCTCGTCGACAACACGCGCCCGGGCTTCGTGGGGTACGCGAGCGGCGGTGTCGTGTCGACGCTCGACGACCTGGCGACGTGGTACGACTCGCTGTTCCGTCGGCGCGTGGTGCTGTCGCCGGAGATGCTCGACGAGATGGTGTGGGGTGGCGCTGAGTACTCCGACGGGAGCGGCCTCGGCGCGTGGCGGCACTGCCCGTGTGGGGCCGCTACTGCGGTGGACCCGACGCCGTGGCTCTACGTCTTCCACGACGGCGGCGACGTTCGCGTGATGTACCACCCCGACGCCGACGTCGTGATGGTGACCCGCTTCTCCAAGCCGCTGTACCTGTCGCCGTCGCTCGCCGGTGACCTCGACGGCTTCGCGCTCCAGGTGCTGGCTCGCCTGCCGTCGACGACGCCGGCGGCGCCGTGATGCGCGCCCGGTCGGTGCGGCGTGTCGTCGCATGCGTCGCGGTCGTCGCCGCGGCGTCGAGCTCGTGCGCGTCGGACGACACGCGCGGCAGCACCGACGCGCAGCCGTCAGCGACGACCGTGGTGTCGGCGACCGACTCGCCCACGACGACCGACCCGCCGCGTGCGCCGATCTGGGCGGACGAGTTCGACGGTGTCGCGGGCGCGCCACCCGACCCTGCGCGTTGGGCGTTCGAGACCGGAGGCACCGGCTGGGGCAATCGCCAGCTCGAGTTCTCCTCCGACACCCACGCGGTGACCGACGGGGAAGGTCATCTCGTGATCACATCGCAGCCACTCGACGTGACGACCGCGCCTCCCTGCTGGTACGGCGCGTGCCACTTCATGTCGTCGAGGCTCACCACCGCCGGGCTCGCGTCCTGGAAGTACGGGCGCTTCGAGATCCGCGCCGCGTTTCCCGAGGGTGACGCCACCTGGCCCGCGTTCTGGATGCTCGGTGCCGACATCGACGAGGTGGGCTGGCCGGCGGCCGGCGAGATCGACGTGGTGGAACACGTCGGACGCGACGGCGACGTCGTACGCGGAACCGCGCACGGCCCCGGATACTCCGCGAGTGAGGGTGTCTCGGCACGAGTCGACGTGGAGGATGTGCACGACTTCCACGTGTACGCCGTGGAGTGGACCGCCACGAGCATTGCCTGGTTCGCCGACGGAGTGGAGTACCACCGCATCGACAAGGGCGACGAGCGCGAGTGGGTGTTCGACCATCAGTTCCACCTCGTGCTCAACTTCGCGATGGGTGGCTTGCTCGGCGGTGAGCCGAGCCCGCTCGACTTCGAGCGCAAGGCGTTCACCGTCGACTACGTGCGTGTCTTCACGGCCTGATCGCGAGGACGACCACATGTCGGGTTCTTCTCACGTCGGTGTGGGTCGTCGCCACGGTGGCGGTGCGCCGTCGGTTGGAGTCCATCCGAGTGGGAGCGTCCCGACGGGGGTGTGTCTGGCACTCGGACGGTCGGCTGGCACTCGGATGGTCGGCTGGCACTCCGATGACGGGGCTCACCCCGGGGCCTCGTTGTTGGCTGTGTGGTCGGTCGACTGGTTGCTGGCACCAACACGCACTTGAAGAGTGACAACTTTGGTTGCGCCGGCGCGCAACCAAAGCTGTCACCGGCCCGAGAGAAGGAGGTGGCGCCTCCGGTGCGGCGCCCGAACCCCCGCCGGCCACCCACACGACCGTGAGGAGAACCACATGTCGTTGCGCTGCTGTCGTGGCCGCTGTCGCTTCCCAGCGCGGGCGATTCCGGCTACCGAATGGAGGGCGGAAGGCTCGGCCGACCTCAGCTGGAAGCCGAGCGGCTTGCCGTCACCGCGTTTGCAAACCGCACACCGGCCAGCAGCTGGTGCAGGCCGTTCGCGACACCCTGCCCGAGCACCCGCAGACGGGGGCGTAGTGTCAGGCCGATGACAGCACCCGATCCGGCCATCGCGCGGGTGCACGAGCAACTGGTCGCGCTGGCCGGTGTCACCGCGGCCATCGTGTGGGTGGCCGATGCCGCCGGCGCGGTGTTCCACGCGAGCGATGCGTTCCACGAGTTCGTCGGTCGCCGCGACCTCGACCTGGCGGCGGGCGAGTGGTTGACGATGCTGCACCCCGACGATCGATCGACCGCGCTCGCCGCGTGGGTCGCGGCACTGTCCGATGGCTCGGCGTACTCCACCGAGTTCCGCCTTCGCCGCCACGACGGCCGGTATCGATGGCACCAATTGGCGGGGCAGCCGGTGCACGCCGACGACGGCACGGTCGCGGCGTGGTACGGGACGGCGGTGGAGGTCGACGACAGCCGGCGCGAGCAGCACCTGGTCGTGGCCGAGAACCGTCTGCTCGAGGCCGTCGCCGGCGGTGGTTCACTGCCCGACGTGCTCGCCGACACCGCCACCATGCTCGAGGGTCTGGTCGGCGGCAGTTGGACCGTTGCGCCGGTGGACGACGACGTAGCTGTGGTCGCAGCCACACCGTTCGTGCGCACGGTCTCCGACTCGCGAGGCCGCGCTGCGGTCGTCGTTCGAAGAACCGACGCGGGCCCGCCGATCGACACCGACGACCTGGTCGTGGTGGATCGTGCGGTGCAGCTGCTGGCGATCGCTCTTGAGCGCGACCGAGTCGACACCGAACTGCGAGATGCAGCGACGACCTTGCGTCTGGCCACCCGCCTCACGCGCATCGGCGCGTGGTCCGTGGTGCTGGGCGACGACACGGCGGTGTGGAGCGACGAGGTCTGCGACATCCACGGCGTGCCGCAGGGCTCGGCTCCGCTCGCCGACGACACGGTCGATTACTACGTGCCGGAGGATCGCGCGCTCGTCCGCAGGACCTTTCGCGAGTGCGTGATCGATGGCGTGTCGTTCGACATCGAGGCACGCATCACACGCCCCGATGGCACCGAGGCGTGGGTGCGCTCAGCGGGCGAGCCACAACGAGGTCCCGATGGCCGGGTCATCGCCGTGCGCGGTGCCTTGCAGGACATCTCGGAGTGGAAGGCGGCGCAAGCCGCGGTCCGCGACACGGAACGTCGCTTCTCCGACATTGCCAAGGCCACCTCCGACGTCGTCTGGGAGTTCGACGTCACGACCAACACGATCTGGCGCAGTTCAGGACTTCCCGAGGTGTTCGGGCCGGGAGGGGAGGACTCGTACGAACCTCTGTGGGCGGATCGAGTGCACCCCGACGACGGCGACCGCGTGAATGGTGCGATTCAGGAGGCGCTGACCACGCGGGCGGCGAACTTCAGCGTGGAGTGTCGCATTCGGCGGCTCGACGGAGGATGGAGTGAAGTGCGCCTCGGTGCAGCCCTGTCGTGGGACGGGGAGCGGATGGTGCGCATGGTGGGCAACGTCGTCGACGTGAGCACCGAGCGCGAGCTCGAACGCCAGCGCCTGCAGGGCCAGCGGCTGGAGGCGATCGGCCAGCTGACGGGAGGTGTGGCGCACGACTTCAACAACCTGCTCGCCGTGATCATGGGTGGCGCGGAGGTGCTGGAGTTGGAGCTGCGCGACAGCCCGGACACTCGCGACGTCGCGGCGATGATCCGGAAGGCGTCGGAGCGTGGAGCGGAGCTGACGCGCCGCCTGTTGGCGTTCGCTCGTCGGCAGCCGCTGGAACCGGCTGCGCTCGACGTGCACGCGCTGCTCGCCGGCCTCGACGTGTTGCTACGTCGCACGCTGGGCACCGACCTCGAGGTGGAGTACGTGCGCGCCGGTGGTCTGTGGCCGGCGATGGCCGATGCCCCGCAACTGGAGGCGGCGGTGCTGAACCTGTGCCTCAACGGTCGCGATGCGATGCCGGCCGGTGGGCGGCTCACCATCGAGACCGCCAACTCGCACCTCGATCATGAGTACGCAGGGTCGCACCCTGGCGTGGCACCCGGCCAGTACGTGATGATCGCCGTGTCCGACACGGGTACGGGCATGACTCCGGAGGTGGCTGCGCAGGTGTTCGAACCGTTCTTCACCACCAAGCGCAGAGGCGCTGGAACGGGTCTCGGCCTCAGCATGGTGTACGGGTTCGTCAAGCAGTCGGCGGGTCACGTGAAGGTGTACAGCGAGGTCGGCGAAGGCACCACGGTGCGTCTCTACCTGCCCCGCTCGTTCGAGCAACCCGCGTCGTCGGTGGCGCCGGCGGGCGAGGAGATGGTGGGCGGCGACGAGACGATCCTCGTGGTCGAGGACGACGGCGAGGTGCGTGATCACGTCGTTCGGCAGCTCGAGCACCTCGGGTACGCGGTCCGCGCCGCGGAGAACGCCGATGTCGCGCTGGCAGCGCTGGAGGCCGATCCAGCGGTACACCTGTTGTTCACGGATGTGGTGATGCCCGGGTCCATCAACGGGCGCCAGCTCGCCGACGTGGTGGCCCAGCGATGGCCGAGCATCCGGGTGCTGTTCACCTCCGGGTACACGGAGAACGCGATCGTGCACCACGGTCGTCTCGACCCCGGTGTGCAGCTGTTGGTGAAGCCGTACCGGCTCAAGGATCTCGCCGATCGAGTCCGCTCGGTGCTCGACGCCCAGCGCGACGTCTGACCGTCTCGGATGTGCCACACACGCGACAGAATGGCGCCGACGTCTCGATCAGGAGCGGAGCGTGTCTGACCATCCTTTCGGCAACCCGGCTCGCATCGACCTGCGGCAGCAGGCTCGCACCATCTCGTTCGAGAATCCCACCGGCGCTGCCGGCGCGGCGGGTGCGTCGCACGGCGGTCGCAAGGGCCGCCCGAGTGCGCCCATCGAGCCCGGGGAGCCGATGGTGCTGGCCGACATCGAAGGGCCCGGGCGAGTGGGCCACTTCTGGCTCACCGTGCCACCGATGGCCCCCGAGCACCTGCGCTCGTTCACGCTCGAGGTGTTCTACGACGGCAGCGACTCGCCGAGCGTCTCGGTGCCGTTGCCCGATTTCTTCGGCGCCGGTCTGGGCCGTCCAATTGCATACTCGTCCGCGCTGCAGAGCATCCAGGAGGGCAGAGGATTCAACTCGTGGATCCCGATGCCGTTCCGCGAGCACCTGCGCGTCGAGCTCACCAACGGGTCGCCGCGGCGCACCGAGCTGTACTACCAGTTCGACCTCGTGCTGGGGCCGGTCGATCCGGAGGAAGGAGTGCTGCACGCGAGCTTCCGTCGCGAGAACCCCACCTCGATGGCGCGCGACTTCGTGATCGCCGATGGCTTCACCGGTCCCGGCCGGTTCCTGGGGTGCAACGTGGGCGTGCGCGTGTTCCACGAGCCCAGCTGGTTCTCCTGGTACGGCGAGGGCGAGGTGAAGATGTACCTCGACGACGATCTGGCTGCCGGCGACGGCGCGCTGCCCACGTGGTGCGGCACCGGGCTCGAGGACTACGTGGGCACGGCCTGGGGGATGGGCGCGCACCAGACTCCGCTGCAGGGTGTGCAGTTGCTGGTGGCCGATCCCGATGCGCGGCGCCCGATGCCCGACATGGTGGCGTTCTACCGATGGCACCTGCCCGACCCGGTCGTGTTCTCGCAACGGTTGAAGGTCACCATCCAGCAGATCGGCGCGATCATCCTGCCGCCCGGCAGCGACGCGACCAAGGACGAGATCGATGCTGCCGGCATCGTCGCCGGCAGCGGATGGCGACACCTCGACAAGCCGTGGGGCGAGTGGTTCGCGGTGTGTGAGCGGGTCGACGACTACTGCGCCACCGCGTACGTGTACTGCCAGCAGGTGCAGCCGGTGCCGCGCGTCGAAGTGGCGGCCGCCGTCGCCGACGTCGGCCGGCTGGCGTTCGAGCGCGCGACCTGACGGGTACTGTCGCCAGGCCGCCGGAGATCTCTGAAATTCTTCCGCGAATCGTGTCGATTCGGCCGACGGCGTTCGTTGTCGTGGTGTCCGGCACGGTGCCGGTCACGTAGAGCGAGGAGCACAACCAATGAGCGAGTACCTGTTGTCCGTGTGGCACGTCGGCGAGTACCCGGAGCTGGAGCCCGAGCAGATGCAGCGCATGTTCGCTGCCGTCGAGGCGTTCAACGCAGAAGTCCAGGCAGCCGGCGCCTGGGTCTTCGCAGGCGGCCTGCAGCCGTCGTCGTCGGCCACCGTGGTCGACGCGTCGGCGGGCTCGGTGTCGATGACCGACGGTCCGTTCGCCGAAGCCAAGGAGCAGATCGGTGGCTTCTGGGTCATCGACGTCGCCGACCTCGATGCTGCGCTGGCATGGGCCGCCAAGGGATCGGCTGCGTGCGAGGGCCCGGTCGAGGTGCGCCCCTTCCAGGTCGAGCCTGCCTGACCGGCGGCAGCGTGCCGGACGTGTCGTGAGGGCCGTGTCGTGAGGGCCGTGTCGTGAAGGATGTGTCGTGATGGACGGGCGGGCCCTCGACGAGATCTACCGCCGCGAAGTCGGCCGCTGCACCGCCACCCTGGTGCGCGTGCTGGGCGACGTGGATCTCGCCGAGGACGCGGTCGCTGAGGCATTCGCCATCGCGGCCGAGCGATGGCCGCGAGAGGGTGTGCCACCGAACCCAGGGGCGTGGATCACCACCACGGCTCGCAATCGTGCGATCGACCGCATCCGCCGCGAGTCCACGCGCACCGAGCGACACCGGCACGCGCATCTCTTGCACGATCCGGAACCTGCGATGACTTCTCCCTCCGACGAATTCGGCGACCTCGGCGACCTCGACGTGGTGGCCGACGACCAGCTGCGCCTGATCTTCCTGTGCTGCCACCCAGCGCTCGCCCCCGACACGCAGGTGGCACTCACGTTGCGCCTGCTCGGTGGCATGGAGACGGACGAGATCGCGCGGGCGTTCATGGTGCCCGAGAGCACGATGGCACAGCGGTTGGTGCGGGCCAAACGCAAGATCCGCGACAACCACATGACGTACCGCATCCCGGCGGCCGCCGAGCTGCCCGATCGGCTGCGGCCGGTGCTCGCCACGGTCTACCTCATCTTCAACGAGGGACACACGGCGACGACCGGCGACGAACTGGTGCGCCCGGACCTGTCGCGCGAGGCCATCCGGCTCGGGCGGGTGCTGCTCGATCTGATGCCCGATGAGGCGGAGCCGAAGGGTCTGCTCGCACTGATGCTGCTCACCGACGCTCGGCGCCCGGCACGTGTGGCTGCCGACGGAGGGCTCGTTCGCCTGGCCGATCAGGACCGAACGCTGTGGGACAGAACGCTCATCGACGAAGGCCACCGACTCGTGCGCGAGTGCCTGCGCCGCAACTCGCCGGGCAACTATCAGATCCAGGCTGCGATCGCCGCGGTGCACGCCGATGCCGCGGCCGCGGTCGACACCGACTGGAGGCAGATCGTCGCGCTGTACGACCAGTTGATGAGCATCCGGCCGTTGCCCGTCGTCGCTCTGAACCGCGCGATCGCGGTCGCCGAGGTGCACGGTGCGGCGGCCGGCCTCGCGGCGCTCGAGCAGGTGCAGCTGCCGGAGTACCACCTGTTCTTCGCCACCCGCGCCGCACTGCTCGTCCGGTCGGGCCTGCACGATCTGGCCGTCGCCGACTTCGATCGGGCGATCGTGCTCGCCACCAACGAGTCGGAGCGCCGCTTCCTGGTCGCACGCAGGGACGACGCAGCGGCAGGTTTCGGCCGCTGACGCCGCGGGTACGTCTGGTGTCACCCCCGTCGTGACGAACGAGGTCACGACATCGACACCCGAAGGACCACCATGTCAACCGACGAGCAGATCACCAAGGACCTCATCCAGACCCTCGAGGACGGCAAGGAAGGTTTCACCAAGGCCGCCGAACGAGTGGCCGACTCCGATCGGCCCGAGCTGGCCGTCACCTTCCGCGAGTTCGCTGCCCAGCGCGAGAAGTTCGCCACCGAGTTGAAGTCGCTGGCCGCGCAGTACGGCGACCAGATCGACAAGTCGGGAACCGTGGCCGGGGCAATGCACCGCGGCTGGATGGCAGTGAAGGACGCCGTCAACGGCTCCGGCCCCGACGGTGTGCTCGACGCCGCCGAGCAGGGCGAGGACCACGCCGTCGCCGAGTACGAGAAGGCGCTCGAGGATCGCGAGATCTCCGACGGCCTGCGCAGCGTCGTCCAGCGTCAGTACCTCGCGGTGAAGGCCGCGCACGACACCGTGCGCGCCCTCCGCAACGCGCTCGCCTGCCCCGACGCGGCATTCACAAGCGCAGGTGTCGCGGCCTGACCTGGGTGTGAATCGGTCTGGCCGCGACAGGAAGCGACTACTCGTCGGTTCTCAGCGTCATCGCGAGCACCGACGTGCACGCGGTGACCACGAGCGCACCACTCGATCCGAACACCGTGTACTGCGCTTCGACGTCGATCCCGGCAGCGGTGGTGACGGTCCAGCCGAGGGCCCACAGCCCGGCCAAGAACAGCGGCCACGCCGCGGCCAGTCGTCGGCTGTGGCGAACGAGCGCTACCGCCTGAGCGCTGCCGACCAACGCTCCACAGACCGCACCCTGCACCGCCAGCGCCCGGATGTTCGTGCGGAAGTCGACCACAGCGGCACCCGCCGCGAGGCCGACGGCGAAGCCGGTCGCGGTGGCCAGCACCCAGGGGAGCGGACGCAGCCTCGTGCGGCGGAGACCGAACCACTGGACGGCTCCGAGGATCGCGCCGGCGACGGCTCCTCCGATCAGCGCCGCCGGCACGTCGTCGACCGGACCGACGATCTGCGTTGCGATGTAGCCGCCGAGCGGGAAGCCGACGAACGTCGGTAACCAGCGCAGCGCGATCTGCGAACGGGTGAGCGAGCTGAGGTGTGTTGTGGTGATCATCATGATCGAGTCCTTCGAGTGGTGAGGATGGTCAGACCGAGACGAGCTCGGGCTCGTGGGCGGTGGTGGTGGGCTCGTCGACGGTGGCGTGGGTGCCCTCGATGTCGAGGGTGGGGATGATCCGGTCGAGCCACGCGGGCATCCACCAGTTCTTGTCGCCGAGCAGTTCCATCGTCGACGGCACCAGGACAAGGCGGATGATGGTGGCGTCGATGATGACCGCTGCTGCCATGCCGATCCCGATGATCTTCAGGAAGATCTGCGGGTCGAGGATGAAGGCGCCGAACACGGCCGTCATGATCAGCGCCGCCGCCGTGATCACCTTGGCAGTGGCCGCGAGACCGTCGGCAACGGCCGTGGTGTTGTCGCCCGTGCGCAGGTACTCTTCGCGGACTCGTGAGAGCAGGAACACCTCGTAGTCCATCGACAGGCCGAACAGGATGGCGAACATCATCATCGGGATGAATGCCGGAATGGGCGTCGGCGTGGTGATCCCGAACAGCTGACCGAACCATCCGCCCTCGGCCGCGTACGCGACGACGCCGTAGGCGGCGATGATCGACAGCAGGTTGAGGATGGCTGCCTTCAGCGCGACGAGCACGCTGCGGAACACGGCGAGCAGCAGCAGGAAGGAGAGCACGATCACGGCGGCGATGAAGATCGGGAGGCGCGCGGAGATGCTCTCGGTCTGGTCGACGTTGGCAGCGGTGATGCCGCCGACTTTCACGGACAGACCGGATCCGGCGAGGGCGTCGGGCACGATCTCGTCACGCAGCAGCGCGAGCAGCTCCGTGGTCGCCTCGTCCTGCGGGCTGGCGATCGGTGTGAGCGTGATCACTGCGGCGTCGTTGCCGGGGCTGGCGATGGGCGGCGACACTCCAGCCACGCCGGGGGTGCCGGCGAGTTCGTTCTGCAGCGCGACCAGCGTGGCCATCGCGTCGACGTCGCCGTTGTCGGCCACGAGCACGAACGTGCCGTTGAAGCCGGCGCCGAAGCCGTCGGTCATCAGGTCGTAGGCGCGACGGGTGGTCAGGCTGGTGGGGTCGTTGCCGGCGTCGGGGAAGCCGAGGCGCAGGCCTGCGATCGGAGCGATCAGCACACCGAGGGCGAGCGCTCCGGCGAGACCGGTGACGATCGGGTGGCGTTGCACGGTGCGACTCCACCGGTACCAGAAGCCGCGGCCTGCCTGCTCCGCGGACGGGTGCCGGAACGGCAGTCGCAGGCGGTCGATGTTGTGGCCGGTGAAGCCGAGAAGGGCGGGCAGCAGGGTGAGTGCGGCGAGCATCACTGCGAGCACGGTCGCGACCGCCGAGAACGCGACGCCGGCAACGTACGGCTGGTTCATGGTGAGCATGCCGAGCAGCGAGATGACCACGGTGACGCCGGCGAACACGACAGAGCGACCGGCGGTGGCCATCGCCGCGGCGACTGCATGCGCCGGACTGCCGCTGTGGGCGAGCTCGGTGCGGTAGCGAGTGACGATGAGCAGCGCGTAGTCGATGCCGACGCCGAGCCCGATCATGGTGGCGACAGAGCTGGCCCACTCGGGCACGTCGATGATGTTGGTGAGCAACGCACCGCCGGCGAGGCCGACCCCGACGCCGAACAGGGCGGTGGCGAGCGGCAGCCCCATGGCCACCAGCGAGCCGAACGCGATCAGCAGCACGAGGGCTGCGACCAGCAGCCCGGGGCCTTCCGATCCGATGCTGCCCGATTGCGCGTTGTCGATGGCCTGACCGGCGAGCTCGATCTGTGTGCCGCCGTGCCGAGCCTCGGCTGCGAGGTCGAGCATCTCCTCGGCCACCTCGATCGGGAAACGCGCGCTGGTGCTGTCGAGCTGCACGGTTGCATACGCGGTGTCGCCGTCGGTCGAGACCTGGCCCGCTCCGCCCTCGTCCCACGGGGCGACAACGGAGACGATGTGCGGCAGCGTGCGCACGTGGTCGACGAGTGGCTC
>JAUXQB010000016.1 GCA_030685215.1 Actinomycetota bacterium
GGGTGCTTCCCGCGGTCGGCGCGCGCAAGGCTCCGAACAGCGCAACCAGCACCGCGACGAGCGCCATCACGATCGAGAGGTCGATGAGGTGCGCATGCAGGTCGCCGAACAGCAGCGACCACGCGGGGAACTCGGTGACGATCGGCGAGTCGGGCACCACCCGGCTGAGGCTCCACCAGTCGAGCGCGCCCCGTTCGTCGCCGGTGACCCGGCGCACCACGGACGGCATGATCGCGAGGTTGGGGACGACCAGTACGAACAGCGCGGCGAGCCACCCGGCGCGCCGGATCGCGATGCGCGACCGTCGGCCGTGCACCTCCTCTGCGTCGGGTGTTCGTCGCGAACGACCCACCGAGGCCAGCGCGGCACCGGCCGAGTAGCTCGCGGCGGCGGAGACCATTCCCACCATGGCCACGCCCAGGTTCAACGCCAGCGCCGGCGTCGTGCGAGCCAGGCGAGCGGGGATGCTGACCAGCAGCGAACCGCCGTAGTAGTAGTTGAGCGCGCCACCCGCGAACCACGTGTCGGGCGGCGGCAGCGTGCGGGTGCGCAGCATCGACGTGAGCATCGCCAGTTCGAACGGCTTCTCGCCGCCGCGGTACTGGTGCCAGAGGTCGGGGTTCGCCGCACGCAGCGCGAGCGCGACGGCGAAGCCGATGAGCGCCACCCCGACCGCTTGCAGGATGGTCTGTCGACGACTCGCCCACACCTCCGCGAGCAGCGCAGCGCGTCGCCGTGCGCACCACACCCCGGCAGCCACCCACGACCCGGCGGCGACGGCCACGATCGTGCCGCTCAGTGGCAGGCCCACCCAACCGACGGCACAGAGAACCGCCCCCGCAACGACCACCAGCCCGACGATGGGCGCAAGGCCCGCGCCGGCATCGGGCAGGCGTCGGAACACGGGCAGCAGGATGACGAACGTGGCTGCCGCCACCGCCGCCACGATGGCGAACCACGCGAGTGCCTGCAGCAACGGGTTCGACAGCGGTCCGCTGGTCGCGAACTGATCGTCGAACGTGCCGCTACCGCGGTTGGCCGCGAGCTCGTCGGCGGTGAGCATCGCACCCGCCTTCGCTGCATCGTCGGGGTGCACGGGCATCGCGGTCGCGGCGGCGCGCGGGCGGAGCACGCCGAACGCCTCGGTGCGGGAGACCTCACGGATGCGTTGCCAGATGCGCACCTCCGGGTGGTCGTAGACGGAGAACGCCTCCTCACCACCCTCGAGACGGAACCATCCGAGCTGGGGCGGGCTGGTGAAAGTGGCGACCCGCTCGAAGCCGAGGCGGCCGTCGTCGAGCGCCTCGAAGAACTCGATCGTCGAGGGGAAGCGCACGGGGATGCGCGCGACCGCGCCCCACACTCGGTTCGACGACTCGATCACGTAGTCGACGTCGACCAGCACGCTCGCGAGCTCGGCCGTCTTCTGCACGGTGTCGACGCCGAACAGGTCGAGCTGCTGGTTGCGGTAGTCGGTGGGGTTCACGCCGACCACGGCGAGTGGCAGCGCGTCGTCCCACCCCTCGGACGTGATGGTCGAGTCCTTCGGCACGTGCTGCCCGATCCATTCCGAGGCCACCACGCGCGTGTGGCGATCGCCGTACACGCCGTTGACGAATGCCAGCGGCCATACCACCGCGGCGATCGCACCGGCGACGACCAGCGCGCCGACGAGTTGCGCCGGACGACGAGCGAGACGCGGCCGGAGCCAACCGGCAGCCGCGACGAAGCCGTACGCACCGGCGACGGCGACGGCGGGCAGCATCGGCACGAAGTAGCGGCCGGACGTGACGTTGGTGCGGAACACGAACAGGTACGGCACGACGAGCGCCGCGGCGATGGTGGCGACGTTCCACAGCCCCACGGCTCGCCGCCGGCGCACGAGCGCGACGACGCCGACCACCGCGGCGACGAGCGCCCCGGGGCCGATGGTGAACCAGAACAGCCACCATGTCGCGTCGACGAATGGCGTGCGGTCGGCCCACTGAATGGAGGGCGGGAGGCCGGCAGCGGCCACCTGACGCGAGCGGCTGAGGTCGTCCCAGAACGTCGGGTTCGGCGCCATGCCGAGTCCGACGAACGCCGGTGGGCAGAGCACCCGGAACGCGAGGATCCCGCCGATGACAGCAGATGCGAGTCGGATCAGGTCGGCGCGGCGCCGCTGTCGCACGGCCAGCACGAGGAGCAGCACGAACGGCACGGCTGCGAGCCCGACGGCGGTGAACTTGACCGCGACGGCCGCGCCGGCGCCGAGGCCGGCGAGGCCGCCACCGAGCAGCGCCCGCCGAGGGTCGTCACTGCGATCGACGCGGATGGTGGCCCACACCGTGATCGCCGCGCAGAGCGCCAGCAGCGGTTCGGAGCCGAAGAAGTGCGCGTGTTGGATGGCGAGCACGGACCCGGCGTGCAGCCCCGCCGCGAGCAGGCCGACGGCGTTGCCCGCGCGAGGCCCACCGAGGCGGCGGCCGATGGCGGCCACTACGACGATGGTGAGCGTGTCGGCGAGGGCACCGAGCAGTCGGCCGACGAGATCGATGTTGTAGCCGGTGTCGAAGCGTGCGCCACCGCCGGCGTCGAGCAGCGGCACACCGAGCGCGTCGATGGCGTGCACCACGGCCGACGCCGGCTGCGCGTCGGTGGTGGCCCCGTCGTACAGCCACGCGGCCACGCCGCGGGTGGCGGCCAGCGTGACCGGTCCGTAGACGAAGCTGTCGGCGCCGCGGTAGGGGTTGGTGGGTGATCGCTGGCCGTCGAGCCACGTGAACACCGGCCCGGCAAGCGTGGGGTACTGCGCCGGACGAGCCGCTCGGTCGAGCGCCGACGACGTGAGCGACCAGTGCCGCTCGTCAGGGTGGAGGTGCTGGCGCTCGTCGAAGTCGAGTCGCCAGAGGCGCAGCGTCATGCCGGCGACCGCCACGAGCGCGACGAGGGCCCACCATCGAGCTCGCTGCGCGCGAGTGCTGGTGACCGGCGAGGAGCTCATCGGGAGCGCCTCACACTTCGAAGATCCGGTACTCGCCCTGCTCGAAGACCAGGGTGCCGTTCGTCATCCAGAACTGATCGTTCGCGCTGGCCTCGAAGCGCTCACGGGGTCCGATGACGACGTAGTCGATGCTGTATCGGCGCACGAGTGTCTGGGCATCGTCGCTGCCGGCGAGGATCTGCCACGACGCGTTCCAGCGCTCGATGGCGTCGGGCAGGCCGAGGTCGTCGGTCCAGCCGGGGTAACCGGAGAGGGCGGGGACGCCGCTGAGCGCGGCGACAGCGGACGTGTTGCTGGCGCCGTAGACCAGCCGCTCTCCGTGCGCGGCTCGTTCGCGGAGCCAGAGCGCGGCAGCGACGTCGTCGGTGTCGACCCACGGGATGGCGGTCGACCGCTGCATCGCCCGCATCGTGTCGAGACCGCCGGTGACGGTGACGGCCGCGAATGCGCCGACGGCGAGCACGAGCGCTCCGGCGCGACGCGCCCGCGGCGCGAGGCCGTCGCGTGCTCGGCTCCCCGCGCGGGCGACGCCGACGAGGAAGGAGGCGATGACCACGCAACCCGCCCACTGCCAGAACAGGAAGAACTTGGTGTTGTTCCACTCCGACGGATGGAACGCGACGAGGTTGGGCACGATGAACCACAGCCACAGCGGGGTGCTCAGCCGCCGTAGGCGATGCGGTGCGCCGCCGAGCACGGCGATGCCGACGAACAGCGGCAGCCAGAGCCCGACGTTGCGGAGCCAGAACGTCAGCCACGACTGGCCGCTGTCGAGTGCCATCCAGCCGACCATCCACCGCATCGCGCTCTGCGGAGGGTTGATCGCCATCGCGAGCGGCAGGCCGATGGCCGCTGCCGGGCCGAGGAACCACAGCCAGGTGCGCCGCCGGTCGACCCACGCGGCGAGCGTGCCGAGCGCGAGCGCGGTGAACAGCAGGTGCACGAACGCGATGCCGGTGGCACCGACGATGATGCCCGCGGTGAGGAACCCGCCGCGCCGCCATGCGGGACGCGACGCGAGCAGCAGCATCAGCGCGGCCATGCCGATGGTCATGCCCAGCAGCGTGGAACGCTGCGCGAACAACGACGCGGAGATGGCGTTGTCGACCCACAGATGTTGCTCCGGCATGCGCGCGTACGTCTGCGGCAGCGAGGTGACGATGCGCCAACCGCCTTGCTCCACGTCGTCGAGGAAGTACCACGCACCGATGCCGCCGCTGAGCGTGAACAGCAGCACCGAGATGGCCGCGGTGGCACGCGACCGGGAGAGGCGCACCACGGCGCACCACATGAGGGGAGGGAACGAGACGGCGAGCAGCCACGCCGACACCACCAGCGCGCGCTGCAGTTCCAGCCCGGTGACGGTGAACAGCGAGCCGAAGTAGTTCGCGAGGAAGTGATACTTCAGCGGCGTGCCGGCGGCGATCGGCAGCTCGAGCTCACGGTTGTCGCCGTACGCGAACGACCCGCTGTAGGCCAGGTGGGCGGCCCAGTCGGCCCACGTCGCCAGGCTGCCTGCGCTGATGCCGCGCGGCGTGGTCTGGTACGCGAGCGACATGATGCGCGTGGACACCGCGCCGCACGCCACGCTGAACACGACGAACGGTCGCAGGCTGCTCGCCTCGCGCGCTCGCCGTCCGAGGCGTCGGCGCGCGCTGCGCCACTCGACGCGCAGCCGCCCCGTTCGCAGGCGGTAGCCGCCACCCGCCGCCACCGCCGGCACACCCAGACCCACCACCAGCGTGCTCGAACCCATGCCGGCGACGAGGAACCACGCGAACGACGCGGCGCACACTGCCAGCACGCCGAGCACCACGCCCAGGAAGAGTCGCTCCTCGAGGCGCAGCGGCACTCCCGTCCACAGCGTGAGCCCGACGCCGACGGCGACGATCGCGACAACGATGAGGCCGGCCGCGATCATTGCGCCGAGATTACCCATGGGTGGTCGCAGCGACGCGCAGTCACGTCGGCGCGCACACGTGCACTAACGTGTGCGAAACCCGAGCGGCCACAGGAGACCGGCGATGAAGGGGAAGCTCAGCAACAGTGCGTTCGTGGTGGTGCTGCTGCTCGGTTTCAGCTTTTTCGTGGCCGGCCTGCAGCGCTCGCACACTCCGGGTCCCGGTGGCGCTCAGGGCGCGAGCGCCGACGCGGTGGTCGACGAGGCCACCGGCAACGAGGAGGGCCTCACCTGGGAGGGTGAGCCGACGACCACCGTCGACGACACGTCCGCCGTCGACGACACCTCCACGGTCAACGACACGTTGCCGCCCGATGCGTCGGATCCGGCCACCGAGTCGACCGCACCGCCCGACACCACTCCGGGACAGGTGATCGAGCCGCCGCCGTCCACCACCGGTGCACCCGAGGACGACACGACTCCGGCAGTTCCCGGTCCGCCGTCGCGGCCAGAAGGCGTGGTCGTCACCATCGGCAACTTCGTGTGGGACGACCTCGATCAGGACGGCCGGCAGGACGCCGGTGAACCCGGCCTCAACGGTGTCACCGTGCAGCTGTGGAACAGCACCAAGACGGCGCTGCTCGACTCCGACGTCACCAGTGGCGGAGGCCTGTACACACTCGGCGCCCCCTCGGCGGGCAACTACCGCGTGCGTGTCGTGCTGCCCAACGTCAACGACGCGTTCTCACCCCGCAACCAAGCGGCCGGCAACGACTTCCTCGACTCCGACTTCTACGCGTCCGGTGTCGACTTCGGGTTCACCGGCATCTTCGCCGTGTCGGGAACCATCAACATCACGTCGATCGACGCCGGCATCATCCGGTTCCGTACGCCCACGCCCACGCGCACGCCCACTCCCATCAACATCGGCAACTTCGTGTGGGACGACCTCGATCAGGACGGTCGTCAGGATGCGGGCGAGCCGGGCATGGCGGGTGTGGTGGTGCAGTTGTGGAACAGCGCGAAGACATCGCTTTTGGCGCAGACCACCACCAACGCGAGCGGCAACTATTCGGTCGTCGCTCCGCTGCCCGGCGACTATCGGGTTCGCGTGGTGCTGCCGGCCTTCAACGATCAGTTCTCGCCGAAGAACCAGGCGGGTGGCGACGACCTGCTCGACTCCGACATCAACCCGTCGGGTGCAGATATCGGCTTCACCGACATCTTCAACCTCGCCAGCAACGTCATCTCCATCACGTCCATCGACGCCGGCATCATCCGGTTCCGTACGCCCACGCCCACGCGCACGCCCACACCGATCAACATCGGCAACTTCGTGTGGGACGACCTCGATCAGGACGGTCGTCAGGATGCGGGCGAGCCGGGCATGGCGGGTGTGGTGGTGCAGCTGTGGAACAGCGCGAAGACATCGATGCTCGCCCAGACCACCACCAACGGCAGCGGCAACTACACCGTGGTCGCACCACTGCCCGGCGACTATCGGATTCGTGTGGTGCTGCCGAACGTCAACGACGCGTTCTCGCCCGAGAACCAGGCGGGTGGCGACGACCTGCTCGACTCCGACATCAACCCGTCGGGTGCCGATCTCGGGTTCACCGACATCTTCAACCTCGCCAGCAACGTCATCTCCATCACGTCGATCGACGGCGGCATCATCCGGTTCCGCACGCCCACGCCCACCCGTACGCCCACGCCGATCAACATCGGCAACTTCGTGTGGGACGACCTCGACGGCGACGGCGAGCAGGACGGTGGCGAGCCCGGCCTCAGCGGCATCGAGGTGCAGTTGTGGAACAGCACGATGACCTCGATGCTGGCGCAGACCACCACCAACGGCAGCGGCAACTACACCGTGGTCGCACCACTGCCCGGCGACTATCGCGTGCGGGTCGTGCTCGGGGCCGGCGGCACGTTCTCCCCGCAGAACCAGGCGGGCGGCAACGACCTGCTCGACTCCGACATCAACGCGTCGGGAGGCGACGAGGGGTTCACCGACGTGTTCAACCTGGCCAGCAACGTCATCTCGATCACGTCGATCGACGCCGGCGTGCTCGAGGTGGGCGTGTTGCCCACACCCACGCCCACGCCGACCCCCACCAACACACCCACCCCGTCGCCGACGCCGACGCCCACCAACACACCGACTCCCACCCCGACGCCAGATCCCAACGCCACCCCGAGCCCCACGCCCACTCCCGATCCCAGCGCCACGGCCACGCCCACCCCGGGTCCCGGCACTCCCACCCCGACGCCCACACCCGACTTCGGCTCCGGCGGCAACAACGGCAACATCACCGTCAGCGTCGTGCTCCAGCAGGTGCCCAGAGGTGGCACGCAGACCGGTCGCGGGTTCGGGTTCCTGCCCGGCGAGGAGGTGTTCGGCGCCCAGCTCTCCGACCCGCTCGACCTCGGCATGCAGGTGGCCAACTCGGCCGGCGAGGTCACCTTCACCTGGATCATCCGCGCCGACGAGACGCTCGGCGCCCACCAGTTGCGGCTCACCGGGGCCAACTCGGGTACCGACTACGCCTCGTTCCAGGTGGTGGCACGCAGCGGCATTCCCACCACCGGCAACAGCGTGGTCCCGATGCTCGCGTGGGCCGCTGCCGCAGCAGTGCTCGGCGCGCTCATCGTCGGCTTCGGCCAGCGACGCGACGGTAGCGGCGCCGGGTCCTGAGCGCGACCAACCGCTCACGGCACGTCGTGGCGCTTGCGATCATCTTGACGGTGCGCGCGGGTCGCCCGACGTCCGCTCGCCGCCTGGGGCCGCTACCGTTTGCGGCGGAATGCACCCTGTCGGCAGGGCGGCACGATCGGAGGCAACCCAGATGAGCAACGATGTTCGCCCCGAGTCGCGCTTCGAGCGGATGAAGGTCGAAGTCGTCTCCGGGGGCACGCAGGCGGCGGAGGTGCCGGCCAAGGCCGATCGCAGCACGATGATCCTCGGTCTCGGCGCATGGATCGCACTCTTCGTCGTGCTCACGCTGGTGAGCCCGTGGATCCTCGTGTTCGTGCTCGGCCTCGCGGTGTCGATCATGCTGCACGAGTTCGGCCACTACTACACCGCCCGCAAGAGCGGCATGAAGGCCACGCAGTTCTTCCTCGGGTTCGGCCCGCGTGTCTGGAGCACCCACCGCGGCGAGACCGAGTACGGCCTGCGCGCCATCCCGCT
>JAUXQB010000018.1 GCA_030685215.1 Actinomycetota bacterium
AGGTGCTGCGCCATGCGCTCGGCCACCTTGATGCGGCCCGCGTCGGGCGCGACGATGACCGGTGCATCGGCGTGCTGGCGCAGGTAGTTCTCGAGCACGGGCATCGCGGTGAGGTGATCGACCGGGCCTTCGAAGAAGCCCTGGATCTGGCCGCTGTGCAGGTCGATGCTGACCATCCGCTTCGCGCCGGCCGCCTTGAACAGGTCGGCCACCATGCGGGCGGTGATGGGCTCGCGGCCCTCCGCCTTACGGTCCTGGCGGGCGTAGCCGTAGAACGGGCAGACGGCCGTGATGCGCTTCGCCGACGCACGATACGCGGCGTCGATCATGATGAGCTGCTCCATGATGGAGTCGTTGATGCTGCGGCCGCCGAAGCCGCAGTGCGTCTGCATGATGAACACGTCGCTGCCGCGGATGCTCTCGCCGAAACGCACCCGTACCTCGCCGTTCGCGAACTGCACGAGACCGGGGTGACCGAGCTCGACACCGAGGTGGTCGGCGACCTCCTCGGCCAGAGCCGGATGTGTTCGCCCTGAATAGAGCGACATCCGCTTGGTCGTGACCTTCTCCATGGCTCCCCCGTGTTCGGTCATGTCATCCGTGTTCAGTCAGTCGGCAGGCGCAGTGTAGAAGGCACCGGTGACGGCGCCGGGCGCCACCGAACTCCCGGAGGGAAGATAGGCGTACGGGCCCACTCGTGCCTCATCGCCGACTTCGCTGTCGTGGCCGACGGTGTGCTGCACCACGGATCCGTCGCCCACGCGGCAGTCGCTGAGCCGGGTGTCGGGGCCGATCTCGCAGCCGTCGCCCACCACCGTGTCGCCCTGCAGGATGGTGCCGGGGTAGAGGGTGACGTCGCGCCCGAGCTGCACGGTGACGTCGACGAAGGTCTGGCGCGGATCCAGCATCGTGACGCCGTTGAGCAGCCAGTGCCGGTTGGTGCGGCTGCGCAGTTCGCGCTCGGCGAGCGCCAGCTGCCAGCGGTCGTTGACGCCCTGGGTCTCGGCCTCCGGTGCCTGCACGCAGCCGATGCGGTGGCCCATCGAGGCGAGTGACCCGACGACATCGGTGAGGTAGTACTCGCCCTGAGCGTTGTCGGGGCTGAGCTTGCGCAACGCTGGTGCCAGCAGGTCGCGACGGAACGCGTACATGCTGGTGCACACCTCCCGCACGGCTCGCTCCTCGGCGCTGGCGTCTCGCTGCTCGACGATGCGCAGCACGCGCCCGTCGCCGGTCTTCGACGGGGCGCGGATGACCCGCCCGTAGCCCGTGGGGTCGTCGAGCACGCTGGTGATGAGCGTGGCCGCGTACTCGTTGTGGAGGTGCGCGGTGACGAGCGCGTCGATGGTGTGCGCCTGCAGCAGCGGCGTGTCGCCGGGCAGCACGATGACGGTGGACGTGTCGTCGAGGTCGTCGCCCGGGAACGCGGAGAGGCCCACCATCGCGGCGTCGCCCGTGCCGCGCTGCACGGTCTGTTCGACGAACGTGACGTGCGCCCAGCCCGGTGCTTGCTCCTGCACCTTCTTGGTGACGCGTTCCGCGCCGTGACCGACCACCACCACCGTGCGCTCCGGAGCGACCTGCTCGAGCGCGTGGATGACGTGCATCACCATCGGTCGACCGCAGATGAGGTGCAGTGGCTTGGGCCGCGACGAGCGCATGCGCGAACCTTCGCCCGCTGCCAGGACGATGGCCGAAACTGTCATGAGTCCGTTCTAGCGCGAATCGCGCCGGGTCCGAAGGTTGTCGCGCAGTGCCGGCACCAGAAGCCCTGCTCCAGCTCCGTGCCGCACGGTGCGTGCACGAGCACGATCTCGGAGTCGCCGTCGGCGAGGTGGTGCTCGCCCCAGCGGATGAGCGCCACCAACGCCGGCGAGAGGGCCACCCCAGCGGGGGTGAGCCGGTACTCGTGGCGCAGCGGATGCTGCTGGTACGGCTCCTTCGCCATCACGCCACCGTCGACCAGACGTTGCAGTCGTTTGGTGAGGATGGGGCGCGCAATGCCCAGGTCGTCGGCGAAGTCGTCGAAGCGACGGATGCCGCGCAGCGCGGCGCGGATGATGAGGATGCTCCACCGGTCGCCGACCAGCTTCAGCGTGCGCTCCAGCGTGGTGACGTCAGGTCCGACGCCATCATCACCTGTCGTCGACATGGTGCTGACTGTACCGCTGCCCTCGCTCCGCCCGTTTCCTGTCGTTCATGTCATGTCGCATGCGGGGATTCCTCGGTCCCGGCATGACGCGAACGGAGAGTTTCGACAGGGGTTGACTGGGTTCTGTTTTGGTACTCACTGCGGATAGTGTGCCCGGATGACGCATGAACTGCTGGGGGCAGGGCTCGACGAACTGATGCGGGAGGCCCGTGCGGTGCGCGACGCCGCGCACGGCACACGCATCTCGTACTCGCCGAAGGTGTTCATCCCGCTGACGATGCTGTGCCGCGACAAGTGCGGCTACTGCACGTTCGCGCAGCCGCCGGCCAGGCTTGCCGCGCCGTACCTGACGCCCGAGCAGGTGCTGCGCATCGCCAAGGACGGCGCACGCATGGGCTGCCACGAAGCGCTGTTCACGCTCGGCGAGGCACCGGAGGACCGCTACGAGGTGGCGCGCACCTGGCTGCGCGAGCAGGGGTATGACAGCACCGTGCACTACCTGCACGCGATGGCGAAGCTGGTGCTCACCGAGACCGGGCTGCTGCCCCACGCGAACGCGGGCGCGCTCGACGAAGCGCAGCTGCGCCTGCTGGCGGAGGTGTCGCCGAGTCAGGGGATGATGCTGGAGACGCTGCGCGGCGATCTGCCCTGCCATCGCGGCGCGCCCGACAAGACGCCCGAACGTCGCCTCGCCACGCTGGAAGCCGCTGGCCGCGCGGGCGTGCCGTTCACCACCGGCATCCTCGTCGGCATCGGCGAGTCGCGAGCCGATCGACTGGCCGCGCTGGAGGCCATCGTCGAGTCGCACCGCCGTCACGGCCATGTGCAGGAGGTGATCGTGCAGAACTTCCTGCCCAAGCCGGGCACGGGCATGCAGCACGAGCCTCCCTGCCCGCACGACGAGTTCATGTGGTCCATCGCGGCGGCACGGCTGGTGCTGCCGCCCGAGATCCACCTGCAGGCGCCGCCGAACCTCATCGACGACTTCGGCGAACTGCTCGACGCGGGCATCGACGACTGGGGCGGCGTCTCGCCCGTCACGCTCGACCACGTGAACCCGGAGCGTCCGTGGCCCGCGCTCGACCGCTTGCGCGAGGTCACCGAAGCGCGCGGCTTCGCGATGGCGCCGCGCCTCACCATCTACCCCGAGTTCGTGCGCCGGCCCGAGCAGTGGCTGCACAAGGATCTGCGCTTCCCGGTGATGGACCGCAGCGACGCCGAGTGCATGGCTCGCGACGACCCGGGCGCGTTCTGGCCGGAGAAGGTCACTGCGGCCGACGTGGTGCAGGACGGTGCCGAGGTGGTGCTGGTCGGACACCGCAGCACTCAGTGGTACTCGGGTGCCACCAACCCGCCGCCGATGCTGCTGCCGTCGCCGACCGCGGGCCGCGCCACGGGCGCCATCGGCGAGGTGCTCGACGGTGTGCAGCTGGGCCAGGAGCTCGGCTTCGACCAGATCGTCACGCTCTTCCGCGCTCGCGGGCCGGAGGTGGTGGCGGTGGCCGAACTGGCCGACCAGCTGCGGCAGGAGGCCGTCGGCGACACCATCACCTGGGTGCACAACCGCAACATCAACTACACCAACGTGTGCACGTTCAAGTGCAAGTTCTGCGGGTTCTCGAAGGGTCCGCTCAGCCTCAACCTGCGCGGCACGCCCTACCTGCTGACGCTCGACGACATCGCCCAGCGTGCGGCCGAGGCGTGGGAGATGGGCGCCACCGAGGTGACGCTGCAGGGCGGCATCCACCCGAGCTTCGACGGCGACTACTACATCGACGTCACGCACGCGGTGAAGCAGGCGGTGCCCGACATGCACGTGCACGGGTTCACCGCATTGGAGGTGACCGAGGGCGCCAAGCGGCTGGGCGAGGACCTGCACACCTACCTCGGTCGGCTGAAGGACGCGGGGCTGGCCTCGCTGCCCGGCACCGCGGCGGAGATCCTCGACGACGAGGTGCGCGCCATCCTGTGCCCCGACAAGATCACGACCGACGAGTGGCTCGACTGCCACGCGGCCGCGCACGAGATCGGGCTCAAGTCGAACGTCACCATCATGTTCGGCTCCATCGAGCATCCCGAGTCGTGGGCGCGGCACATGCTGCGCACACGTGCGCTGCAGAAGGTCACCGGTGGCTTCACCGAGTTCGTGGGTCTACCCTTCGTGCACATGGCCTCGCCGATCTACCTGCAGCGCGCAGCTCGGCGCGGGCCCACGTTCCGCGAGAACCTGCTCATGCACGCGATCGCCCGGCTCGTCTACCGCGGTCACATCGACAACATCCAGCTGTCGTGGGTGAAGATCGGTGAGGCCGGGGCCACGCAGATGCTGCGCGCGGGGTGCAACGATCTCGGCGGCACGCTGATGGACGAGAACATCTCCCGCGCCGCCGGTGCCGCGCACGGCCAGGCGATGACCGAGGAGCGCTTCACCTCGCTGGTGGCGCCATTGGGTCGGCGCCTGCAGCAGCGCACCACCACCTACGGCCGTGTCGACACCGTCCACCACTGAACCGGCGGTCGCGCCCGCGCTGCGGCGGGCGCGCCTCGACGACGTGGCTCGTGGTGTCGGGTACGAGTTCGAAGGTGCCACCGGGGCCTGGCGCGCCGACTCGCTCGACCAGGTTCGCGACGTGCTCGCCGCGGCCGAGTCGGCTGCGGTCGCCGGTTCGTGGGTGGTGGGCTTCGTCGGCTACGAGGCGGCGCAGGCATTCGACGCCGCGTTCCCGTCGCTCGCCGGTCCGCAGGGGTTGCCGCTCGCGTCGTTCACCGCATTCGAGCGTCGGCGCGAGGTGCCGCTGGTGTCGCCGCCGGAGGTGGCACCGCTGGTGCGCGACGTGCACCGCGTCGACGGCAGCGACCTGTACCGCGAAGGTGTGGAGCAGGTACGTGCCGCGATCGCGAGGGGCGACGTGTACCAGGCCAACCTCACCGATCGCGTGCGGGGAACGCTCGACGGCGACCCGTTCGATCTCTATCGCTCGATGGTGAGCACGCAGGGCGGATCGTTCAACGCGTACCTCGACCTCGGTGAGCTGGTGGTGGTGAGCGCGTCGCCGGAACTGTTCCTGCAGATCGACGGCGACATCGTGACCACGCGCCCGATGAAGGGCACCCGTCGACGACACGGCCGGCCCGCTGCCGACGCGGAGGCGGCCGACGCACTCCGTCATTCGCAGAAGGACCTTGCGGAGAACGTGATGATCGTCGACCTGCTGCGCAACGACCTGTCGCGCGTCTCGTCGCCGGGCGGAGTGAGCGTGCCCGAGCTGTTCCGCGTGGAGCGTTACGAGACCGTGTGGCAGCTCACCTCCACCGTCGCCGCGCGCTTGCGTCCCGAGGTCGGTCTGGTCGACGTGTTCGCCGCCACGTTCCCGTGCGGCTCCATCACCGGCGCGCCGAAGGTGTCGGCGATGCACCTCATCGAGCGACTGGAGAACTCGCCTCGCGGCGTGTACTGCGGTGCCATCGGGATGATCCCGCCGAGCACCGGTGGCCGCCCGTCGTCGGTGTGGAGCGTGGCCATCCGCACCGCCGTCGTCGACCGTTCGAATCATCACGTGGAGTTCGGCGCAGGGGGCGGGATCACTTACGACTCGGTGCCCGCCGACGAGGACGACGAGCTCGAGTCGAAGACCGCCGTGCTGCGGTCCGCGCGCGCGGCATTCGAGCTGTTCGAGACGCTGCGCATCGACGAGAAGGGTGTGCACCACCTGGCGCTGCACCTGCACCGGCTCGCTGGGTCGGCCCGCTACTTCGGCTTCCCGTGCGACACCGATGCCATCGCCCGCGCGGTGATGGCCATCGCGCCCGACGCCCGTTCGCGTCGGCTCCGCATCGTGCTCGACCGGCTCGGCCAGTTCCGCCTGGAGGCTCAGCCGCTCGACGAGGTGCCCGCCACGGTCGCGCTCGCGGTCGCGCTGGATCGGGTGCGCAGCGACGACCCGTTCCTGTGCCACAAGACCACCCGGCGCGACGTGTACGACGCCGCTCGGGCTGCACATCCCGATGCCGACGACGTGCTGCTCGTGAACGAGCGCGACGAGGTGGTGGAGACCACGGTCGCGAACCTGCTCTACCGTCGCGCCGGCCGCTGGTTCACGCCTCCGCTCACCAGCGGCGGGCTGCCCGGCATCGGTCGCGAGGCGTTGCTGAGCTACGG
>JAUXQB010000026.1 GCA_030685215.1 Actinomycetota bacterium
CTGCAGTCTCGACGAGAGGCCCGTCGACCGCGACCGAGGCGCACGGCGCACCCTGCGGGACGGGCTCCGGAGTCGCCTCGGTGGTCACCGGTGCTGCACTCTTCCCGGCGCGCACCTCGGCCACCGATCGCTCGTACACCGCCCACACCACCACCGACGCGACGACGGCCAGGGTCCACCACCGCAGGCTCGTCGGCACTGCGACGCGTTCGCCGAGCGGCGCGCCGGCCGGCCGACGCCGCATCGCTCGCACGCTCCAGACCATCAGCCCGGCCCCGACGGCGGCCATCGCCAGGAAGTACCTGGGCACCGACGAGAGCCCACCCTGGCTGAAGCCGGGGCCGACGATGTTCACGACACGACCGGTGACGTACGAGCGGCTCACCACCACCCGATCGCCACGGCTCGCATCGTCGTGGACCCCGGCGTCGACCGTCGTCTCGAAGGTACCACCGTGGTCGTCGATGCCTTCCAGGGTGTACGTGCTGACACCTCGGCGATCGCGACCGGTGTCGGTGCCGGTGATGCGCGCCTCGCGGTCGAACGTGGGGCCGATCGCATCGAGGACGATCACGCCGCCCCACACCACCAACACCACACCGAGGACGAACCACGCGGGCGCCATGCCCGTGCGCGGTGACCGATGCGACTCGTCGGGTGCGTCGGTTGCTGCAGCGGGCTCGATCGGCTCGACGGGCATCCGGGGAGAGTAGGCGACCCCGCTCGGCGTTGCTGTCGTGCGCTGAGGGCGGCCGACGGCGGCCGTGCAAAGCTGCTCGCCGTTCGAGAGAGGGGACGCATGAGACTGCACGTGGTTCGATCGGGGCAAGGGTCACCGCCCCTCGTGTTCTTGCACGGAATGGGTTCGTCGTCGGCCACCTGGACGCGGTGCATGGAGCTGCTGCAGGGTCGCCACCAGGTGCTCGCCCTCGACCTGCTCGGTCACGGCGAGTCGCCGGTGCCCGACGAGCCTGCGTTGTACACACGCGACGGCGCGCTGGACGACATCGACGAGCTCCTCGCCGAACTGGGCGAGCCGGCAGTGCTGGTGGGGCACTCGTTGGGCGGGTACCTCGCGTTGGCACACGCCGCCACCCGGCCGGGTGCCGTGCTGGGCATCGTGGTGCTCAACACCGGCCCCGGATTCCGCGATCCGGACAAGCGGGAGGCGTGGAACGAGCGCTCGCGCCGCAACGCGCACCGCTTCGGCGTGCCCGAGCGAGCTGCCAACCTCAACCTGCAGGCCGACTCGGTGGTGATGGATCGCCTCGCCGAGATGGTCACGCCCACGTTGGTGCTGGCGGGCGACGCCGACCGGCCGGAGTACACCGCCTCCGGCCAGTACCTCGAGCGCAAGATGCCCAGCGCACGCCTGCAGGTGATCGCCGGCGGCGAGCACATGATGCACGAGGACTCGCACGCCACCGAGGTGGCCGACGCGATCGAACAGTTCGTCCGCGAGTTGAACGCCTGACGCGCAACGGCCGGGCTCCACTGCACGTGGGCCCGGCCGTGAGGGTGTCGCCGTTCGGCGTTGCGCGGTCAGAGCGTGCTCGTCGCGCTGTAGTCGCTGATCATCGACATGCTGCCGGCGCTGCTGGCGGGCTCGATGAAGCTGGTGTCGGTGCTGGTGTAGCCCATCGACGCGTCGAGAGCGGTGTAGCCCTCGGCGTTGATCGGGCCGTAGTAGGCCTCCCACGACTGGTCGTAGGCCTCCTGGCCGGCCGTCTCGGCCAGCTCCTCGGCCCAGTACATGTTGTGCATGGTCTCGTAGTCGCTCGCCTGCCAGGCCTCGTCGCCCATCTGGTGAAACGGGATCTGCAGGTTCCACAGATCGTTGCTGATGTGCTGCCACTCGTCGCTGGCGGCCTGGTCTGCGGTCGGGTCGTAGAAATCGAAATCGCTCATGTCGTTGCTCCTTGTGTGGGCGAGCGTGGCTCGCATCGTTGTTGCCCTGACAGATGCGACCCACCCGACGAGAGTTCCGCGAGTTCCGAAGAAATCTTGGAGTGTGCCAAGACGCGCAAAGGGGCCGGCGCCCGTGCGCCGGCCCCCGCGAGTGAGTGGTCAGATGTCGGTCGACGTGTCGGTGTAGCTGGTGTCGACGACCGGCGCGACGTAGGTGGAGCCGGTGTCGACGTAGGTGGAGCTCGTGTCGACGTAGGTGGAGCTGGCGTCGACGTAGCTCGTGTCGACGTACGAGGTGTCGACGTAGCTGGTGTCGACGGTCTCGTAGGAGGTGACGGTGGTGGTCTCCTCCATGCTCGTCCACACGCTGCCGGCGTCGGTCCACGCCTGGTCGGACGCCGAGTCGGCGGCGATGGATGCCTGGTTGAGCTCGTAGGCGGCCATGTCGTCGCCGGCGAGGTAGGCGTCGACCGACGCCTGCCACAGCGAGTTCGACGCATCGGCGTTCGCGCTGTACTCGTCCATGTAGGTCTCGCTCACCGCGGCGACCTCGCTGTAGTCGGTGCTGTTGTAGCTGTACGAGTCGGTCTCGACCACGGGCACTCCCGGGTCGAAGGCCGGCACTTCGGTGTAGGCCGGGGCCTCGGTGGTGACTTCGTAACTGGTCGTGTAGCCGCTGTCGTAGCCGGTGGTGTCGCCCGTGTCGCTCATGTGGTGTCCTCCTGGTGGTGTCCCGCCGGAGCGGGATCGGTTGGTTGCTCAGAGAGATGCACGTTCCGGCGGCAGAGTTCCGCGCCCGGAGAAGAAATGTGTGAGGTCAGGCCTTCGCCTGTTTCGATGCCATGAGGGACCGGCCCGCGCCGACCGCCATGACCAGCGCCGCGAACGTGGCCGAGTACATGCCGAAGCCGATGCTGCCTTCGAAGGCAGGCCCGTTGATCTGCGCGAGGAGGTCGGGCACCTCGTCGAGGACGCCGCTCATGTGCATCACCTCGCCGATCATCAGCGCCGCGAGCAACCCGCTCGCCCCGAGCGCGATCTCCTTGCCGTACGAGACGGAGCGACCCATCCGCATCGCCACCGCGAGGCCGGCCCCGGCAAGGGCCAGCGGCAGCAGGATGATCATGTCGGTGCCGCTGTCGGGCTTGGTCGTCCCTTGAACGTTCTGGAGGTTGACCTCCCATCCGCGGATCCACCAGGCGGTGTCGCCGTCCCACGCGTTCGCCGAGTTGGACTCGGTGGCCGGAAGGCCGGTGTTCACGTCGAAGCCGGACAGTTCGGTGCTCACCCACGGCAGGAAGCTGAAGACGAGGAACAGCAGCGCACCCGCGACCACGACCGCGTAGCCCTCGAAGCGCTTGAGGTCGTCGAAGAACGACTGTGCGGTGAGCGGACCGGCAGCGACCGGAGTGGACGGTGCGGCGGTGTACCCCGCGTAGCCCGCGCCCTGGGTGTATCCGTGCGGTGCCGCGGGTGCACCGGGGTACGCCTGCGGAGCAGCCGGGGCTGCCTGACCGACCGATGGTGACGGCGGGGTGCCCTGGTTGGTGTGCTCGGTCCATTGCGCGCCGTCCCAGTAACGGAACGGTGCGCGCCCGGAGGGGTCGGGGTACCAACCTGCGGGCGGCGGATGAGGAGAATTCACGAGTGAGTCACTTTCTTCAGCATCGGGGTCGTGGCAAGGATTGCAGATACGAACAGCGGTGAAAACCGCTCGCTCAGAACGCACAGTCGGCGAAGGTGGCCTGCAGGCTGGAGGCGAAGCCGGCGAGGTCGACGAGTGCGAGCGCACGAGCTTCTGCCCTGCCCTGCACGCCGAACGAGAGGAAGCGCTGCGTGACACACGCTTCGTCGACCCCTCCCCCGAAGGCCTCGACGGCCGACGGCACCATCATCGCCAGGAAGTCGGCGTCGGGTGCGCACGTGACGAAGGGGGTGAACGCTTCGGCGGCCTCCGCGAACGTGAGCAGCTCGCCACGCGCCAGGCGCTCGGCCTGGCTGCCGGCGCCGCCCATCTGTGCGGCGACGCAGTCGAGTGCGGTGCTGGAACCGAGCACCCCGAACGTCGCGGTGTAGGCCGCGCTCAGTTCCTCACGAGTGATCGAACCGTTGCCCGCTGAGCCATCGGTGATGGCGGGAGCCGCGACGTTCGACCCGCTGTCGCCGTCGTCACGAGTCGCCACCCAGCCGGCGACACCGACCGCGAGTGCGGCAGCAGCGGCCACGAGCCACTTCGAGTGGCCGCGCGGCGCGGGAGTGGGTGCCGGCGGAGGCACAGGAGCGAAGGTGATCGGCGTAGGGAGGTGCGGGGCGGATGCGTGCAACATGATGAGTCCTCGTGTGACGGGTGGTGTGGACCGACCGATGCAGCGAGCGGCCCGCGAGTTCCCGCGTCGCGGGGAATTCCCGACTGGACTCGACGGGGCCGGTCCAGAGGTATCGACATTCCGATTACTGTGAAGTTCTGCACGACGCGTGAGACGGGAGTGGGCATGACCTCGAAGCAACTCGGTACGGCGCGCGCCGTCGGCGCATGTGCGGCCATCGCGGTCATGTTGCTGATGTCGCCCGGTACCGCCTCGGCCACCATCGACGAGTGCGTGCGCAAGAAGGTCGACGAGGGCACCGAACGCGCGAAGGCGATGACGGAGTGCCTGAGCGAAGCCGGCAACACCGCCACCACCATCCAGGCGGTGCCCATCAACGCCGGCTCCGACAGCGACGACGGCACCTCGCTGGCACTGCTCGCACTCGTCGGTCTCGGCGGTGCGGCGGTGGGCGCCATCGCGATGAAGGTGCTGCGCAAGCCCGACGCCGCGGCCAGCGCACCGCCCGCGGTCGGCGCCCAGCCGGCCAACATGCCACCACCCGGGTTCGCGGCTCCCGGCGTGCAGAGCGCACCCGCGTTCGATCGCAGCCGCCCGCTGGTCGCGACGCTCATCGATCTCAGCGACCGCGTGTCGAGCGGCGCCCTGCGAGCGGAGATCATCGCCGCGCTCGCGCAGGCGGGTGTGCAGGTGCTCGAACCCGCGCAGGGCACCGCGTTCGATGCCAACCACATGCGTGGCGTCGGCAGTGCGCCCGCCCCGGACCCGGGGTGGGTGGGCAAGGTGGCCGCCACCGAACGCGCCGGCTTCGTCGACGGCGGCACCGTGGTGCGACTGCCCGAGGTCGTCGTGTACACCGCCGGCGGCTGAGGAACGCATGGCGAGCCCTCCCCCGCCTCCGATCTCGGCACGCATCCGCCAGTTGTGCGACGACGTGCTCGAGCACCTCGTGCCCGGCCCCGGACGCACCATGGCCGAGCAGATCAGCGCCAAGCTCGCTGCGCCGCTCACCATCACCGTGGCCGGTGGCGTCAGCTCCGGCAAGTCGACGCTCGTCAACGCGCTGCTCGGCCAACGCATCGCGGCGGTCGACGCGGGCGAGTGCACGCGAGTGGTCACCGAGTTCCGGTACGGCGCGCACGAGCGCGCCGAAGTGATCGGCACCGACGGTTCGGTCAACGTGCTGCCGCTCGCGCGCGGCCGCATGCCCGAACAGCTCGGCCGTCCCATCGAACAGATCTCGTCGGTGGTCGTGTACCTGTCGAACGCGTTGCTCGCCCACCTTGCCGTCGTCGACACCCCAGGCCTCAACACGGTCACCGAAGTGAACGAGGAGACGACGGCCAACTTCCTCGGTGTCTCCGGTCGCGAAGGCGAGCAGACGGCCAGCGCGGTCAGCCGCGCCGACGCACTGCTGTTCCTGCTGCCGCTGCTGCGACAGGCCGACGCGCAGATCCTGCGCGGGTTCTCCAAGTTGTTCGGCGGCTCGTCGCTGTCGGCCGCGTCTGCGGTCGCCGTGCTCAGCAAGGTCGATCGGTTGACCAAGGACGGCGATCCGCTCGCCGCCGCTGCGCCCATCGCGGAGCGGGTGGCCGCAGAGCTGCGCGGCGTCGTGCACTCCGTGCTGCCGGTGGTGGGTCTGTTGGCCGAGACGGCCCAGGCCGCTGTGTTCACCGAAGCCGACGCCCGCGCGCTCGCCACCGTGGCCGCAGTGACCGACCCGTTCGACCGCGACGACATGCTCCTGACCGCCGAAGACTTCCTGAGCTTCGACCTGCTCGAACTCGATCGGCCTACCCGCGTGCGTCTGCTCTCGATGCTCGACCTCTACGGCTTGAAGGTGGCGGTGAAGGCGGCCGACGACGGCGCCCGCACCGCATCGGACTACCTGCGCATCTTCGACACCGCCAGCGGCTTCGCCGCGCTGCACCAGGTGGTGATGCAACGGTTCGCCGGCCAGGCCGAGATCTTCAAGGCGCATGCCGCGCTCAACGACCTCCGGCGAGCGAGCTACCTGCGCAACGACCCCGACAACCTGCGCGCCCTGCGCGCGCTGCGTTCCCCACTGGAGAAGATCGAACTCGACCCGGCACTGTTGCAGCTACGCCTGCTGGAAGTCGCGAACGCGGTCTCCACCGGCGACCTCGCGCTGCCCGACCCGTTGGTGAGCGACGTGCTCACGCTCACCGGCACCACCGACCCGCGTTCGGCGGTGGGAGCGGTGGCCACCCGCAGTCGCGACATCGCGGCCGACGGCGCGTCTCGATGGTCCACGTGGGGCAACGACGCCCGACGCAGCCCCACCGAGGCGCGACTCGCACGAGTGGTGAAGGAAGCGTTCGAAGTGATGTGGCACGAGTTCGAGGGAGCCGACCGATGAGCCACGAGATCGACGCGATCGAATCGGTCGAGCCCGTCGAGCCCGTCGAGCCCGTCGAGACAGAAGCACGCAAAGCTGCACGCGACCCGCTGGCCAACCAGGTGCTGCGCCTCGCCAACCGCGTGCACGCGTCCACACGCGAATGGCAGCGCAACGACCTGGCCGAGCGCATCACGGCCGAGGCCGACCAGTGGAACGAGCAGAACCTGGTGGTGGTGGCCTGCGGCGACATCAAGCGCGGGAAGAGCTCACTGCTCAACGCCATCCTCGATCGCAACAACCTGCTGCCCGTCGACGCCGACGTCGCCACCAGCGTGCACCTCGTCATCCGCTACGCCGACGAGTTCGACATCCTCGTCACCCGCATCGGCGACGACGGCGAACCCACGCAGGAGCACATTCCCGTGGAGGAGCTGATCCACGTCGCCTCCATGCGCGGCGACGCAGCGCGCCGCGAAGGTGTGGCCGCGGTGGAGATCGGCCTGCCGCACCCGGTGCTGGCGCGCGGCGTGGTGCTCATCGACACGCCGGGCGTGGGTGGCATGAGCCGTGGCCACCGCGACCTGGCACTGGCCGCGCTCGGCCAGGCCGACGCGCTGCTGTTCACCGTGTCGGCGGAGGAACCGGTGGCGCGCTCCGAGCTCGAGTTCCTGGTGGAGGCGAGCGAGCGCACCGAGCGCATCATCCTCGTGGTCACCAAGTCCGACGCGAACTCGGAGGCCACCAACGGCGAGATGATCGCCGAGCACCGCGCGAAGATGCGCACCTTCGCCGACACGCTGCAGACCAAGTTGGAGGCCGGCACCGGCGACGGAGAGCTCGACGTCGACGTGCCCGCGCGGCTGCGGCGACTGCTCGACACGCCGTTCGTGCTCACCAGCAGCTACCTCGCCGAGCAAGCGCGCACGCGTCGCGACGCCGGCCGCGCGGAACAGGCCGACCGGCTGATGGCACGCAGCGGCATCGACGAGCTGCGAACCCTGCTCGAGCGCAGCGCCGACAACCGCGACCTGATCCGCGTGGCGAACCTCATCGCGCTGCTGCGGGTGCTGCTCGCCGACGCAGAGCGCGAGGCACAGGCACGCATCCGCGCGTCGAGCGGCGACAGCAAGGTGGCCGACGAGATCGCCGACCGCCAACGCGGACTGGAGGAGTTCGGCTCGAAGCAGGCCCGCTGGCGCACCACCCTGGGCAACAGCATCGTGCGCCTGCAGACCAGCTCGTCGCGGCTGGTCACCAAGGAACTGAACCGGGTCAAGGAGCACTACCGCGAGGTGATCGACCTCACCGAGGACAGCGAGCTGCTGATGGCCTCCATGCCCGCCGAGCTCGAGCGGTCGCTGCACGGTGCGTGGAACGAGATGGTGCAGTCGATCAACAACGACTTCCGTGCCACCCTCGGCAAGGTGCTGGCCGAGTTCGGCGCCGACGGCATGGACGTGGTGCTCGGCGAGATCGAGATGCCTGAGGGGCTGCGTGAGCTGTCGGGCGCGCGCACCAGCCAGCGGATGGAGGCAACGTTCCTCGACGACGGCCTGCCGATGGCCATGCAGACGTACACGTTCGCCAACATCGCCAACGCGGCGGCCGGCGCACTCGGCCTGGCCACCGGCGGTTTGGGTCTGGTGGCCTACGGCATCGGTGCGGCCGTGGCGGTGCCGATCGGCAAGCTGCGCAAGAAGTCGAAGGAGAAGCAGCGGATGAAGGCCGATCTGCACCGCTACCTCAGCGACCTCCTGTTCGGCCAGGAAGGCGTCGGCAAGGAGTTCACCACCGAGCTCTCGTTGCGCATCCTCGACCTGCGCGAACAGGTGGAGCTGTTCGTGGAGCAGCGGCTGCTCGAACGCCGCAAGCAACTCGAACGAGAGCACCGCGAACTGCAGATGCTGCTGCGCTCCGAGAGCGGCCAGCGCCAGGAGGCGATGAAGGCCGGCCAGGCGCGGATCGCCGACGTCAACAAGCTGCGCGCGGAGATCGAGCCGCTGCAGAAGGCCATCGACCAGCGGCTCGCGGACACCGTCCCACCCACCTACTCGAGCTGATCAACGACCGTCGCGACATTTTCCGCGGGGCGCGGAACTCCACCACTCGGATCGGCATCGGAAGCGTTACCGGACCAACCGAGACCAACCCAACACCACGACACTGGAGAACCCATCATGAGCGATTGCGCAAACCCCGAAGATCCCTACAGCACCGACACCTACACGGAGACGTACGAGACCGACACCTACGAGACCGAGAGCTACAACTCGGGCGAGATGTCGTTCGACAGCGACGGCGACGGCGTCGTCGACACCACCATGGTCGACTTCGACGGCGACGGTGTCTCCGACGCCTTCATCACCACCGACGCCCAGGGCGGCGAGCACATGGGCCTCGACGTCGACGGCGACGGACAGCTCGACACGATGCTGTCGGACACCGACGGCGACGGCGTGATCGATCTCGCCTCGCAGGACACCGACGGCGACGGGCAGCTCGACACGGAGCTCGATCCCGAGACCGGCGAGCCGATCGGCGAGCCGTTCGAGATGGACGAGAACGGCGAAGTCATCGTCGAGGACGGCACCGACGACACCACGGTCACCGAGGACGACGACCCCGCCGTGCACGGTGAGCCGATGGCCGAGATCCCCTACCACCAGGCGCAGGTCGGCCCCAACGACTGCCTGCCCACCTCGGTGGCGATGGTGCTCAGCGAGATCACCGGCACCGAGGTGCCGCAGGGCGACCTGGTCGACCTGGCCAACGAGCTGCAGCTGCTCGGCCCCACCGGCATGACGTTGGAGGGCGGCCTGCAGCTGCTCGACCACTACGGCGTCGACGCCGAAGTGCAGAGCGGCACCACCGACGACCTGCGCACCATGCTCGACAACGGCGACCAGATCATCATCGGCCTCGACTCCGACGACCTCTACGGCGAAGGCGACCAGCCCTTCTCCGACGACATGGTCGCCGGGCACGCGGTGGTCATCACCGGCATCGACGACGAGGCCGGCGTGGTCTACATCAACGACCCGGGCTTCCCCGACGGTGCCGGTGTGGCCATCAGCATCGAGGCGTTCGAGGACGCATGGCAGGACTCGGGCAACACGATGATCGTCGCCGAGGGCGAAGCGGCCGCGGACAGCACCGCCGGCACGGCGGGCAACGAGTCGGCAGCACCGTTCGGCGCCGCCGACGACGACGAGAGCCTGCTGGAGAGCATCGTGCGGGTCGTGCTGATGCCCTTCAACCTCAAGGTCGTCTGAGACACCACTCACACGAAGGAACCAGTTCGGGCAGCTCTACGGCACGACGATGCCGTACAGCTGCCCGAACGTCGTCGCGACGCAGACCAGTCCGCCGGACATCACCGGCACCGACCGGTTGCTGTCGCCGGTGGGCACCGAGAACCGCGTGCGGCGAGTGGCCAGGTCGACCGAGACCAATTGGCCGCCGGTCTCCACCACGGCCACCGTCGGGCTGCTCGACGGTGCCAGTACGAGACCCGCCGCCTGGCTCTGCGCGACCGTGCCTTCGCTGACCGCGACGCCCGTGTCGGCACGGTGCACGCGGAGGCCACCGCGCTCGTCGACCACTCCGAACAGCTCGCCCGCCACTGCCACCGGGGTGGCCGGAGCACCGGCGCACCGCACGCCGTAGAGCGCCGAACCATCGCCGAGGCGGATGCCGTGCACGATGCCGTCGCGGCTGGGGACGAGCACGCGGTCGGCGGCCACGCCGGGAGTGAGCATCACCTGGCCGCCGCAGCGGTACCCCCAGCGAGGGCGGCCCGACTCGGCGTGCACGACGAACACCTGGCCGGCAGTGGTGGCGACCACGACCTCGGCGCCGATCGCGACGATGCCGGCGCGAACGGGCGCCCCGACCGGCAGGTCCCAGCGAACCGCGCCGGTGACCCGGTCGAGACCGAGCACTCGGCTGCCGTCGTTGCCAACGACCACCACGCCGCCCACCACGGCCGGCGTGCTGATGACCGGCGAGCCGACGGCGATCTGCCAACGCACCGCGCCGGTGCCACGGTCGAGCAGCAGCACGCGACCGTCAGAGGAGCCGAGCACGACCGAATCGTCGGTGAGTGCGGGGGCGGCCCAGGTGGGTGCCTTCAGCGACTGCTCCCACCGCACGTGGCCGCTGGCCGGGTCGATGCAGCGCACCACCCCCGCCAGGCCACCGAACACGATGGCGTGACGATCGGCCGCGAGCTGGCCCGGCTGGTCGGCGACGGGCAGGTGCCACGCGATGTTGACGGCCACCGGGGTCGGCGGGCTGGCGACCGGCGGCGCCAACAGTGTCGCCGTGGGCGCCGGCAGGTGGAGCAGGAACTCCGCGGCCGGCGGCCGCGAGGAGGGCGCTGGCGCGGCCGCTGCCGGCGACCCAGCGGCGGCCGGCGGCGTAGCGGATGCGGGCGGCGCGACGGCCGGCGGCGGAGCAGCGGCGACGACGGGCGGCTGATCGGCGCCGAGACGATCGCCGGAACGGGGCACCGGCAGCTCGGCGAGCCACGCGGTCGACGAGACCGCCGGACCGGCCGCCGGGGCGCCGGTGGGAAGGGGGATGCCGGCGACCGCGGTCGATGCATCGGGCGGCGGCGGGTCGGTGGCGACGGGCGCAGGCGCGGCCGGCGCGGCGACGGTAGGTCGTTGACGCGGCGCCAGGAACCGCAGCGCCGCGAGCCGAGCGGCGCCGAGCGCGACCACGCCCTTGGGTTCGTCGCGAGTGATGACTCTGGACCCGAAGCGTTCCGTGACCATCTGCGCGACGAGTGGGACGCGCGACGAGCCGCCCACCAGGAAGATGGCCGCGAGGTCGTCGACGCGCAGTCCGGCATCGATGACCGTGTCTTCCATCAGTCCGACGGTGCGTTCGATGTCGTCGATGATCATCGCTTCGAACTGGCTGCGGTTCACCACGATGTCGCGGTCGGCCACGGGCACGAACACCTGCGTGGAGGTGTACGACGACAGCGCCTCCTTGGCCCGGCGGGCCTGCACGAGCAGGTCGAGCGCGGCCCGCTTCCACTTGCGGTCGTCGCTGGTCATCATCTGATCCCAGAGCTCGGCATCCTCGTCGGCGAGACAGGAACCGAAGTACCGGAACAGGCGGTGATCGAAGTTCTCGCCGCCGATGTTCTCGTCGCCACCGGGTGTGCCCACCACCTCGAAGCCGCGGTCGGTGCGCTGCAGCAGCGCCGTGTCGAACGTGCCGCCACCGAGGTCGTACACGCCCACGTGCGCGCCGAGCTCGACGTGCTCGCTGGCGTAGTGGATGGCGGCGGCGACCGGCTCGTCGACCAGTTGCACCTCTCCGAGGCCGGCACGCGACGCGGCCTCGGCCAACGCCGCGCGGCGCACGCCGGCCCAGCGCACCGGGTGGGTGACCACGCAGCCCACCGGTTCGTCACCTTGCCGCAGGCGACCCTCCGCCACGATGGTGCGCATCACCGCCGCTGCGGCATCGCGCGGGTCGATCGGTTCGCCGCCCAGCAGCAGCGGCGCGGCGGTGCCGAGCGACCGCTTCGGCGTGCGTTCCAGGCGATCGGGGTGCACACCGGCCAGGTTGTCGGCCGCCGCGCCGACCACGAGTTGACCATCTGGTGTGCGCAGCACCATCGACGGGATCCAGCGGTTGCCTTCGATCTCGAGCGGCGACACCGTGGGGGCCATGATCGGTGCGATGGACCGACCGGTGGCGGGGTCGGGCGCGAGGCGGCGCGGATCCAGCTCACCCACGGCCCCGGCGGATCGGGAGGTGCCGAAATCGATGCCGATGGCCGAGCTCACCCGTCCTGCCCTTCCAACCGAGATGCAATTTCGCAGTAGCTTAGGCGCCGATGACACTGGACCTCGGAACGCGAACCAGGGTCGACGGCGACATCGCGGCGGCCAGATCACGCAACGACTTCCCGGCGATCGAGGTCGCCCTCGCCGACGTGGTCGACCGCGCCGCCACCGGCGATCGTGAGGCGCTCGACTTCCTGCTGCAGATGATCGACCGACACCGGCTCGCCCAGGCAGCGGTGCGCAAGATGCTCATCGACGAGGGCGACGTGCAAGACGCGATGCAGAACACGCTGATGGCCGTGTCGCGCGGCATCGGCGGCTTCGAGCGACGGTCGCGCTTCACCACCTGGCTCTATCGCATCGCCGAACGCGAGGCGTTGCAGGTGCTGCGCCGGAACAAGCGCGTCACCTCGCCGGAAGGCGACGACCTGAGTGCGCTCACCGAGCAGGTGCGCAACATGAGCTCCATCGTCGCCAGCCGAGCGATGATCCAGCAGGCGCTCGACGAGCTCGACCAGAAGTTCCGCGACCCGGTGATGATGTGCGACGTCGAAGGCATGGACTACGCGGCCATCGCCGAGGCGCTCGACATCCCCCTCAACACCGTGCGCACACGCATCAGTCGCGGCCGCCAGTACATCGCCGACCGCATCCAAGAGCAGTTCCGCAGTGGCGGCTCGCTCGCCTGACGGGTGAGCACCTCCGATGAGCGACACGACGGCCTGGCAATCACCGCTCTCACCGGGTGAACCTCGCTCGTTCGGCGGCGGCCGCTACGTGGTGCAACGTCGACTGGGCGCCGGCAACTTCGCCGCCGTCTACCTCGCGCACGATGATCGGCTGGCCGTGCCCGTCGCGGTGAAGCTGCTCAGCGACCGCTGGTCGTGGGAGCCCGAGGTGCGCGGCCGGTTCGTGCAGGAAGCACGGCTGCTGCGCTCGCTCAACGACGCCCGCGTGGTGCAGATCCGCGACATCGCCGAGACCGAGGACGGCCGCCCGTACCTGGTGATGGACTTCGCCACCGAGGGCACGCTCGAGCAGCGGATGATCGAGCTCGCGCAGCAGGAGGTGCGGCTCGGCCCCGACCAACTGCGCGTGGCGGCGCACGCCATCGCCAACGCACTGGGCGTGCTCCACGAGCGGCGCATCGCGCACCGCGACGTGAAGCCGTCGAACATGCTCATCACCCGCGCGGGCGGCACCACCACCGGCCAGCGCGCCGCCAGCACCGACGGCTCCATCCTGCGACCCGGCGAGCGGCTGATGCTCGGCGACCTCGGGCTGGCCAAGGATCTCGCGTTCGACTCCGGTGTCACCGTCGGTGTCGGCACGGCCGGCTACATGGCGCCGGAGCAGACGTTGCCGGGCGCCAAGATCGACACCCGCACCGACATCTTCGCGGCGAGCGCGCTGCTCGCTCAGATCGCATCGGGCGAGGCGCCCGACCCCGTGCGCCGCGTGTCGAGTGGCACCATCGAACACGGTCGGCCACTGCCGGCCAGCATCCCGCCGCCGTTGCGGCAGGCGCTGCTGCGCGGTCTCGACACCAACCCCGATCGGCGGCAGCAGACCATCGAGCAGTGGCTCGCCGAGGTCGACGGCGCGCTCGTCGCGCTGGTGCCGGATCAACCTCCGTCGCCACCGCCGAACCGAGCGCGTCGCTTCGCCGTCATCGGGGCCGTCGTGCTGGTCGCACTCGCCGCCATCGGGTTGCTGGTGCGCGCCGGCACCGGCTCGCCGTCCACGATCACCACGCCCACCAGCGCCACGAGCTCCGTCGACACGCAACCATCCGGATTCGCCGTCGACCTCACCGGGCCGACGAAGGTGAAGCTGGGCACGCCGGCCATCTGGAACGTCGACGCACCCGACGCGGTGTCGGGCATCTGGGAGCTCAACGGCCCGGTGCAACCGATCCCCAACACGTGGACGCCGGGCAGCTGGTTCGAAGGCACCTGGAACGTACAGGGCACCATCACGCTCACGCTCACGGTGGTCGACGCCGAGGGCAACGAAGCCAGCGACTCGGTCACCTTCGTCGTCGAGTCCTGACCGCCCGCTGCAGCGATCGACGTCGTGTGCGCTGTGTCTCGCCCAGCGGGACGGAGCGCACACGACGTCCGGAACGGTTCACGCAGACTCCGAACTCGATGGCAGTTCGCGAAGCTTTTCATCACGGCATCCGTGATGAAAACCTTCCTGAAGTCTCGAGCTGATTGGGATCAGCGGGATCGCCGCCGACGGATCGGCTGTCGGCCACCACTGCGGGATTCCGCTGGACAACGACGACCGCTTCGAGCAGTCTTCGGCCCGTGGCGACATGGGAGCCGGGCGGACTTGATCGCCCGTTCACACTCTTGGAGGAGACGTTCCTGGCGACGGTCGCCGTCCCACGACCACCGTTCCTCGATGTGTGGAGGAACGTCGATCATGACGGCACACCGTGGATCATCGTCTTTCTCGACTTCTCGTGTGACGGCTCCATCCGCGACACGCTTCGGCTCGACTTCGACGGTGCCACGGCGAAGGGTGGATGGAGTCACCAGTTCATGAACGGCGACGCGTACGACCGGGCCGACGAAGCAGGAGTCGACTACCGCGCACCTGACGGTCTGCTGATCGCCATCGACCATGAGGTTCAGGGCGCGGCCGCGCATGTGCGGAGCTGGTTCGAACAGCACTACCGAACGTGGAGCAACGGCGACCGCCCCCGCAGGTGGATGTAGCGAGGCTGCAAGCTGTCGGGGTGGTCGGATGGAACGCGTTCGCGGACGGGGTGTTGACGTAGCGCAGACTTGCCGATCGGCGCTCTGGACACCGTGACGGGCATCAGGCATTCTGCTGGGCGTGGCCGAGGCGATCGTGAGTGATGCTGAGGGCTGGTCATTGTTGAGAGAACCGAGACGTATCGATCAGGTGCAGCTCGACTTCCGGTTCGGGCTCGTGTTGGATGACGGCACGCTCATCGTCATCGAAGGTCCATTCGCAGCGACCATCGATGGTGCTGTGGTCGCGGTGGATCCCGAGACACTCGAAGGCGTGAGTGCAGCACTAGCGGTTCTGCATCGCCACGTCTCGGCCGTGCGAGCATCTCGTTCCGGCGCGCTCCGCATCGAACTGTCCGATGGTGGGCTGATCGAGGTCGCGCCATCGGATGCCTACGAGAACTGGCAAGTGATCCTGTCCGACGGATCGCAGCTCGTAGGACTGCCCGGTGGAGACGTCGCCATCTTCCCGCCGGTTGACTAACGGTCCAACCGTCGTCCCGTTCGAGCTCCGATCAGCACCGGACACGTGCGCTGCGGCAACAGTCACACAGCAAGTGCTTGCAAAAGTTAGCAGAGTGGGAGCACGATGATCGTGGGGCCAGAAAGGCCCAGAGGAGGTCCCACGATGGACACGATGACGACACTCAAGAAGTGGCAGGACGAGTACTTCACGCAGCTGAAGCGAGTCGAGGAGCCGATGGTGCGCTTCGTCGGCGAGCGAGCCGAGACGATGGCACGGTTCGTGCCCGGGCGGCCGCCGTTCATGGCGAACATGCCCACCATGACCGCGCTGATCGACAACCAGCTGAAGTTCCGCAAGCGCGTGGTCGACGAGCAGACGATGTTCGTGCGCAAGATGCTGAAGGCCATGGACCCGATGGTGACGAAGCTCGACACCGTCCCCAAGCCGGCAGCTCACACCGCTCCGAAGTCGGCCGTTCGCACGGCCCCGCGCCGCATGACCCGCGCTGCGTAGTCAGCCAGGCACCACGGCCGCTGAACGGAACGCTGGTCGTCCGTTCGCGGCCGTGTGCAGCACCGGTTCACCGAGTGCAGCTGCGCACTCGCGCAGTGCCTCGGTGGGCAGGTCGGTCGTGAAGTCCCACAGCAGCACGGCGGGCTGCTCCAGCGCGCGCAGTCGCGCGCAGTCCAGGGTCTCGAGGCGCTCCTCGACGACCCGTTCGCCGCGCTCGGCCGCGTACTGCACGCTCTTCACCTCCGGCATCTGCTCGCGCCAGCCGGTCCCAGCCAGGTACACCGTCACGTCGGCGGGCAGCGAGTCGACGTAGTCGGTCATCGTTGCCGCGATGGGCGTGTTGCCGTAGGGCAGCCCGGGGATGTAGCGCCAGAAGTACTGGTGCACCCCGAGTGATGCGATCACCACCACGGTCGCCGTGACGAACGCTGCGTTCGCGTGCCGGCCCCAGTGCGCCACCGTGCGACCACCCACGCAGATGCCGGCAGCAGCGAACAGGGCCACCAACGGCGCGGCCGCGGTGGTGCGGCTGACGCTCGGTACCTCGCCCGTACCGGCGAGCACCGACGGCAGGTGCAGCAGCAGGAACGACCCCACCAGGAACACACCTCGGCGGCGGCGAACGGGCTGCAACCACCAGCCGATGCCGACCAGCGCGACCACGAGCGTGACGTGGTCGACGTGCGGCGCGAGTGGCACGTTGCCACGGGCGCTCGGGTCACCGGATCCGACGTACGCCCACAGCGCTTCGCCGTAGCCGCGCACGAGCGTGGGCAGCAGGTCGCCGGCACCCACCATCCGCTGGCCGACGTGGCCGTGCAGCACCGCGTCGGGGTTGCGGGAGAACTCCACCAGCATCGGCAGGGCCACGACCATCGCGCCGCCCGCGGCAGCCTGGACGGTGCGACCTCCGATGCGGCCCGCGCGCCATGCGACGCCGAGCGCGATCGCGACGATGAGCGGGAGCGCGAACAGGTTGCCGTACACGTAGATGCCCGACATCGCCAGCGCACCGGCCAGCAGGCCGTATCGAGCCAGCTCGGCGCGTCGCACGGCAGCCACCGTCGCCGACAGAGTGCCCACCGTGAGCGTGGGTGTGATCGCCTGCAGATCGCCCAGCCGGCTGTACACCAGCCACCACGACATGAAGCCACCCACGGCCACGGCGATCAACGCCAGCTCACGATCCACCAGTTGCCGGCCGAAGCGGTACAGCAGGGCCAGCCCCGCCAGGCTGCACACGACCGCGGTGAACTTGATGGCCAGGTAGCTGTCGCCGAGCAGCCACAGGAACGGGCGCAGCACCGTCGGATATGCGGGGCCGACGCCCACCACGTACCAGCCCGGCGGGTGCGAGCCGTTGCGCAGGGCCTGCGTGTACTCGTACAGCGTGGAGATGTCGCCGTACCACTCACCCGGCATCGAGTCGAGACGCACCGTCCGCACCACGACGACGGCAACGCAGACGAGCGCGGCAGGTCGAGCGAACGACGACATCGGCCCCACCATATGGCCGCTCGTCGATGGGTAAGGTGCCGCATGGCCGACGCTTCCCCCACCCCACTCCCGGCGACGATGCGCCAGCTGCACTCGCTGGTCACCGCCGACGGCACCCTGCAGCTCTCCCTCGCCGAGGTCGCGGTGCCCACACCGTCGGCCACCGAAGTCGTGGTGCAGGTGCAGGCCGCGCCCATCAACCCCAGCGACCTCGGGTTGCTGCTCGCCATGGCCGACGTCACCAGCGCCACCACATCCGGCCCCGCCGACAACCCGATCGTTACCGCGCCCATCTCGCCGGCCGTGATGAAGGCGCTCACGGCACGGGTGGGCGAGCCGATGCCGGTGGGCAACGAAGGCTCCGGCATCGTGGTGGCCGCCGGCGAGTCGCCGGAGGCGCAGGCGCTGCTGGGCAAGTTGGTCGGGTTCGTCGGTGGCGCGTCGTACGGCGAGTACCGCGCCGTGGCCGCATTCATGTCCATGGAGCTGCCGGAGGGCACCACTGCGGCACAGGGAGCCTCGTGCTTCGTCAACCCGCTCACCGCGCTGAGCATGGTGGAGAACATGCGCATGGACGGCCACACCGCGCTGGTGCACACCGCTGCCGCGTCGAACCTCGGCCAGATGCTCAACCGCATCTGCCTGGCCGACGGGGTGCAACTCGTCAACATCGTGCGCCGGCCCGAGCAGGCCGAGCTGCTCCGCGCACAGGGTGCCGAGCACGTGGTCGACTCCAGCTCACCCACCTTCCTCGACGACCTCACGCAAGCACTCATCACCACCGGCGCCACCATCGCGTTCGACGCCATCGGCGGTGGTCCGCTCGCCGGCCAGATCCTCGGGTGCATGGAGGCCGCCGCCAACGCCAAGGGCGGCGAGTACAGCCGCTACGGCAGCGACGTGTACAAGCAGGTGTTCATCTACGGCGGCCTCGACCGCGGCCCCACCGAGCTCACCCGCAACTTCGGCATGTCGTGGGGTCTCAACGGGTGGCTGCTCACCCCGTTCCTCGGCAAGCTCGTCCTCGAGGGCATGCTGCGCCTGCGTCAGCGAGTGGTCAACGAGCTCACCACCACGTTCGCCAGCCACTACACCGACGAGGTGTCCCTGGCCGGCGCACTGCAGCTCGACGCCATCCACGCCTACGCCAAGCAGGCAACCGGGCAGAAGTTCCTCATCCGCCCCAAGGCCGGCTGACCTTCGCCACTGGTCCGAGCACGCGCCAGCGGCCATGATGCAGTCGATGGATCTTCCTCCTCTCTCACGCGTGGTCATCCACGGCCACGAGGTCGGCTACCGGCGCAGCGGCAGCGGCCCGGCCGTGCTCCTCCTGCACGGGCTCGCCGGCAGCTCGCTCACGTGGCGATCGGTGCACCAGCAACTCGCCCGCACGCACGACGTCATCGCGCCCGACATGCTCGGCCACGGCGAGTCGGCCAAGCCGATGGGCGACTACTCGCTCGGTGCGTTCGCCAGCGGGCTACGCGACTTCCTTGCGGCCATCGACGTGCCCAGCGCCACCATCGTCGGTCACTCGTTCGGCGGTGGCGTGGCCATGCAACTCGCGTACCAGCACCCCGAGCTGTGCGATCGGCTGGTGCTCGTCGGCAGCGGTGGCCTCGGCCGCGAGGTCAGCTGGCTGTTGCGGCTCGTCACGCTGCCCGGCGCCGAGCACCTGATGCCGCTGATGTTCCCGCGCCTGGTCGCGGATCGCGGCAACGACCTCGGCCGTCTGCTCGGACGGTTCGGCCTCAGCGCGCCACGGTTGGGTGAGATGTGGCGCTCCTACTCGTCGCTGGCCGGCACCGAGAACCGCAAGGCGTTCGTACGTACCATCCGCGGCGTCATCGAGCCCGGCGGCCAGACCGTCAACGCACTCGACCGGCTGTACATGGCGGCCCACCTGCCGACGCTCATCGTGTGGGGTGAGCGCGACGACATCATCCCCGTCGCGCACGCGTACGCCGCGCACGACGCCATCCCCGGCAGCGAGCTGTGTGTGCTCGAACACGTCGGGCACTTCCCGCACGCGGAAGCACCGGAGCTGTTCCTCGAGGTGCTCACCGACTTCCTCGCCACCACCGAGCCCGGCGTCGCCGCGCCGGGCGGGCTGCGCGAGCTGCTGCACGTCGGGTAGCGCCGGTGACCGACGCCGCAGCGACCCGGGTGGAGCGCTTCCTCGCGCACCTCGACGACGTCACCGGCCGCGCTCAGCCGCGGTTCCTGCCGGTCGCCACCACGCACGAGGGCCTTCCCGGTGTCGCGGCCGTCGTGTACGACGACCTGCCGGAGCCCGGCTACCTGATGGCCGTCACCTACGGGCTGTCGCTGGCAACGCACGAACGCTGGGTCCATGGCCGGCCGGAGCTGTGCATCTGCGTGGAGAGCGCCGACCCGAACTGGGGACTCGCCGTCGCGTTCATCGCCGAGCAACTGCGCGGCGAGTGCCCGTTCGCGTACGGCGACACGCTCGACTTCGGTGGTCCGATGAGCGAGGAGTCGCCGATGTCGTCGCTGGTGTTCTTCGCGCCGGCGGTGCTCGAGCCGGCCGATTACCTCGGCATCGACGTGGGCGACGACCTGCCGATCAACATCGCCGGCTGCTACCCCATCCACGACGTCGAGCGGCAGTTCATCGGCACGCACGGCCTCGAAGCGTTCTGGGAGCAGGAGTGGGACCCGTTCGACGTGCACCGCGCCCCGTGCCTGCCGGAGTCCTGACCTCGATGCCGGATCTGATCCTCCTCAACGGACCTCCGGCGAGCGGCAAGTCGACCCTCGCGGCTGCGCTCGTCGCTCGCCGGCCGCTGGCGTTGAACCTCGACATCGATCTCGTCCGCGGCTCGCTCGGCCAGTGGAGGAGCACTCCCGGCGATGCAGGTCTCGCGGCGCGGCGACTCGCGCTCGCGATGGCCGGCACGCACCTCGGCTTCGGCCACGACGTCATCGTGCCGCAGTTCCTGGCGCGCGAGGAGTTCATCGATCAACTGGCCGTAGCAGCCGTCACCGCCGAAGCGCGATTCGTCGAAGTCGCGTTGCTGCTCGACCGCGATGACGCCGTCGCCGTCTTCCAGCGGCGGAGCGCGCAACCCGCGTCGGAACAGCACCGCGACGCAGCCGAAGCCGTGTCGGCCGCCGGCGGTGTCGACGCGTTGCTCGCGATGTACGACATGTACGTCGACATGCTGGAGCTTCGGCCACTGGCCCGCCGGGTCGACGTGGTCGTCGGCGACATCGCGGCCACCGTGGAGCGAGTCGAATCGGCGGTCGCCCTCAACTGAGACGCAGGGTCCAGCGCTGCGCGTCGAGTTCCGCGCGGTCGATGCGCATCGTGGGGATGCCCGGCACCGCGTAGTAGCCGAGCACCACGGTCACCTCGTCGGGGCGCACCTCCTGGATGCACACGACCTGCTCCTCGACCGCCTCGTGATCGACGAGGACCCAGCGCTCCATCATCGACGCCAGCCCGTCGTTGCGCACCTTGCTCTCGGCCGCGCGCCGCGAGGGATAGGTACCGAGCACGCCGCCGAACACGGTGAGCGCGTGCCACCCGTCGACGCGCTCCGTCACGAACCCGCACAGCTCGTCGTCGTCGGATCTCCGAACCTCGTCCATCTCGCCGATGGTACGCAGCGCCCCGGCTCGCATCGGGGCGAGTTTCGTCGCGGGCGCTTCGGTCCGGAAGCTTTTCATCGCGGCTGCCGCGATGAAGAGCTTCCCCCAACTGAAGGAGGTCGGCCGGCTCGCGATGAGTTCCGCACGCTCGATCGGTCGAAGACGACATGAGCAACACACCCACCACCGTCACCAACCTCGGCGTCGCGATGTTCACGGTCGCCGACCAGGACGCCGCACTGGCCTTCTACACCGAGAAGCTCGGCTTCGAACTGCGCGGCGACACACGATTCGGCGAGAACAACGAGTACCGATGGCTGGAAGTCGCACCTCCCGGGTCGGTCGCACGGCTCGCGCTCAACCCCCCGATGGGCAACGCGCCCGGCGGCGGATCCATCGGCGTCGAAACCACCGACGTGCTCGGTGAGCACCGCCGGCTGAGCGCCATCGGTGGCATCGACATGGACGGTGAGCCGATGGTGGCACCGGGCGCACCACTGCTGTTCATGCTGCGCGATCCGGATGGGAACCACATCGCCGTCGTCGAAGCGCCGCCTGCGTCGTAGCGATCCGTAGCCTGCACGTATGAGCAGGCTCGACGACATCGGTGACCGCGACGGCTGGCGCTGCTGGTTGTGCGACGAGCCCGTCGATCGCACGCGCTCGGTCAACGACGACCGCGGCCCGAGCGTCGACAGCCGGCTGACGAAGGCGAAGAGCAAGGGCATGGCCCCCGGCGCGAGCGATCGACTGGCGCACCGAGCGTGCAACACCAAGAAGGGCGCCATCGCGGCCGTGGTGCCGTGGCCGGCGCACCTGTTCGTGGTCGACCCGGCGCCGATCATCACCACCGTCGAGCGCCTGCAACGCAAGGGTGGGCGCGAGATCATGGCTCGCTGCCCCACTCGCGCCGACGCGCACGACGCGGCCACCTGGCTCGCGGACCGCGTCGGCCGGCTGGCCCCGGAGATGGGGGCCACCACCGAGGTGGAAGCCGGTGGCGGCCAGTTCCTGCTGGTGCTGCGCGCCTGACCGACGTCAGGTCGGGTGCAACTCAGGGAGAGCGGCGGCCCAGGCGCGGAAGTCGGCGAGCAGTGACGCACGAGTCGGCTCGTCGACGAAGGCAACCTGCAGTGCGTGCAGGTTGCACGCCCACAGCTCGGGCAACGTGAGGCCCAGCTCGCGGACGCACGACAGCCACTCCTCCGACAACGTGATGTCGCTGATGGTGGTGTCGTCGGTGTTGATGGTCACCGGCACGCCGGCACGCAGCAGGCGCACGAGCGGGTGCTCGGCGAACTCGGCCACCGTGCCCGCTTGCACGTTGCTGGTGGGACACAGGTCGAGCGTGATGCCGCGCTCGGCGAGCTCGGCGAGCAACGACGGATCACCGATCGACGACGCACCGTGCGCGATGCGGTGCGGCCGCAGCTCCAGCGCGCGGCGCACCAACGCGCCGTCGTCGAGCAGCTCCCCCGCATGCACGGTGAGACCGAGGCCGCCGGCTCGCGCAACGTCGAACGCCTCCGCATGGATGGTGGGGTCGGGGTGTGCTGCCTCGAAGCCGGCCAGATCGAAGCCGGTGACACCGAGCCCTCGGTGAGCCACCGCCTCGTGGGCGAGCTGCACGTTGGCGGCCGGGTCGGCGCTGCGCAGCGCCACCACCGTGAGGCGCACCACCGCTCCACAGCGCTCGGCCGCAGCAGCCGCCGCGTCGGCGACGACGGTGATCACCTGGTCGACGGAGAGGCCTCCCTCGCAGTGGAAGGCCGGTGCCCACTTGATCTCCATGTACCGCACACGGTCGGCCACCTTGTCCTCCACCAGATCGGTGGTGATGCGCGCGAGCGCCTCTGGGTGTTGCATCAGCCGCAGTGGTAGCTCGAACGACTTCAGCAGCTCCGCCTGCGAACCGGGATGCGCGGGCGCGACCAATGCATCGAAGATGCCGGCGAACGTGCGTGGTGCGGCGACTCCGTACTGCTCCGCCAACTCGAGGGCGGTGGCGGGCCGCAGGCACCCGTCGAGGTGCAGGTGCAGCTCCGCCTTCGGCATCGCCTGCACCAACCTGCGCACCGCACTGGTCACTGCTGCCATCGACGGAACCTGCCCTGCGCCATGCGAGCAAGTCTCGCATGGCGCATCCCGTTCAGCCGATGCGTCGGAAGAGCAACTGCTGCGCGCCGGGCTGGAAGACGCCGCCACCACCGTCGACCAGCGCGACGAACGCCGGGTCGCTGTTGACCGCGACCATCGACGCTTCCAGCGCCGCGATGCTCGGCGCACCGGTGAGCCAGCGCACCCCGCCGTAGGGCCCGGTGACCTCCGCTCCGAACATGGTGGTGAGCCCGCCCGTCGCGGTGGCGGCCGCGGCGATCGCGACACCATGCTGCATCGCAGCAGCGATCTGACCGTTGGCTGCAACCGCCTGCACCGACGCCACGTAGGCGTAGTCGGGCTCGGTGCCGGTGGGGCCGGTGATCAGGTTGAGCAGGCCGTCGGTGACGGTTCCCGTGAACAGCGGAGCACCACTGGTGACGGCAGCGTTGTACGCCGAGTCGGCGCCCAGCTTGTCCATCGCCGCTTCGCAGTCGGTGAGCGTGTCGAACACTGCCGTCCACACGATGGTGCCGGCGTCCGGCGAGAGCACCGACGCCCACGCCTCCACCTGTACGCCGGCCACGCTCGACGCCTTGCCGGCGATGTCGACGGCCCAGGCCACGGCATCGGTGAAGTGATCGGGGTGAGCGACACGGCCACGATTGAACAGATACATGATGAAACCCCCAGCTCTGGAGCACCGGTGGTGGTGCCCGCGCTCACGGTCGCGCCATCGCCGGGCGCCGTCGCTGGCTCGCAGGGCAGGTTTCGCTGTCGCACGTCACACGCGTGTCGATCACGGCGATCCGCACGTACCGTGTGGCGGGTGACGGCTCCCCCCAACGTGCCTCTGTCCGTGCTCGATCTGTCGGTGGTGAACGACGGCCAGTCCAGTGGTGGCGCGCTGCAGACCACGGCCGCACTCGCAGTACGCGCCGACGAACTCGGCTACCAGCGGTTCTGGGTGGCCGAGCACCACAACATGCCCAGCGTCGCGTGCACCTCGCCCACCGTGCTGATGGCGCACCTTGCGGCCATCACGTCGCGCATCCACGTCGGCTCCGGCGGTGTGATGTTGCCCAACCACGCACCGCTGGTGGTTGCCGAGCAGTTCGCGCTGCTGGAGAGCCTGCACCCGGGCCGCATCGACGTCGGCATCGGACGCGCCCCCGGCACCGACCAGCGCACCGCAGCCGCGCTCCGTCGCTCGCCCGACCTGCTGGGCGCCGACACGTTCCCGCGCGACTTCATCGACCTGATGGGCCTGCTCGGCGACCGCCGTGCGAGCACCGGCTTGTGGGACCAGTTCGCAGCCACACCGTCGGCCACGAGCGCGCCGACCATCTTCCTGCTCGGCAGCAGCGACTACAGCGCGCAGTTCGCGGCGCAACTCGGTCTCGGCTTTGCGTTCGCCCACCACTTCGACATGGGTGGCACGCTCCACGCGACCGAGCTGTATCGCACGCTGTTCGAACCGTCGGTGGCGCTGGCCGAGCCGCATCTCATCGTCACCGCCAACGTGCTGGTCGCCGACACCGTGGAAGACGCCGACTGGCACGCGGCACCGGGTCGGCTCACCGCGCTCGGTCGTCGCACGGGTCGCTTCATCCGGCTCCCCTCGCCGCGCGATGCCTCGGTGCACCCCGACATGGAGCAGGCCAACCGTCTGCCCACCAGTCGCCTCGTGGGCACGGTCGACACCGTGGTGTCCGACCTGCGCAACCTGGCCGAGCGCACGGGTGCCGACGAGCTGATGGTGACGTCGGTGGCCTACGACCTCTCCGCACGAGTGCGCAGTCTCGAACTCCTCGCCGAGCACTGGCCGATCGCCGCCGCCGGCTGACGAGGCCGTCAGCCCGGCAGGGCGCGCGAATTGGACGGTCAACATGGACAGGATGTGTCCGGATTCCAGATGGGTCATGATGTGCGCATGAAGCAGCTCACCGGGCTCGACGCGAGCTTTCTCTACATGGAGACCGCAACCACCTTCGGGCACGTGAGCGGGCTGGCCGTCTACGAACGACCCAGCCCCGACTTCGACCCCTACCAGGCCGTCTACGAACGGTTCGGCGCGCTCGTCGGCCAGGCAGAACCGATGCGACGCAAGCTGGTCGACGTGCCGTTCTCGCTCGACCACCCGTACTGGATCGACGACGACGAGTTCGACCTCGACTACCACGTGCGGCACCTCGGCCTCGCGCCGCCCGGCGGCGCCGACCAACTCACTGAGCAGGTGTCGCGCATCGTCGGCCGGCAGATGGACCGCACTCGTCCGCTGTGGGAGGTGTACGTCATCGAAGGGTTGGCCGACGACCGCTGGGCCATGCTCACCAAGCTCCACCACGCCACCATCGACGGAGCAGCCGGCGTGCTGTTGCTCAGCATGCTCACCAGCACCGATCCCGATGCACCGCCGCCGGAGGCCGTGGAGTGGAAAGGCGAACGCCCACCCAGTCAGAGCGAGATGCTCCAGCACACGTTGCAGAACCTGGCCGGCAATCCGGTGAAGGGCGTGCGGCTGCAACTGCGGCTGGTGCGCAACCTCGCCGAGGTGCTGGGGGTCAGCAGCGTCAGCAAGATGGCCACCACGGCACGCGACGCGATCAAGAGCCTCACCGGGGTGAACCGCAGCGGCCTCACCGATCAGGAACGTCGCGTGCAGCTGCCGCTCACGCCGGCGCCGCCGACCCCGTGGAATCGTCCCATCACCGCGCATCGTCGCTTCGCGATGCGCGGTACCTCGTTGGAGAACCTGAAGGCGCTGAAGAACGCCACCGGCGGCACCCTCAACGACGTGGTGATGGCAATCTGTGCGGGGGCCCTGCGCGAGTACCTCATCAAGCACGACGCCCTGCCCGACAAGCCGCTGCGCGCGATGGTGCCGGTGAGCATCCGCACCGGCGACGAGACCGACCCGTGGACGAACCGGGTGAGCAGCATCATCGCCGACCTGCCCACCAACTGCGCCGATCCACTCGAGCGCGTCGCGCTGTGCAGAGAGGCCATGGCCTCGGCGAAGCGTCAGCTCGAGCTGGTGCCGGCCGAGACGCTCATCGACATCACCCAGACCGCCTCGCCGGTGGTCGCCACCGCGGCGATGCGGCTGATGTCACGGCTGTCGAGCCGCGTGAACCTGCCCGCCAACCTCACCATCTCCAACGTGCCCGGGCCACGCCAGCCGCTCTACTTCGCCGGCGCCAAGCTCGACGCGTACATCCCCGTCTCCATCGTCACCGACGGCATGGGCCTCAACGTCACGGTGCACAGCTATCTCGATCGACTCGACTTCGGCATCATCGCGGCGCGCGAGCTGGTGCCCGACGTGTGGGACATGGCCGACATGCACATCGCCGAGATCGGCCGCCTGTTCGAAGCCACCGGCACCGAGTGGGCCGTGCCGCAACCTGCACCGCCGATGCGCCGCGGCAGCACGCACGTCGCCGCCGTGCCTCGCCGAGCGCCAGCCAAGAAGGCCTCTGCGAAGAAGGCCTCTGCGAAGAAGGCCGCTGCGAAGAAGGCTGCACCGGCGAAGAAGGCCGCTGCGAAGAAGGCTGCACCGGCGAAGAAGGCCGCGCCGCTGAAGAAGGCCTGACGGCCACGTCGCGGATCACCTCGGCCCGACGCGGCCCGGACATTCCCGGTCGGTTCGGTCGGCGAGGGTCTTTGGTTTCGGTCAGCGACAACTTTCCGTGCACCAAGTGCAGCAAAGTTTGTCGCTGACCTCACCAGAACACGGCATCACCGGCTTCGAACTCGCGGCGTCGTCGCAGATCAGCGGTCGACTCGGCGATGTCGAGCTGATGTCGCTCGACGTCGGTGCGGCCGCGGAGGTGTGGCGGCACGGGCGGCTGGCGCGGGGCGAGACGCTGGTAGCGCTGACGCGCCGACTGCCGGGAGCGGCCCAGCAGGCGCCCGATGCGACCCCAGTCGTAGCCGTCGTCGCGGGCCAGCCGAATTGCCCGCACCAACAGCCACTCGAGCTCTTCCTCGAGCGCTCGCAGTGAAGCCAACGCCAGACGCGGATTGGAACCGCCCGCGTCGCGCACCAATCGACCGAGATCGTGCACGGCCATCCTCCTTCGTCACCAATGATGGGGGCGGGGAAGCCGACGGCGCCACCGTATCGAGGCCGCGGTGCGTTCGCTCAGGGCAAGAGGGTGTACGCGGGGTTGGTGAACTCGAGGTGGCCGGCACGGCGGAGGGCCACGCCTTCGATCAGCAGGCGGCGACCGAGCGTGACGCCACCGATCTCGCGGCGGCCCGTCCAGACGGCGACGATCGAGCCGGTGTCGTCGCTGATGGTGACGGCCAGCGCGGGGACGCCGGTGGTGGGGCGCGCACGCATGCGCGACACCTGTCCGACCACCCGCACGGGCATGCGGGCTTCGGCGGCACCGATGGCGACGGTCGGGCCACACGAGTCGTCCGGCTCGGGGCGACCAACCGCTCGGCGGCGCAACAGGCCCACCGGTCAGCCCACCAACAGCCGACGGACGTCGTCGTCGCTGTCGCCGGTGACGAGCACCAGCACCTCGTCGAGGTCGCGCAGCACGGTGTCGCCACGCGGCACCACCACATGACCGTCGCGCAGCACGGCCACCACCGTCGACTCACGAGGCATGCCCAGCGCGGCCAGCTCGATGCCGATGGCCGGCGACCCGGCGGCCAACGTCACCTCGGCCAATCGCGCGCGACCGCCCTCCAACGACAGCAGCCGCACGAACGAACCGACGCTCACCGCTTCCTCGACCAGCGCGGTCAACAGGTGCGGCGTGGACACCGACAGGTCGACTCCCCACATCTCGTTGAACATCCACTCGTTGTCGGGGTTGTTCACTCGCGCCACCACCCGCGGCACGGCGAACTCCTGCTTGGCGAGCAGCGAGACGACCAAATTGTCCTCGTCGTCGCCCGTCACCGCGGCGACCACGTCGGCGTCGGCACACCCGGTGGCGGCCAGCGTGTCGAGCTCACACGCGTCGCCGATGTGCCAGGTGATGCCCTCCATCTGGTCGCGATGGCGAGTCGCCACCGCTGACGCCTGATCGATGATCGTGACCTCGTGATGCGCTGCCAGCAGCTGCATCGCCATGTAGCGACCGACGCTGCCCGCGCCGGCGATGACGACCTTCATCGGTGACCTCCGTCCTGAGGCGCGAACACGTCACGCGACGATCCATCCGCGGGAACCATGAGGTGCAGCACGTCGTCCTGCTGCACGAGCAGCGACGGCGCCGGCACCTGCGGCTGCGCGAGGCGGGTGAGCAGCACGACGCGCGTGCCGGGAACCTCGACCTCGCTCACCGGCTTCCCCGCCGCCGACGCCGGAACGCGCCGCTCGACCAGCACGTACTGCGAGGTGGGATCGGTCCACTCGGTGGCTTCGTTGTCGGGGAGCACCAACCGGAGCGCACGGCCCGCCGTCCAGCCCACCGATGCCACGGTGGGGATGCCCAGGCGCTCGTAGATCGTGGCACGACGCGGGTCGTAGATGCGCGCGACGACTCGCTCGACACCGAACGTTTCACGGGCGACGCGGGCAATGAGGATGTTGGAGTTGTCGCCGCTCGTCACGGCCATCACCGCGCTCTGGTCGGTGAGACCGGCACGCCGCAGCACACCGCGGTCGAACCCGACGCCCACCATCGTCCGCCCACCGAAGTCGGCACTCAGACGATCGAGTGAACCGGCGTTCTTGTCGATGACGACCACCTCGTGCCCCGCGTCGACCAACTGCCGCGCCAACGTGGAACCGACTCGCCCACAACCCACCACTACGACGTGCATCGTTGCTCTCCGTTCCTCACGTCTCGTCGATCCGGCCGTCGTGCATGTGCACCGGCACCGACACCACCGCGGTGTGCGGCCGGTGCAGCAGCTTCGCCTTCAGCGCGAACGCGCTGCCGTTGTGCAACCACTGCGTGCTCCAGCTGCTGACGAACTCGGGGATGACCACCGTGATGATGTCGTCCTGGTGCAGCTGGTCGAGCTCGTCGACGAACTTCATGATCGGCCCCGTCAGCTCGCGGTACGGCGAGTACACGGTGTGCAGCTCGATCGGCACATCGTGCTCGCGCCACTGCTGCTCGATCCGGCGGCGATCGTCGTCGTCGGTGGCCACGGTGACCGCCATGATGCGGTCCGGGTTCAGCGAACGCGCGTACTGGATGCCGTGCAGCACACCCTTGTTGATGCCGCCGACCAGCACGACCATCGTGTGTGTCTCGCGTCGCGGCCGGTACCCGGGCTCGGCCACCACTGCGGCGCGCGCCTTGTCGTAGTGGCGCCCGATGGAACGGAACGCCATGACGGTCACGGGGATGAGCACCGCGGGGATCCATGCACCCTCGGAGAACTTGGACACCACGACGATGCCGGCGATCATCCCGGTGGTGACCGCGCCGACCGCGTTGATCGTCATGCCGACGCGCCATGAACCCTCGCGATGGCGGAGGTGATGACGCACCATGCCGCTCTGGCTGAGCGTGAAGCCGGTGAACACACCGAACGCGTAGAGCGGGATGAGCTTCGAGATGTCGCCGTTGAATGCGACGATCAGCCCACCGGCGATGATGGCGAGGAACAGCACGCCGTTGGAGAACACCAACCGCGCGCCCTTGTTGAAGAACTGGCGGGGGACGAACCCGTCCTTGGCGATGATCGATGCCAGCCGAGGGAAGTCCGCGTACGCCGTGTTCGCGGCGAGGATCAGGATGAGGAACGTCCCGATCATCGTCATCCAGAACATCACGCCCTTGCCGTTGTAGAGGTACTCGGCCATCAGGCCGAGACCGTTGCCGTCGTCGTGACTGCGATACGGCTTCAAGTGCGAGGCGAGCACCGAGACCCCGAGGAACGTGGAGCCGAGGATGCCGCCCATCCACATCAGCGTGGTGGCCGCGTTCTTGCTCTCCGGTTTGGCGAACGCAGGAACGCCGTTCGAGACGGCCTCCACGCCCGACAGCGCGACAGCGCCCGACGAGAACGCCCGCAGCAGCATGAACAGGCCGAGCGTGCCCACCTGCTGGCGCTCCTCGATGGCAGCTTCGCTGAGCAACGAGTCGGGGATCGGGCCCACGTGCTGCACGAAGATGCGATACAGCCCGGTGGCGATGAGGGCGATGAGCATCACGATGTAGAAGTACGTCGGCCCCGCGAACGCGGCGCCGCTCTCCTTCACGCCACGCAGGTTCATCACCGTCATCACCGTGACGCACAACAGACAGATCGGCACGGTCCACTGGTGGTCGAACCCGGTGGCGGTTCGAATCGCCAGCACGCCGCCGGCGACGCTGACCGCCACGGTGAGGATGTAGTCGACGAGTAGCGATGCAGCTGCGACCAGCGACGGAATGACCCCGAGGTTCTCGCGGCTGACGATGTACGCGCCACCGCCCGAGGGGTAGGCCATGATCGTCTGGCGGTAGCTGAGCACCACGATCACCATCAGTGCGCACACCACGAGCGCGATGGGAACGAGTGGTTGGAACGCAGTGACGCCGACCCCTGCCTGCAGCACGATGACCACCAGGATCTCGTCGGTGGCGTACGCGGTGGACGAGATGGCGTCGGACGCGAAGACGGGGAGCGCGATCTTCTTGCTGAGGCGCTGGTGGTGTTCGTCGGCGCTCGACAGCGGCGAGCCGAGGAGGATGCGTTTGAGTGCTGGCATAGGGCGCCGACGGGGCGGCGTCCTCACGATGCCGGACGGGCGGCGCGGTCAGACGCGGGTTAACGCGTTCTTAGCGGCGAAAAGTCGGTTCGGCCGAGCCTGCCCTCGAGTGCGAGCTCGAGCTCGTCGGCGAAGGCGAACACGATGCGTCGATCCAGCGTGATCGGGCCGAGGCCCTGACGCGGGATCAGCACCAGCTGATCCGCGTGGCGCGGGTTGCGGAACGGCACGACCGCGCCGGCTTCCGTGAGCACGATCACGTCCTGCTCGCTGCTGCGCGCGACCACGGGCAGGCCACTGGTGCCGTTGCGCTCCAGTCGGGCATCGACCATCGCCAGCTGGGGCGTCGCGACGTCGATCGCGCCGTGCCACAGCTCGACTGCCGACTGCGGCGCGTGCAGCGACGAGCTCAGGCGACTCGCCACGCTGGCCGCGCCAGCTTCGTGGCGGCGCACCACCGACCGGCGGACGCGCAGTGCCGTGGCCGCACTGACGCCCACGCCGAGCAGGCCGAGCAGCACCACCGCGAGCACATCGGTGCCGTCGCTCATCCGCAGCGAGTGCACCGGTTCTGTATGGAAGTAGTTCAGCGAGAGCGCCGCGGCGATGGAGGTGAGCACCCCGGCTGACCACTGCGTGAGCGCTGCTGCGACGGTGATCATCGCCAGCACGAGGGCGACGTTGGCGACGCTCATGTCGTCGCTCGCGGTCGCGGTGGCCGCGGCGAAGGCGATGGCGGCGAACGGCCCGACGACGACGGCGAGCACTGCGAACTGGCCCTTCGAGGAAGTGGTTGAGCGGTCCATGACAAGGACAGTGTGCGACCGCAGAACCCGCGATTCCACGGCCTTCACGCACTCTTAGCGCCCACCCAGGCAGAGCGACTACGACGTGTAGGCGTCATCCGGCAGCGGGCGCAACCAGGCGGTCGCGGCAGCGCCACCGGCCTTCCCGGATTCCACCGCCGCCGTCACGTCGCCGTCGCGCCACCAACGCGCGAGGAAGGCAGCCACGAACGCGTCGCCGCAGCCCACGGTGGTGCCGAGCACCGGCAGGGCCTGCACCGCGACGAACCGTTCGTCGGGTTCGCCACGCCCGTCGAGCACCAGCACGCCCCGCGAACCGAGCGTGACCACGACCAGCTTGCCGAGCTCGAACGCGACCTCGCGCACGCCGGCGACGACCGGGTCGTCGAGCGCGCCCGGCCATCCGATGATGCCCACGTCGAGGAACGCCATCGTGGCGGCGAACCGCTCGACCGTGTAGTGGCGGAAGCTGAGGAAGTCGCCGCTCACCGACACATCGGCGAGCGCACCCGCGTCACCCAGTCGATGCACTTCGGCGGCGACGGCCTCCACGAGCACGACGTGCAGTCGAGGTGCGTTGCGCACGAGCGCCTCCTCGTCGACCGTCAGCCGGAAGTCGCTCCACACGCCTTCGACGAAGTGATCCATGAACGGTTGCCGATCGTCCTCGATGACGATGTCGATCGAGGCCGACGGGCCATGCGCCACGACGGATGCCGAATGCTCGATTCCGTGCCGGCGCATGAACGACAGGAACAGCTCCGCGTGGTCGTCGCCGACACGCGTGAGGAAGTGGAACGGCAGGCCGAGGCGGCTCCAGTGGTACGCCATGTTGAGTGCCCCACCGCCCGGCAGCTCCACACCCTGCGCGACGTAGCGGTCGACGCTGGCCGGCCCGAGCAGCACCGGCGGGCTCACAGCCCCTCCAGCGGCCGTTCGCGCAGCGCACCGAGCGCGAGGAAGCGGTCGTACCGCACCTCGATCACCTTGCTCATCTGCCAGAACGCCTCGACCGAGAGGTGCGCGCACCCCTCTGCGAGGTACCAGTCGGTGGAGCCGGGCGAGTTCACCACCAGCGCCGGGTCGTGCACCGGCACCAACGCCGGGTTGAGCACGAATCCGGGAGAGTCGGCACCTCGGATCTGCAGCAACCCGTCGCCGCGAAAGCCGCGCGCTCGCGGCAGGCGGTGGAAGTCGCCCGTGCCCAGATCGCGAAGGTCGGCGACCTCGGTGTCGGTGTCGACCACCGACGGCCATGCCGGGTCGTCGACGAGCTCGGCGACGACGCGCCGCACGGAGATGTCCTGGTAGTGGTTCATCGCCGTGTGCGGCTGCTCGTACTCGTCGTCGAACACGTTGGCCGGCGCCCAGTCGTACACGTTGCCGCACTCGACGGTGAGGTACTGCACCAGCGCCGGGCGATCCCGCAGGAACTGGCGGTACGACGCTTCGTACTCGAGGATGGCGATCGCCGGCGACACGATGGCGCCGCGCACGTAGTGACCGAACCTCCACCCGTCGGCGCCGAACCGCTCGGCGAGCAACTCGTGCCGGCGAGCCTTCTCGGCACCGCTGAAGCCGGGCACACCCACCGGCACCCACACGTGCGCCAGCGGGTCGGTGAGCGGCACTCCGTCGTCCATCGGCACACTGTTCCACACCCGACCGGCAGCGGGCGCCCGCCGACGTTGGGAGTCACGGATACTGTCTCGGCATGGGGACAGTGCTGTTCACGGGCGGGCCGATCATCACCTTCGGCGGGGAGTCGGTCACCGCACTCGCGGTGCACGACGATCGCATCGTGGCCATCGGCGACGAAGCTGCCACGTGGGCCACCACCTTCGACCAGGTGGTGCAACTCGCCGGGCGACCGCTGCTGCCGGCGTTCCGCGACGGCCACGCGCACCCGCTGCACGGCGGGGTCAACCTCAACGGGCTCGACCTCACCGACGAGCACACCCTCGACGGTGTGCTGCAGCGCGTACGCGACTGGGCCCGCGAACATCCGGACGACCCGTGGATCATCGGGCACTGCTACCACCCGCCACTGCTGCCGGGCGGCATGGGCAGCAGTGCGCTGCTCGACACCGCGTGCGCCGACCGGCCGGTGGTGCTGTACCCCACCGACTACCACGCGGCGTGGTGCAACACTGCCGCCTTCGTCGTCGCCGGCATCGACGCGGCCACACCCGACCCCGCACTCGGCACCATCGTGCGTCACGGCGACGGCACGCCGGTGGGCATGCTGCTCGAGTACGGGGCGATGGAGCTGCTCGACCGGCACATCCCCACCCTCGCCCGCGCCACGCACGACCGCGGCCTCACCACCGCGCAGCACAGCCTCAGCAGCGAGGGCATCGTGTGGGCCCAGGAAGCGGCGATGACCTTGGACGAGCTGGAGGTCTACGCCGACGGCGCTCGCCGCGGCGCGCTCACGTGCCGCATCAACGCGGCCCTGTGGGCCGACCCCATCCGCTGGCCGCGACAACTCCCGCGCTTCGTCGAGGCACGCGACGCGCTGCGCCGCGACCAGGCCGCACACGCCTGGCTCGACGCGCGCACCGTCAAGTTCTTCGCCGACGGGGTGATCGAAGCCGGCACCGGCTTCCTGCTCGAGCCGTACGACGACGACCACCACACCTGCGGGCTTCCGAACTGGAGTCCGGAGGGCCTGGCCGAGGCTGCTCGCGCGTTCGATGCCGACGGCTTCCAGATCCACATCCACGCCATCGGCGACGGCGGAGTGCGGATGGCGCTCGACGCCATCGAGTTCGCCGCTCGCATGAACGGCCAGCGCGACCGGCGACCGGTCATTGCACACACGCAGCTCGTGCACCCCGCCGACTACGGCCGCTTCGCCGCCCTCGGAGTGGTCGCCAACTTCGAACCGCTGTGGGCCTGCCTCGATGAGTCGCAGCTCGACCTCACGTTCCCTCGCCTGGGGCCTACGCGCAGCGCGCTGCAGTACCCGATCGCATCGCTCGCGCGGTCGGGTGCGCGGGTGAGCTTCGGTTCCGACTGGCCGGTGTCGTCGCACCGCCCGCTCGACGGCCTCGCGGTCGCGGTCACGCGCCGCAACCAGCACGGCGAGCCCGTCGACGGCTGGCTTCCCGACGAGCGGCTGCCCATTCTGCAGGCCATCCACGCCTACACGGCCGGCACCGCCTACCAGGCGTTCGACGACGACGCGGCCGAGTTGCGGGTGGGCGCGCGCGCCGATCTGGTGGTGCTCGACCGCGACATCACGGCCATCGCCGGCGACGAGGTGCCCGGCGCGATGGTCGACCAGACGTGGGTCGGCGGGACCCAGGTGTATCAGCGATAGCGTCATGGTCGAGGGCCTCCGGCCCAGTGGAATCGAGCCTGACGTGAACACCGTTGCCCCCCAGTCAGCGGCCGCCACACGCCGGTGCTGGCGCTGCCTGCAGCAGTTCCCCTGCCCCGAGGCCGAGATCCACGCCGGTCCCGCCGACTGGTGGCTGTGCGACAGCTGCCAGGAATCGCTCATCGCGCCCGCCCAAACGTGACTCATGGCGGCTCCGCCCCCGGACCGTTGACCGAGCCCCACCGGTAGCCTGGGCTTCTTCCGGGAAGAGTCGCCTCGTTTGGGCAGGATGGCCGTAGCGCTTCCGCCTTGTGCAGGCTCGACGTCTCCTCCTCTTACGAGGAGGCCCCATGCCCACTCACAGTTCTTCGCACGCCTTCACCGGAGCGTCGACCAAGCGGGTCGGCATGCTCAGCACCTATCCCCCCAAGCTCTGCGGCCTCGCCACGTTCGCCGCCGCATTGACGCTCGCCTTGCGCGACCTCGGCCACCGCGTCGACGTGGTGCGCATCAACGACGGCACCGAACCCGCCTCGGTGGGTCAGACGGTCGTGAGCGAGCTGATCAACGGCAGCACGGCTTCGATGCGCAACGCCGCCGCCACCCTCTCGCGCTGCGACGCGGTGATCATCCAGCACGAGTACGGCATCTTCGGCGGCGTCGACGGCGACGAAGTGCTCCAGCTGCTCGATGCGCTCGACGCACCTGCGATCGTGGTGCTGCACACCGTTCCGCTGGTGCCCTCGCCGCACCAGAAGGAAGTGCTCGAGGAGCTGTGCGCTCGCGCCGCCCGCGTGGTCGTGATGACCGAGTCCGCCAACGACCGGCTGTGCAGCTCGTACGACGTCGACGCGCGCAACGTCGCCGTGGTGCCCCACGGCGCCGCACTGCCCGCTGCCGAGCGCCCCGGCGACACGCCCGCCGAGGTCATCGGCGTCGCGCCACCGCAGCTGCTCACGTGGGGCCTGCTCGGCCCGGGCAAGGGAATCGAGCACCTCATCGACGCAGTGGCTCTGCTCGGCGACCTCCGCCCGCGTGTCCGCTACACGGTCGCAGGGGTCACACACCCGAAGGTCTTCGCTCGCGACGGAGACGTCTACCGCCACGAGCTGATGCGGCGCACGTGGGCCAGCGGTGTCGCCGGGTCGGTGACGTTCGACGACACGTATCGCAACGTCAGCCGGCTCACACGGTTCGTCGCGTCGTCGTCGGTGGTCGTGCTGCCCTACGACTCACGCGACCAGGTCACGTCGGGCGTACTGGTCGACGCCATCGCCGCCGGTCGTCCCGTCATCGCGACGGCGTTCCCCCACGCCATCGAACTGCTCGCCACCGGCGCCGGCATCGTGGTGCCCCACGGCGACCCGAAGGCGATGGCCGACGCGATTCGTATGGTCGTGTCCGACCCCGACGTGCTCGCAAGCATGACCACCGAAGCGCGGCGGCTCGCACCGTCGCTCAGCTGGGCATCCGTGGCAACCCGTTACGCCCACATCTGCACCGAGCTCGACCAGATCAGCGAGCCGGTGGCGATGTGAGCGAGCACGACATGCACGACCACGACATGGCGTTCCGACACCTGGTCGCGATGAGCGACCAACGCGGCCTGTTCGAGCACGCCGACGGCACAGAGCCTCGTCTCGAACACGGCTACTGCACCGACGACAACGCCCGATTGCTGGTGGTGGCGTCGCGCGTTCCCGACGTGGGCGATGCACACATGCTGTCGCGCCTCGCCCTGCACTTCGTACGCGGTGCGCAAGACACCGATGGCCGCTGCCGCAACCGGATGGACGCAGCCGGACACTGGACCGACGAAGCCACCACCGAGGACTGCTGGGGCCGCTCACTGTGGGGCTTCGGTGTCGCCGCCGCGCATCACAGCAACCCGGCAATCCGCCGGTGGGCGCTGCGCTCGTTCGACAAGGGTGTCCGCCAGCGATCCGAGTGGGTACGAGCGATGGCCTTCGCTGCACTCGGTGCCGCCGAAGTGGCGGCGATCGACCCGCAGCACGGCGCGGCGCGCAGTCTCCTGAGCGACACGCTCGACATGGTCGCCACGTCACCCGATGCACTGTGGGCGTGGCCGGAACCGACGCTGCGCTACGGCAACGCCGCTGTGGCCGAGGCGATCATCGCGGCGGGCGACGTGCTCGGTCGGCCGCACGACCTGCAACGCGGCCTGGCGATGCTGTCGTGGTTGCGCGTCGTCGAGACGCACGACGGTCACCTCTCGGTGACGGGGGCCAACGGGCGCGTTCCCGGCGAGATGGGCCCGCAGTTCGACCAGCAGCCGATCGAAGTGGCCGCGATGGCCGACGCATGTTTCCGGGCGCACGCCGTGACCGGCGATGCGGAGTGGATCGATGGCATCGCTGCCGCAGCCGCATGGTTCGAAGGCGCGAACGACGTGGGGTTGGTGATGCACGACACGCGCTCCGGCGGCGGCTACGATGGTCTTCACCGCGACCGGGTGAACCTCAACCAGGGCGCGGAGTCGACGCTTGCATACCTGTCCACCATGCAGCGTGCCGACTCGTTCGTGACCGCACCGTGAGCTCGCTCGTCACCGACACGGGGATCGAGCTGCGCCCCGACATCACACGGGTGGTGACGCGACTGTTCGTCGCCGGGCGCGAGGACGTGGGCCCGGGCGACTCGCGCGCGACGCCGGTGTTGCGACGCGTGCTCGACCTGGATGAGGCCGACGTGCACGAGGCCGTACGCGACCTCGACGACCGCTTCGGCACACGGCACAGGAACCTGCACGCCACGTTCCTCGAGCACGCGGCGATGGTCACGGATCGTGTCGAGGGCGCGGCCGACATGTCGGAGGATCGCTGCCTGCTGCTCGGGGCGACGTTCACCCACGAGTACGCCATCGAAGGTGCGGCACTGTGCAACCCGTCCGCTGTGCCCTTCCCGAACGCCACCGACGACCCGCACACCACCGGCGTGATGCCGTTCGTGATGAGCGTCCGCGGCGTGGGTGAAGGCCATCGCTCGTCGATCGGCTTCCGCAGCGGCACGGTCACCAGCGACGGACTCGTCACGCTCGACCCCGCCGACCCGTTCCCGGTGCTCGCGGCCATGTCGGCGAGCATGCATCGTCGCAGTGTCTTCCACGCCAAGCTCGGCGAGCACGACGACGACCGGGAGAACGCGGCGCTGGTGCTCGACTCGCTGTCGGCCACCTTCGACGACGCGGAGCTGGCATCTGGAGTGAGCGGGCTGATGGCCGACGCAGCGACTCGTCGCGACGTCGCCGGCACGATCGACAACCTGCGCCATGTGGCGTCGAGCTCGTACCGCGCACGCTTCCCCGCCGACGCGACGTTGTCGGAACGTGTGCTCTGGCCGCACTCGCCGGCCGAGCACCACGGCATGGAGGACGCTCGCTTCGTGCGGTTCACGCACGACGACGGCAGCACCGTCCACTACGCCACCTACACCGCGTTCGACGGCGTCAACATCGCGCAGCACCTCCTCGAGACCGACGACTTCCACTCGTTCGCCGTGTCGCCGCTCGCCGGGCCCGCGGCACAGGGCAAGGGCCTGGCGTTGTTCCCCCGGACTGTCGGCGGTCGCTATCTGGCGCTCTCCCGATCCGACCGCGAGACCAACTCGATCGCGTTCTCCGACGACATGCGCTGCTGGTCCGAAGGCGAACAGATCCAGGCACCGTCGCGGACCTGGGACCTGCTGCAGTTGGGGAACTGTGGTTCGCCGATCGAGACCGACGCCGGCTGGCTGGTGCTCACCCACGGGGTCGGGCCGATGCGCACCTACGCGGTGGGCGTGCTGCTGCTCGACCTCCACGACCCCGAGCGCGTGATCGCGCGATCCGCGCAACCGATCATCACGCCGACTCCGGAGCGCCGCGACGGGTATGTGCCCAACGTCGTGTACTCCTGCGGCGGGTTCGCGTTCGGCGACGTACTGGTGCTCCCGTACGGCATCGCCGACCAGACGATCGCGATCGCCACGCTGTCGGTGAGCGAGCTGCTCGCGTCGCTGACGCCCGACTCGGTGCTGCAGCGATAGCCGATCAGCCGCCGCGGAGCCGGTCGATCTGGCGACGATCGCGCTTGGTTGGCCGACCGGCACCGCGCTCACGCGACGCGACGGGGACGGCCTGTTCGCGTGGCACAGGCGGGCTGTGGTCGACCAGGCACTCGGCAGCCACCGCGGCGCCCACGCGCTTGTCGATCACGTGCACGACCTCCACGATGCGATGGCGCTGCGCAATACTCGCCTCGATGCGGTCGCCGACCCTCACCTGTGTGGCCGCCTTCCCGGGGATGTCGTTGCACGTGACCCGGCCGGAGCGGCACATCTCGGTGGCCGCCGAGCGGGTGGGCGTGAGGCGCACGGCCCACAGCCACACGTCCAGCCGCGCGGCCGGAACCGTGCGGACAGCGGAAGGGCGCGAGAGCGAGTCGATCGCACCATGTTGTCAGCTCGCGGAGTTGACAGACTGTTCACGAATTCCCGGCACCACCACACGACGTGTGAGGATGGAACACGCATGAACGAGGAACACTGGTTGCTCGAAGTGGTCGAAGCGATGCCGGACGGCGTCGTGATCGTCGACTACGCAGGCGAGATGATCCTGGTGAACCGTGAGATGGAGCGGCTGCTCGGGTACCCGCGTGATGAGCTGCTCGGCCAGCGCGTCGAGATGCTGCTCCCAGGCGACCTGCGCACTGCGCACGAAGCCCACCGTGACTCGTACCAGGTGGCCCCGCATCGCCGCGAGATGGGGCGCGGACTCGACCTGAAGGCGCAACGCAAGGACGGCACCGTCTTCCCGGTGGAGATCTCGCTCGCGCCCGCCGAGCTCACCGGTCGGCAGGTGGTCATCGCCACCGTCCGCGACGTCACCGCCAACCGGATGGCCGAGTCGGAGCTCGAGTCCGCGCGCAACCGGCTGATGCTCGCCGAGGACCACGAGCGCATCGCACGCGACCTGCACGACACGGTGATCCAGCGACTGTTCGCGGCCGGCCTGTCGCTGCAGAGCGTGCTGCCGGTGGTGCCCGAGGTCGCGAAGGCGAAGATCGAACGCATCCTCGACGACCAGGACGACGCCATCCGCGAGCTGCGCACGGCCATCTTCGGATTGAGCAGCAAGCGCAGCGCCGGCCGAACCATCCGGGTGGTCGTCAACCAACTCGTCGACGACGCGTCGAGGGTGCTCGGGTTCCGCCCGACACTGCACTTCAACGGCGTGCTCGACAGCATCGACCAGGACGTCACCACCGAAGTCGCCGCCATCGTGCGCGAGTCGCTCAGCAACGTCGCACGGCACGCGCAGGCCAAGAAAGTCGAGGTGTCGCTGAGCCACATCGGCGACCGCCTCGCCGTGGTCATCAGCGACGATGGCGAAGGCATTCCCAGCAGTCACCGCCTGGGCAGTGGGCTCCTCAACATGCACGACCGCGCCACGCGCCTCAACGGCACGTGCACGGTCACCTCCGGTGAAGGCAACGGCACCACCGTGCGCTGGCAGGTCCCCGTCGGCAGCTGACGGCTGTCCGGCGGTCGAGTGCTCACTCAGTGGGACGTAGCTCGGCGAAAGCGTTCTGGTAGGCGTCGAACGCCATTCGATCGAAGCACACGAATTTGACGACTTCGACCGCAGTCGGCGTGACCAGCACGGTGGACACCGCGACGTGGGCTGCCTCGACAGCTGGATAGCCATACATACCAGTCGAGATCGCCGGGAAGCTGATGGTTCTCGCTCCGACCTCATCGGCTCGGGCAAGGGCCTCCCGATAGCAGGACGCAAGCAGCAGCGCTTCGCCGCTGTCGCCGCCGCGCCACACCGGGCCGACGGTGTGGATGACCCAGCCTGCGGCGAGTCGAAAACCTGGAGTGACCTTGGCCTCGCCCGTCCTGCACCCGCCCAGGAGCCTGCACCGCGCGACCAGCTCGGGCCCGGCGGCACGGTGGATGGCACCATCGACACCACCTCCACCCAACAACGAAGAGTTCGCCGCGTTCACGATGGCGTCCGTGTCCTGCTGCGTGATGTCGCCCAGCACCAACTCCAGGATCGGATGCCCGTCTCGTTCGACTCCAGCGATCATGGGTTGGCCGCTTTCGTCGTCGTCCCGCGAGGACAGCAACTTCGATCGTTCGGGAAGCGCTTCATCACGGATGCCGTGATGAAAAGCTTCGCCAAGCCCGAGAGCCCGCGGCTCATTCGCACGGGCTACTCGTTGGGCTGGCGGACGGCGGCGGCGGCCTTCACCGCGAACACGGCGGCTTCCGTGCGACGGCTCATGCCCAGCTTCATCAGCATGTTCGACACGTAGTTCTTCACCGTCTTCTCGGCGAGGTGCAGCTCGACGCCGATCTGGCGATTCGTGGCACCTTCGGCGATGAGGTCGAGGATCTTGCGTTCCTGCGGGGTGAGCTTGGCCAGGCGCTCGTCCTCTTCGCTCGGGTTGCGCAGGCGGTGCAGCACCTTGGCCGTGACGGTGGGGTCGAGCAGCGACTCGCCGCGGGCCACGCGGCGGATGGCGGTGACCAGATCGTTGCCGCGGATCTGCTTGAGCACGTAACCCGATGCACCGGCCATGATGGCCTCGAACAGCGCGTCGTCGTCGCTGAACGAGGTGAGCATCAGGCAAGCGAGCCCGGGGAGCTGGCTGCGCACGTCGCGGCACACTTCGACGCCGCTTCCGTCGGGCAGGCGCACGTCTAGGACGGCCACGTGCGGGCGCACGGCCGGGATGCGCTGCAGCGCTTCCGCGGCGGTGGACGCCTCGCCCACCACTTCGATGTCGGCTTCGCTCTCCAGCAGTTCGCGCACGCCGCGCCGCACGATCTCGTGGTCGTCCAACAGGAAGACCTGGATGACTTGCGGTGATGGCTCCATGACACGCCATGTCATCACACGAACCACCCCGCTGTCAGGGACCTTCGTCACAATTCACAAGGGTCAGCGGTCGTCTCGCGGAGCGTCTCGGGCCGATCTCGTCGTAGAATCGCGTTCGTGCTGCAGACCCGACAACCCTCCGTGCTTCCTCAGGCCAACGACGCCTGCTGGTGCGGCAGCGGCCGCAAGTACAAGCGCTGCCACAAGCCCCTGGAAGGCCGGGTCACCAAGGGCCTCGTGTCGCCGATGCGCACCGTTCCCGCGCACATCGTCCGCCCGCACTACGCCGACACCGGCGAAGTGGTGCGCTGGAGCGAAGAGCGGGTGAAGTCGCCCGAGGTCATCGAGCGCATGCGTCACGCCGGTGCGGTTGCCGCCGAGATCCTGCGACTCGCCGGCGAGTTCGTGCGACCCGGCATCACCACCGACGACATCGATGCATACGTGCACGATCTCTACATCGAGCGGGGCGCATACCCGAGCACGCTGAACTACCACGGCTACCAGAAGAGCCTGTGCACCAGCGTGAACGAGATCATCTGCCACGGCATCCCCGACACCACCGTGCTCAACGACGGCGACATCATCAATCTCGATGTCACCGGCTGGATCGGCGGCGTGCACGGCGACACCAACGCCACCTTCTTCGTCGGCGAGGTCGACCCTGCCAGCCGGCAGCTCGTGCAGGTCACCGAAGAATGCATGTGGCACGGCATCGAGGCCGTGAAGCCCGGGCGGCCACTCAGCGACATCGGCCGCGCCATCGAGAACCACGCCAAGAAGCACAAGCTCGGTGTCGTCAAGGCGTTCATCGGTCACGGCATCGGCGAGCAGTTCCACACCGACGTGCAGGTGCTGCACTACTTCGACGAGCGGGCCAGCATGATCATGCGCCCGGGCATGACCTTCACCATCGAGCCGATGATCAACCAGGGATCGTGGCAGCACAAGATGGTGTTCGACGACGACTGGACCGCAGCCACCGCCGACGGCAAGCGCAGCGCGCAGTTCGAGCACACCATCCTGGTCACCGACGACGGTGTCGATGTGCTCACCGCGCCGGGCGCTGTGTCGCCCAGCGCTCCCTGGAACCGCTGACCCTCACTCGCCTCTGTCCGGCGGCGTGCGGACACCGCCGTGGCAACATGGCGCGTGGGCTTGTTGCGCAACGATCTCGAACGCCGCATCGTCCGCCTGGCGATCCCCGCGCTCGGCACGCTCGCGGTGGAGCCGATGTACGTGCTGGTCGACACGGCCATCGTCGGTCGCCTCGGCACGCCACAACTGGCGGGGCTCGCCATCGCCTCGACGGTGCTGCTCACGGTGGTCTCGCTCACCGCCGCACTGCAGTACGGGCTCACGCCCGACGTCGCGTTCCAGCACGGTCGCGGCGACGCGGCGGAAGCACGACGCGTGGCCACCAACGGACTGCAGCTGGCAGCACTCATCGGTATCCCCATGGGCACGCTGCTCGCCGTCGGTTCCCGGCCGCTGTGCTGGCTCATCGGCGGCCGTGGCGACGTGCTCGAGAACGCCACCACCTACCTGCGCATCAGTGCGGTCGGGTTGCCCTTCGTGCTCATCGCCTACGTCGGCCACGGTGTGATGCGCGGTGTGAACCAGCTGCGCAAGCCGTTGGTGCTGGTGTTCGTCGCGAACCTCGTCAACCTCGTCCTCGAGATCGTCGCGGTGTACGTGCTCGACCTGGGCATCGCCGGCTCGGCATGGAGCACCGTCATCGCCCAGGTGGGCGCCGCGATCGCGTTCGCGATGATCATGCGGCCACACCTCATCTCGCTGCGCCCCACGCTGGCCCGCATGCGACCGGTGCTCGCCAGCGGACGTCACTTCGCGGTGCGCTCGCTGGCCATGTACGCGGTGTGGAACACCGCCACGTTCGTCGCCGCCCGCATCGACACACCGACGTTGGCCGCACACCAGGTGCTCACTCAGCTGTTCATCTTCCTCGCGCTCGTGCTCGACGCGCTGGCCATCCCGGCGCAGTCACTCGTCGCCGGTGCGCTGGGCGGCGGACAGGTCGACGAAGCCACACGCGTCGGCCACATCAGCGCGCGGTTGTCGTTGTGGGGCGCCGGTCTCCTTGCGACCGGACTGGTGCTGCTCAGCCCGATCGCACCACAGGTGTTCAGCTCCGACAGCGCGGTGCAGTCGCGGCTCACGGCCGGCCTGCTCATCCTCGCCGTGATGCAGTTCCCCGGTGCGCTGGCCTTCGCGTACGACGGTGCGCTCATCGGGGCGAAGGACGAGCGCTGGCTCGGACACCGGGCGGTCCTGAACCTGATCGGGTACGCGCCGCTCGCCATCGCCACGCTGTTCGTGCCCGCGCTCGGCCTCGCCGGCCTGTGGGGCGCGCAGATGACGTGGATGGTGCTGCGCGCAGTGGTCAACACGCGACGCTGGCATCTGCTGAGCGGCGACCACTTCCGGCGTGTGGCCGCCTGACGCGGGCACGGGGATCGGCACGGGTCGTCTCCACGAGTGACGGTGCGACAGGTGCCTGTGGACTCCGTCAGGTGTGTTCGATTTCGATGTGATTCGGAGGGTCGTTCGGGTGCCGATTCGACCGGCTCATGCGGCGGGCCCTCGTCCTCGAGGAGCCGCGGTCCCGCACATCGCTCGTCAGGCGCCGGTCGACCACGCTGCCGGTGCTGCTCGACCTGTGGGTCGGATCACCTGCCACATCCGTCACGCTGCATGGGCCATGGGTCGAGATCTCGATTCGGAATCGAACACACGTGACGGAGCCCACAGGCACCTGTCGCGCCGTCACCGATCCGCGCGCGAGGACCCTCCCACGCTCAGCGCAGCGGGATCGATGCCAGCAGGCGCGGATTGAGCCGCACGCTGGTGGCCGAGAGACCGCTGCCCGCGGCGTGGTGGTGCACCCAGTGGTTGGCCGCACCGGACGCCAGCACTGCCAACACGCGCTCGGGCTGCTCGGTGAGGCAGGTGATGACCGGCACACTCGGCAACCACTCACCGGTGGGGTCGTGCACCGCCTCGATCAGCTTCGTCTGATTGGCGATGAGGATCTTCGGCACCAGGCGGCTCTCGGCCCACCGCTGCAGCGCGGGCGTCAACCGATCCAGCGCGACCCGTGGCGCGGCGAACTGCTGCTTGGCGAAGCGCACAGGTCGCTCGCCCCACAGGCAACGACCGGGCTCGATGAGACCGCTGGTGACGAGCGGCGGCCCCACCTCGTCGTCGCCCACCGCACCCACCAGGCCGTAGTACTGGTCGCGGAAGTCGACCGTGAAGGCGGCGATGTCGCCGAGCGTGGGACCGTCGTTGGCGATGGGCGTGCCGCCGCTGATCAGCCCCGACCAGGCCGCCGGCATCGTCATCGCCGGCAGCTGGGCGAACTGCGGTCCGAACGACCGACGGACCGCCCCCGCCGCGCCGCCGACCTCCCACACGCCAGCCCACACACGCACCTGCGCGTCGAACAGGTGCGTCGGCGACCACCACATCCACCGCAGCGCGGCAGCCTCGTCGACCGCCGCGCGGATGGCCGCGCCATCGCGCGTGGACAGCAGCGACTGCGGCAGCACCAGCCCCACCCGGCCGCCCGGCCGCACCAACTGCACCGCGAGTGCCAGGAACTCGGCCGCCGCGTCGGCGTACGGCCCGCCACCGAAGCGCGAGCTCCCGCCACGTGTGGTGCGCGCCGACAGCTGGTTGAGGAACGGCGGGTTGCCCACGACCACGTCGAACTGTGCCGACCCCCACTCGCGCGTGAGGGCGTCGCCGCGCACGAAGTCGACGCCGGGGCCGGGCGTCGCCGCCGGGTCGATGTCGACGCCCGTCAGTTCGGGCAGCCCGGTGGCCCGCAGGAAGCGACCGTCACCGCACGCAGGGTCGAGCGCGGAGCGAGCGCCGGCGAACACCGCTTCCCGCACCACCGCGGCCACCAGTTCCGGTGGCGTGTACCAGGCACCCAGTTCCTTGCGGCTGCGTGGAGGTTGCCGTTCGCTCACCTCGCCAGCGTAGGGTTTGCCCCCGTGACGGCACTGAACCTGACCGGGGCTCCCGACCGCTATCTCGCGTTCGACCGCGAGCAATGGGCGGCGCTCCGTGCGGCCACGCCACTCACCCTTGGCGAGGACGACCTCGAGCGGCTGCGCGGCATCAACGAGCGCATCGACCTCGACGAGGTCGCGGCCGTGTACCTGCCGCTCACCCGCTTGCTCAACCTCTACGTCGCCGCCACCCAGAACCTGCACAAGGCGTCGGCCGCATTCCTCGGCACGCTGGCCCCGAAGGTGCCCTACGTCATCGGCATCGCCGGCAGCGTGGCCGTCGGCAAGAGCACGTTCGCGCGCATCCTGCAGGCGCTGCTGGCCCGGTGGCCCGATCACCCCACCGTCGAGCTGGTCACCACCGACGGCTTCCTGCACCCCAACCGGGTGCTCGAGGAGCGCGGGCTGATGAACCGCAAGGGCTTCCCGGAGAGCTACGACACACGTCGGCTGCTGCAGTTCCTGCGCGAGGTGAAGAGCGGCAACGCCGAGGTGGCGGCTCCCGTCTACAGCCACGTCGTCTACGACATCGTTCCCGGCGACGTGGTCACCGTGCGCCAGCCCGACATCCTCATCCTCGAAGGGCTCAACGTGCTGCAGGTGGGGGCGCTCACCGAGAACACCGACGTCACCGAGTTCGTCAGCGACTACTTCGACTTCTCCATCTACGTCGATGCGGCCGAGCCCGACATCGAGGAGTTCTACGTGCAGCGGTTCCTCACCCTGTGCGACACCGTGTTCCAGAACCCCGACAGCTTCTTCCAGCACTACGCCCACCTCACTCGCGAGGAGGCCATCGAGACCGCGCGCTTCATCTGGCGCGAGATCAACGGCAAGAACCTGCGCGAGAACATCGAGCCCACCAAGCACCGCGCCGGCCTGCTGCTGCACAAGGGGCGCGACCACCGCGTCACCAACGTGAAGCTGCGTCGCCTGTGATCGTGCGGCGACTCGCCGCCTGCGCCGCGGTTGCGGTACTGCTCGCCGCCTGTGGTGGCGACGACGGCATGGGCACCGTCGAGCTGTACGACCGCGTGCCCGTGCCGGCCGTGCCCGATCGCACTGCGCCGATCGACCCGGCAGCCACCACACTCGTCGGAGACGGTGCGTACTGGGCAGAGCTCGTCGATGTCGATGTCGATGTCGACGCTGCGGGCGAACCGGCGTTCATGTTCGACGTGTCGCAGGCGCTGTTCGCGCAAGCGTGCCTCGACGAGCTCGGCGCCGACGGGTGCCCGAACGACTTCGGTGTCGTCGCCGAGCCGCACCTGCTGGTCACCGCGCCCGCCGGCGCGGTGGCCGGGGTGACGGTGGCTGCCGAGAACCAGCGGAACTTCGCGATCACCGCCGACGAACTGGTGCGGCTGGTCTCCGGCGAAGAGCCGTCGGCCGCGGCACCGGAGGGCTTCGCCTACGTGGCGTTCCCGTACCTGCTCACGGTGCGAGATGGCACGGTCGTGGCGGCCAGCCAGATCTGGGTGCCCTGACGTTCACTCGGTCGTCGGCACCAGCAGGTGCTCGTCGAGGAAGCCGATCACGTGCGACTCCCACTCATCCGGTGCGGTGTCGAGGCCTTGGGTGTGCGCGGACCCGGGCACGGTCCACACCGTCACCCGATCGGGCGCGGCATCGCGCATGAACGCTGCCGCGTCCGGTTCGTCGTGCACGTCGCCACCGGCGATCAGCAGGAAGGAACACTGCGTCGCGGCCGCTGCCGACGACGCGAGCGACGACGGCCGCGGTGCGTCGGTGAGCAGGTCGGTGAACGCGAACTGCGCCCACTCGATGCCCTGCTGCAGGCGGCCGCGCCAGCCGTACGAGTCGTCGAGCCACGCCTTGTCCGAGTTGGTCCGCCCGGTGGCGCCCTCGGCCACGACGGCGACGATCCGCTCGTCGGCCGCGGCCGCGCCGACCGCCTCCTCGCCGCCCATCGACATGCCGACGACGCCGATCTGCGTCGGGTCGACATCGGGTTGCGCGACCAGGAAGTCGACTGCGGCGCTGATGTCGGCGTCGCCGTTCCAGCCGAAGTCCATCGCGCGGCCATCGCTGCGCCCGTGCCCACGTGCGTCGGTGAGCAACACGCCGTAGCCGTGGTCGGCCAGCACCACCGCCTGCGCGACGACACTCGTGCGCGTGGAGCCCGCGCCATGGCGCAACACCACCGCGGCGCCGTTGGTCGACGGCACGTACCACGCCGACATCCGGGTGCCATCGGCCGCGCGGTACTCGACGTCGCTGGCGACAACACCGTGGTCGCTCAGCCGCGCCGAGCCGAGCTCGGTTGGCGGCACGTTGGTGGTGAGCACGCCCGGCACCAGCACCCACAGCGCAACGAGCAGGGCGACGACCGAGCCGGCCACGGTCGCCACTCGTCGCCGGCGAGTCATGTCGCCGGTCGCACCGCGCACGCCTGCCACCACCAGCACGGCGCCGGCGGCCAGCGCGGCGAGGCCGGCCACGCTGCGCCACGCGAGCCCGACGACCTGTGCGTGTCGGGCGCCGATGCCGATGCCCATCACCACGCCGGCGAGGCCGACCAGCACGAGGGCGACCGAGGCACCCCGACGCCGGGTCGTCAGCAGATGGAGAGTCGTGGCCGCCACGGTGAACACGATCAGCATGCGCACCATCCGCCACAGCGGCGATCCGTCCGCACCCACCAGCGCGCCTGCCGCGATCGCGAACACCGCGACCGCTGCACCGCGGACCTTCGTCTCACGTGGCATCGCTCGGACGCTGTCGCGCCACATCTCGGCCGACCTCCCAGCCGATCGTACGATGCCCTGTTCCGCGCCGACCAGGGGACTTCGGCCCGGCCCGCCTCAGTCGATGCCGAGCCACCCCGGCAGCTGCGTGATCGACTCGAGCTCGGCGAAGTGCTCGTCGTGCTCCACGTGCTCGAGCTCCCACAGCAGCGGGTAGGGAACGTGCACGGCGGTGCCGCCCAGCGCCATCACCGGCAGGATGTCGCTGCGCACGCTGTTGCCCACCATGCACACCTGCTCGGCCGGCACGCCGAACTTGCGGAACAGCCGGTCGTAGCTGCCCGGATCCTTCTCCAGCACGATCTCGATGTCGGTGAAGTGATGCGCGAGACCGCTGGTCTCCACCTTGTGGGTCTGGTGGATGAGGTCGCCCTTGGTGATGAGCACCAACCGGTAGTGCGCCCCCACCTGTGCCAGCACCTCCGGCACGTGCGGCAGCAACCGCACCGGCTCGGTGAGCGTGGCGCGGATCATGTCGAGCAGCTGACCGATGATGGCGGTGGGCACTCGTCCGTCGCTGATGGTGAGCGCAGCCTCGACCGCGCTCAGCCCGAACGCCTTCACGCCGTAGCCGTACGTGGAGAGGTTCTTGCGCTCGACCGCAGTGAGCGCCGCCTTCACGTCGATGCCGGCCGGCGCGAACGGAGTGAGCAGCTCGACGAACCGGCGCTCGCTGGCGTCGAAGCCGTCCTCGCTGTGCCACAGCGTGTCGTCGGCGTCGAATGCGACGATGCCGAACGGACGCGGTCCGGCCGGGAGGCGATTGGCGGCCTCGATCGACGAGAGCTCGTCGCCACCGATGCCTGCAACCTGCAGGACCTCTTGCAGGATCTCGGTCTTGCCGTCGATGTACACGTCGATGTCGTCGGTGCTGTCGGCGAGCGCGAGCTTCACCGCGCCGTAGCGGTCGCGCAGGTCGGGCCGCGCGCGCAGCACGTCGCGTACGCCGCGATGGTTGCGCAACGACAGGCTGCCGTCGACCGAGACGTAGGTGTTGCGACGCACGCCGTCGTCGGGTGCTCGGAGCGCATGTCGGTCGGGGATGCCCATCTCGCCCAGCCCCACGTAACCGACCGCCTCCAGCGCGGCGACTGCCGCGTCGACGTCGGCGCGCTCGACCACGATCGCGATGTCGATGATCGGCTTCGCCGCGAGGCCGGGCACCGCGGTGCTGCCCACGTGCTCGATGGCGATGACCGGCACGGCCACGAGCGCGGCGCGAAGGTCGGCGGCGATGGCCTCGAACTGGCGCGGCCATTCCGCGTCGTAGGAGACGACCTGGATCTGCCCGGTCATGCTGCGACCCGGGTCATCGGTGCAGAGCGTTGAGGTAGTTGTAGACGGTGATGCGGCTGACGCCCATCGCGTCGGCCACGTCCTCCACCGCACGGCGCAGGATGAAGGCACCGCGGTCGTCGAGCAGCCGGATGGCCTTCTGCTTCTCCTCACGCGACAGGCTGGGCAGCGGACCACCCATCTCGCGCTCCACCGACTCGATCAGTCGATCGAGGGCGCCGTGCAGCGGCGCCGGCCGCACTGCCGCGATGATCACGCCCTCCCACTTCAACGGCAGGTCGCCCGGCTCACGCTCGTCGGCGGCGACCAGCGACGCACCGAGCTGCTCGACGATCGGCTTGACGGCGAGCACGAGCGGGTGACGCGGCAACTTGCTCACGAAGCACCCGCCTGGCCGTCGACACGCTCGACGTGCAAGCTGACGTGCGTGGCGCCGTGGGCGAACGCCTCGGCCACGATGGCGCCCGACACTTCGGCGAGCTGCTGTTGGGTGACCGAGCACGACGAACCGAAGGGCCCGAACTCGACCTCGGCGCCCAGCGCCTCTGCGGCGGCGACAGCGGCGGTGACGTGCGGGCCGGGGTTGCCCTCGCGGAACGGCTCGATCGTGAACTCCAGCAGCAGCACGCCAGCGATGGTAGCGACCCGTTACCGCCATCGATGCCGTGGGACACGAGCGTTCAGCAGCGACGGTCGCGGAGCGCCCGTCAGACACAGTCGACGGCCACCGCCAGCGCAGCGCACACCTCCCGCATCCGAGTGTCGCTCAACCGTCCCATCCGTTCGACGAGCACGCCGAGGGCGAGAGACTGAGTGGCGTCGAGCTGCAGCACGCAACGTCGGCGAACCGGATCGTCCGTCGGTTCGAGCACCACCTCGGTCGCCAGACCGCGTTCGTTCGTGGTCGCGTACGCGACCAGCACGCGTCGCAGGCGCGGGATCGCCTGATCGCGGGTGAGCACCACGCATGGGCGCCTGCCCGCGTCGGGGGTCTCGCACCACCAGAGCTCACCCCTCGCCGGCACCATGCGACCCCTCGGCGCGATTGGCTCGGTCGACGGACTGCATGAACGACTCGAGATCACCCCACTCGTCGGGGGTGTCGAGCGGGATGCGATCGTACGCCTCGTAGGAACGATCGATCTCCGCCCTCCGGTGCGCGGCCACGAGGGCTGCGAGCGCCGCGTCGATGACCGCCGCGTCGTTGCCGAAACCCAGCGCGCGGGCGGCAGTGAGCGTGGCCTCATCGACGGTGGTGCTGATTCGAACCCGACTCATGCCACTACTGTGGCACATCTCTGCCACAGCCATCAACGAGCGCCCATCACCCGCTGCAGGTCGTTGCTGCGGCTGATGCAATCGTTGCCGGCGGCATCGAAGGCCTGGTTGAGCTTGCCCAGCGCGGTGCGGAACGAGGTGTTCCACTCGTTCTCGAACTGGTCGCGGGCGGGGCCGGTCCAGGCGGTGCCGGCCAGCGATGAGCTGACCGTGCTCATCACCTGCTCGATGCTGGTGATCTGCTGCTTCAGGGAGCGACCGAGGGCTGCGAGCTGCTCAGGGTTGGCGCCGTACATCGACATGGTGGTGTCCTTCCGCGGCGGGCCCGATGCGCGCCGTCACCCGTACTGGGCACAGCGAGATGCCACGATCGGCAAACTCAGCGTGCGTCGAGCAGCGGCAGCAGCAGCGCGACGTTGTCGGGTACGAACCGCTCCGCCGTCATCAGCTCGGTGAGCTGCGGCCGAGTGACCCAACGCACCTCCGCGATCTCGCCGTCGGTGAACGTGAACGGTCCGTCGTGCACGGTGAGGAACCCGCGGCCGATCATCGCCACCGACTCGTCGACGAAGCGGCCCTCGCCCAGCGACTCCATCTCTTCGGCGACGACGCCGAGCTCCTCGGCCAGCTCGCGGCGCGCTGCGGTCTCGTACGACTCACCGGCGGCGACCACACCACCAGCGGCGAGGTCCCACATGCCGGGCCAGAGATCCTTCGTGTCGGCGCGTCGGTGCACCAGCAGGCGCCCGTCGCTGCCGAGCACGGCGATCGAGACGGCGCGGTGCTGCAGTCGCTGCGCCCGCATCTCCGCGCGGGTGACGGTGCGCACCACCTGGTCGTCGTCGTCGACGATGTCGACCATCTCCTGCTGCGCGCGTGGCTCCACGCCCCGTTGCCTAGCATGCGCCGATGGAACTGACCACGCTGCGCGAAGAAGCCCGCGACCTGCTCGACGAGACCGTGGCGCTGCGGCGCACGCTGCACCGTTGGCCGGAGTTGGGCAACGACCTGCCCGTCACCCGCGAGAACGTGCTCGCCGCGCTGGAGGGTCTGCCGCTGCAGCTCACCCTCCACGAGACCACCAGCGGCATCGCCGCGATGCTCGACGGCGGCAAGCCCGGCCCCACCGTGCTACTGCGCGGCGACATGGACGCGCTGCCACTGCACGAGGACACCGACCTCGAGTTCGAGAGCGCCATCGACGGCCAGATGCACGCGTGCGGGCACGACACGCACACCGCGATGCTGGTCGGCGCCGCCAAGCTGCTCAGCGCGCGTCGCGACGAGATCCCCGGCCGCGTGCTGTTCATGTTCCAGCCCGGTGAGGAAGGGTTCGCCGGCGCGCAGTTCATGCTCGACGAGGGCCTGCTCGACGTGTCGGCCGCGGCCGACGGCAGCGAGTCGCCCATCACCGGCGCGTACGCCATCCACATCACCAGCAACCTGCCCAGCGGATGGGTCGCCAGCCGCGGCGGCACCATCATGGCGTCGGCCGACACGATGCTCATCACGGTCACCGGTCGCGGCGGGCATGCCAGCCAACCGCACAACGCGCTCGACCCCATCCCCATCGCGTGCGAGATCGTGCAGGCGCTGCAGACCATGGTCACGCGCACCATCGACGTGTTCGACCCGGCGGTCGTCACGGTCGGGCGCATCAGCGCCGGCACCACCAACAACGTCATCCCCGAGACCGCCGAGATCCTGGGCACCATCCGCACCGTCAGCGAACGCACACGCGGCAAGGTGCGCGACGGCATCCGCCGCGTCGCCGAAGGCGTTGCCGCCGCGCACGACGCGCAGGTCAAAGTCGAGTTCAACGACGGCTACCCGGTCACGGTGAACAACCCCGGCTCGGCCGACTTCGCGCTCGAGGTGGCCAAGGAGATCGTCGGCGAGCCGGCGACGGTGCGCTTCCCGAACCCGATCATGGGTGCGGAGGACTTCAGCTACGTACTCAATCGCCTGCCCGGAGCGATGATGTTCCTCGGCGGCACTCCGCTCGACAAGAACCCGGCCACCGCTGCGCCGAACCACAGCAACCGGGTGATGTTCGAGGAGGAGGCGATGGTCAACGGCATCGCGCTCTACAGCGGCATGGCCCTTCGCCACCTCAGCGGCCTCCCCACCTGACCCCGCGCGCTCGGCCGGCACGAGCTGCGGACTCCGGGCGGTCGGGCGCGGAGCCCTGCCACGGCTGATCGGACCTCGCCGGCCGGACTCAGGTGCGGAGGCGGAGGGTTTCCAGTTGGAAGGGACGCAGGGTGAGGTTGACGAAGCCGTCGGCGATGTCGAGCGAGTGCTCGGGCTCCTCGAGCAGGTTGCACCTGCTCGCGTCGGCGATGCGATCCGGCATGCGTACCGCCACCTGCGTGCGCGCGCCACACGCTTCGTAGAGGCGCACGATCAGGTCGCCGCTGCCGTCGTCGGCTCGCTTCACCGCGCTCACCTGCACGCCCGGGTGCTCGACCGAGACCACCGGCGCAGGGTGTTCCGTCGCACTGCCGCGCACGGCTCGCAGCGGCGTGTTGAGCGCCTCCGCGTGGTGCAGCACCTCGTGCAACCCCGCGCCGTGTGGCAGCACGCCGATGGTGACCGTGTGCTGCCCATGGTCCTGCACGGGGTCGGGATACTTGGCCGCGCGGAGCAGTGACACCCGGATGCCACCATCGTGCAGGGAGTGACCGAAGCGTCCGTCGTTGAGCACGGCCACGCCGAAACCGGGCTCGCTGAGGTCGACGAAGCGGTGGGCACACACCTCGAACTTCGCTGCGTCCCACGAGCTGCTCGCGTGCGTGGGGCGCAGCACGTGGCCGAACTGGATGTCGCACGCTGCCTCGCGTGCGTGCACGTCGAGCGGCACCATCAGCGAGAGCAGCTTCTCGTCCTCCTGCCAGTCGATGTGGAAGGTGAGGTCGACGCGGGGGCTGCCCGCGCGCACCGTGACGTGCTGATCGATGGACGATCGGCCGAACACGCGACGCACGCGGAGCGTGGCGACCAGCGGGCCGGAATCGACCACTTCGACCGACTGCACTCCGCCGATCGGCGCGCCAAGCCCCCGCGTCCACTCCTCGACGTCCCACGCGTCGTACTCGACCGGGTGATCGGGTGCGAGCTCGAGTCGCAGCGCGCTGTCGACCGGCAGCAGCTCGCGTGCCGCGCGCACGTCGATGATCGAAGTGATGTTGCCGTCGAGATCCCAGCTCACCGAGACGAGCGAGTTGGTGAACGACCGCTCGGTGACCGCGACGTGGTCGCTGGACGGTTGCGCCGCGAGGGGTGCGATGCCGAACGCCGGAGCGTGCACCAACACTGCAGTGGTGCCATCGTGCAGCACCTGTGACGGGCCGTCGCCTGCCGGCTCGGTGGTGGCGACGATCTCGACGCGATCGGTCGACGACGCATTCGCCACCGACGCCGATGCGGGCGCGATCAGCTCCATCGCCGCGTCGATCAGCTCGTCCACGCGGCCGGCGATCTCGGTGTGCGCGGCCTCGGCGTCGTCGTGCACCCAGGTGATCGACGAGCCGGGGATGATGTCGTGGAACTGCTGCAAGAGCAGGTCCTTCCACAGCTCCTCCAGCTCGGCGGCCACCTCGGCCGGTGGCCCACCGGCGGTGGCCCACCACAGCTCGGCGTCGCGCAGCAGGCGCTCGCAGCGCCGGTTGCCGACCTTGGTCTTCGACTGGCTGGTGAGCGTGCCGCGGTGCATCTCGAAGTACAGCTCGCCGTTCCACACCGGCACCGCGGCACCGGCAGCGATCTCGGCCTCGATGGAGTCGAAGAAGTCGTCGGTGGTGCTCGGCGTGACCAGCGGTGCCCCGTCGAGCGAGCCGAAGCGACGGGCGCGCTCGATCATCTCGCGGGTCGGGCCACCGCCGCCGTTGCCGTGGCCGTACGGCATCAGCGACCAGTCGCTCCAGCCGTGGTCCTTGAAGTTCTTCTCGGAGAAGACCAGCTCCTCACCGACCACGGTGGCGTTGTAGGTGTCGACCGGCGGGAAGTGCGTGAGCACCTGCGACCCGTCGAGCCCCTGCCATTGGAACGTGCTGTGCGGGAACCGGTTCTGCTTGTTCCAGCTCAGCTTCTGGGTGACGAAGCGATCGCAACCGCCGGCGCGGAAGATCTGCGGCAGGCTCGCCGGGTAGCCGAACACGTCGGGGATCCACACCTCCTTGCAGCGCGCGCCGAACCGGCTCTCGAAGTAGCGCTGGCCGTACACCATCTGGCGCACCAGACTCTCGCCGCTGGGCAGGTTCATGTCGGCTTCCACCCACATGCCACCCACCGGTTGCCACTGCCCACGGGCAACCCGTTCGCGCATGCGTTCGAACAGCGCCGGGTACTGGGTCTCCATCCAGTCGTACTGCGCGGCCTGCGAGCACACGAACCGGTACTCGGGGTAGCGATCCATCATGCGCGTCGCGCTGGCGAAGGTGCGCGCGCACTTGCGCACAGTCTCGCGCAGCGGCCACAACCATGCCGTGTCGATGTGCGCATGCCCCACCGCCACCACCTGATGCGCGCCCGCGCGAGCAGGCAGCGCGAGTGAGGGTTGCAGCGCGCGACGGGCCGCGCCCGCGGTGCCGCCGATGTCGGTCATGTCGATGCAGTTGAACGCAGCCTCCAACTCGCGCAGCAGTCGTTGCCGCCGCTTGTCGGTGGCGGGCAGCGAGCTCATCAGCCCGAGCAGCACCTCCACGTCGAGCAGCAGGTGGAACACGGCGTCGTTGCGCACGGCCAGCGAGGCCTGCCGCAGCGAGTAGATGGGAGTGTCGCCCGCCGTTTTCAGCGAGCCGAGATGGCCGTAGCGCGTGCCGGTCATGGGGAACGCGGGGTTGGCAGCAGCTTCCACCACGACCTGTAGCGGCCCCATCTGCGCTTCGGGCAGCGGAACCGCGGTGCGCCGCGGGTGGATGCCCTGCACCGGCTCGCCGCGACCATCGGCGCCGGGTACCCACACCAGGCCCTCGCTCTGGAAGCCGGCGGAGTCGGGGTGGAACCCGAGGTCGATGACCGCCTCCAGCTCGTCGCCCACCCAGTCGGCCGGCACGTCGGCCGAGAATCGGAACCAGGTGGTGCCCCACGGGCGGCTCCACTTCGACCCGATGCTGAACGGACGTGCCTCGGTGGCGAGCGCAGCCATCGCCTCCGCGTACGACACCGGCTCACCCGGGGCGTCCCACGCCTCCACCCGCATCGGCACGCTGGCCGAGTACATCGCCGGCATCACCCGCTCGGTCAGTTCCCGTCGGATGCGTCGCTCCACCAACACCGAGTCGTCGTGCATGGCCCGAGGCTACGTGGCGCAGCCGCACCCGAAACCGCCGTGCCTGCCGCTCGTGTCGCGGCCCCACCGACTCACACCCAGGTGGAGCCGCGACACGTGCGCATGTGAACGGGCGCGACGGCGGTCAGCTGGCGCAGGCGATGCAGCGGGTGGCACTGGGGAGGGCGAGCAGGCGTTCGAGGCCGATGAAGCCCTGGCAGTGCTCGCACACGCCGTAGCCGGGCTCCTCGATGCGCTCGCGTGCGGCCAGCATCGCGACCTTGTCCGCCTGGGACTGGCGCAGCAGTGCCGCCACCTGCTGGCGTTCGAACGCGATGGTGGTGCCCTCGGGGTCGTGCTCGTCGTCGACGTTCGACTGCGTCGCCGCCTCGACGATGTCGTCGAAGCTGCCCGTCAACGACTCGATCTGCGCATCGAGGCGGATCAACTCGGCGAGCACGTGGCTGCGCAGCGCACGCCGATCGCGACTGGTGAGCACGGGGACGGGAGGCACTCGCAGAGCATGGCTCGGACGGGGCGACCGCGCCACTGGCTAACGTCCGGGCATGTCCACGACCGACCGCCCGTCGTCACCGGAGCTGTGGGCGCGGCTGCGCGCCATCTGCGACGACCTCCCCGACGTGAGCGACAAGCTCAGCCACGGTGAGCTGGCCTGGTCGGTGGGATCCGGGCGCAAGGCGCGCCAGTTCGCCACCACCTGGGACCACCACCACGACGACCGCAACGGCGTGCTCTTCGCCGCGCCACCCGGCGCCCAGGAGCATCTGGTCGCGGCCGACCCGGATCGCTACTTCCGACCGCCGTACTACGGGTCACGCGGCTGGGTGGGCATGTACCTCGACATCGCCGACGTCGACTGGGACGCGGTCGAGCTGCACCTCGGCGACGCCCACGCGCACACCCGCGGGTAGCGTCGCCGACGATGAACGATCGGCCGCTCACCGGAGTCCGCATCCTCGACCTCACGCGCGTGCTCGCCGGTCCGCATGCCACCCGCATGCTGTGCGACATGGGCGCCGAGGTCATCAAGGTCGAGCCGCCGGAAGGCGACATCACCCGCACCACCTGGCCCCGCGCGAACAGCATCTCCAGCTACTTCGCCCAGCAGAACGCCGGGAAGCGCTGCGTCAGCATCGACCTCGGCCAGCCCGAGGGCCGCGACCTGCTGATGCGCCTCGCCGACCAGTGCGACGTCGTCGTCGAGAACTTCCGACCCGGGGTGATGGATCGCCTCGGTCTCGGAGCCGACGTGCTGCGCGCACGCAACCCGCGCCTCATCGTCGCCAGTGCCAGCGGGTACGGCCAGACCGGACCCTGGGTGCACCGCCGTGCGTACGCACCGGTGGTCGGCGCCGAGTCGGGCTTCACCAAGAGCCAGGGCGACGCTCGCGGCGAGCAGTACGCGAACGACCCGCACAGCCACGCCGACGTGTACACCGCGCTGGAGCTGGCGGCGGCCATCCTCGCTGCGCTCTTCCAGCGTGAGCGCACCGGCCGCGGCGACCGCATCGACGTGTCGATGGCGCAGACGATGCTCTACGTCAACGAGCACGCGCACGACGGCCTGTGGGACGACCCCGTGCCCGACGGCGTCATCCGCAGCTTCCGCCCGATGGACTACCCGGTGCTCACCGCGGCCAACGGCGAGTCGGTGGTCATCAGCGGGCACCCCGCGGAGAACAAGACCTTCGACTTCTACATGGAGTCCATCGGCCGGCCGGAGCTGTGCGACGACCCGCGGTTCGCCACCACCGGCACGCGCTTGGCGCACATCGACGACATCCACCAGATCCTGCACGAGTGGGCTGCCACGATGCCGAGCGCCGATGCCATCGAGGAGGCGGCCGCGCGCAACAAGCTCGCCGTCGGGCGGCTGCGGTCGGTGCACGACGTGTGCGACACCGACTGGGCGCGCGAGCGCGAGGTCGTGGTGAGCCTCCCCGACCGTGGGGAAGGCACGATGCGCGTACCGAACGCGCCGTGGCGATTCGAGGGCAGCGACGTGCGCGTCAGCGGCGAGCCGCGCTACCGCGGCGAGGACAACCGGTTGGTGCTGGGCGAGCTGCTCGGGCTGGCCGAGACGGAGCTCGACGCGCTCGAAGCGTCGAGTGTGCTCACCAGTCGCCTGCCGAAGCGCTGAGGCACGATGGCGCTGCGCTTCCCCGTCGAGCCGATGAAGGCATCGTTGGGGTCGCTGCCGCCCTCATCGCACGACCACGAGTGGGCGTACGAGATCAAGTGGGACGGCTACCGCACGCTCGCGTTCATCGACGACGGCGCGCTGCGGCTGCAGAGCAGCACCGGCATCGACGTCACCGCCAAGTATCCCGAGATGGCCGGGCTGGCCGATGCGGTGAACGCACCGTCGGCCATCATCGACGGCGAGCTGGTGGTGCTCGATCCGCAGGGTCGTCCGAGCTTCGAGGCGCTGCAACGGCACACCACACAGGCCGCGTTCTACGCGTTCGACGTGCTGCAGGTCGCCGGCACCGACACGGTCTCGCTGCCCTACGAGCAGCGGCGCGCGCTGCTCGAGCAGTTGCTCGAACCCGGTGCCAACTGGTTGGTGCCCGCGTACCGCGTCGGCGACGGGCAGGAGCTGCTCGACGCCACCGCCGCGCAGGGGCTGGAGGGCGTGATGGCCAAGCGCCTCGGCTCGCCGTACCAGCCCGGCAAGCGCACACCCAATTGGCGCAAGGTGAAGAACCGGCTGCGGATGGAGGTGGTGGTGGGCGGCTTCAACCCGGGCACCGGCACGCGGGCCAACACGTTCGGCGCACTGCTGGTGGGCGTGCCGCAACCCGACGGCCGGCTGAAGTTCGCCGGCGGTGTGGGCACCGGTTTCACGCAGGCACGGCTCGAGTCGTTGCACGCGGCGTTGCTCGCACGCACGACCACCACCTGCCCGTTCGACCCGTACCCACCGCGCGCCGAGGTGCGCAACGCCACCTGGGTGCGACCGGAGCTCACCGCGGTGGTGGACATCGCCGAGCTCACCAACGACGGTCACGTGCGCCACGCCAGCTTCATCGACCTCCTCCCCTGACGCACCGGGTCTGGCCATCCGAGTGGCAGCGTGCACCCCGTCGGGACGCTGGCACTCGGACGGGACGCTGGCACTCGGATGGGCGGCTGGCACTCGGATGGCTGGCAAGCTGGCGGTCCATGATCTCCCGAGACGATGCTCTGGCCCTCGACGCTGCCGACCCGTTGGCGCAGTTCCGCGAGCGGTTCCACATTCCCGACCCGTCGGTCATCTACCTCGACGGCAACTCGCTCGGCATGCCGCCGAAGCGCACGCTCGAACGGCTCACCGAGGTGTACCGCGACGATTGGGCGACGGGCCTCATCCGCAGCTGGGAGCACTGGGTCGACATGCCGCAGCGGGTGGGCGACGTGCTCGCGCCGCTCATCGGCGCCGGCCCGGGCGAAGTGGTGCTGCACGACAACACCACGCTCAACGTGTACCAGGCCGTGCATGCCGCCATCGGGCTGCGACCCGATCGCCGGGTCATCGCCATCAGCGCCGACGACTTCCCCACCGATCGCTACGTGGTCGACGGCATCGCCGCGGCCACCGGCCACACCGTGCGGCACGGCTTCGAGCAGCTCGACGACGTGGCGGTGGTCGTGCGTTCGGTCATCGACTACCGCACGGCCGAACTGGTCGACGTGGCCGCCGAGACCGCCCGCGCACACGCGGCCGGCGCGATGGTGGTGTGGGACCTGTCGCACGCGGCGGGTGCCATCGACATCGATCTGCGCGCGTGCGGCGCGCAGCTCGCCATCGGCTGCTCGTACAAGTTCCTCAACGGCGGTCCTGGCGCGCCGGCGTGGACCTTCGTGGCGAAGGAGTTGCAGAGCGCGGTGCGGCAACCGATCTGGGGTTGGTTCGCCACCGAGGACCAGTTCGCGATGGGACCCACGTTCCAACCGCGCGCCGACATTGCTCGCATGCTGCTCGGCACGCCCAGCATCCTCGCGTTGGCCGCGGCCGAGGTGGGCATCGCGCTCTCCGCAGAAGCCGGCATGGCTGCCATCCACGCCAAGGGCACTGCACTCACCGCGCTCGCGATCGACCTCTGCGATCAGCAGGGCCTGGCCACTCCCACACCGCGCGACCCGGCGCGACGCGGCAATCACGTGGCGGTGCAGCACCCCGACGCGAAAGCACTGGTGAAGGAGTTGACGGCGCGCAACGTCATCTTCGACTTCCGCGAGCCCGACATCATCCGGGCCGGCTGCTCACCGCTCACCACGCGCTTCGTCGACGTGTTCGACGGGATGGCCGCGATCGCCGAGTCGGCGGCCGCCCGCACCTGAACGAGCGCCCGAACCGCTACCGCCGGCATCGGGGCTTCTATGCTCGGCCGCGGGGGTGTTGCTCGTGAGTGATCAGCAGTTCGATGGCGGGGCGGTCGACGCGACCGACGTGGATGCGGTGATCGTGGGTGCCGGGTTCGCCGGCATGTACATGCTGCACGCGTTGCGCGAGCAGGGCTTCACCGCGACGGTGTTCGAGGTGGCCGACGACGTGGGCGGCACGTGGTACTGGAACCGCTACCCGGGTGCCCGTTGCGACGTGGAGAGCCTGGAGTACAGCTACTCGTTCAGCCCCGAGCTCGAGCAGGAGTGGCAGTGGACCGAGCGCTACGCCGCACAGCCCGAGATCCTCCGCTACGCACAACACGTGGCCGACCGCTTCGACCTGCGCCGCGACATCCGGTTCGAGACCAGAGTGCAGTCGGCCGACTTCGACGACGAGACCACCAGCTGGACCGTGGTCACGTGCACCGCCGACGGCACCAGCAGCACGACTCGCGCGCAGTTCCTCATCATGGCGGTCGGCTGTCTGAGCAGCACCAACCTCCCCGACTTCCCCGGCCGCGACACGTTCGCCGGCGAGAGCTACCACACCGGCACGTGGCCGCACGAAGGTGTGGACTTCACCGGCAAGCGAGTTGCGGTCATCGGCACCGGCTCGTCGGCCGTGCAATCGATCCCGCTCATCGCGCAGCAGGCCGAGCACCTCACCGTCTTCCAACGCACCCCCGCCTACACCGTGCCCGCGCACAACCGGCCGCTCACCGAGGAGGAGATCGCGGAGGTGAAGGCCGACTACCGCGGCCTGCGCGAGGCCAACCGGCAGATGAGCGGTGGCTTCGGCGCACGGTTGCCGCGCGGCGAGGTCGGCGCGCTGGAAGTGGCGGACGAGGAACGCGAGGCCGTGTACCAGCGCCGATGGGAGCTCGGAGGCCTGCCGTTCCTCGGTGGCTTCAACGACCTGCTGCTCGACGAGGAGAGCAACGCGTCGGCCGCGTGGTTCGTGCGCCGCAAGATCGCCGAGGCGGTGCACGACCCGGCCACCGCCGCGCTGCTCACGCCCACGCACGTCATCGGCTGCAAGCGCCTGTGCGTCGACACCGGCTACTACGAGACGTTCAACCGCTCCAACGTGCTGCTCGTCGATCTCAACGATTCCCCGATCGAGCGGATCACCCCCACCGGCATCCAGACGAGCGCCGGCCACCACGAGCTCGACGCCATCATCTTCGCCACCGGCTTCGACGCCATGACCGGAGCGCTGCTCAAGGTCGACATCCGCGGTCGCGGCGGCGAGCGCCTGCAGGACGCGTGGGCCGCCGGGCCGCGCACCTACCTCGGCCTCGGCGTGCGCGGCTTCCACAACCTGTTCACGATCACCGGGCCGGGGTCCCCGTCGGTCCTCACCAACATGCTCGTGTCGATCCAGCACCACGTGGAGTGGATCGCCGACTGCATCGCTCACCTCGACGCCCACGACCATGCCACCATCGAGGTCGAACAGCAGGCCCAGGACGAGTGGGTCGACTACGTGAACGCGGTGGCGAGCTTCACGCTCTTCCCCACCTGCAACTCCTGGTACCTCGGTGCCAACGTGCCGGGCAAGACCCGCGTCTTCATGCCACTGCCCGGCTTCGGCACCTACCTCGAGCAGTGCTCCGACGTGGCCGCCGACGGCTATCGCGGCTTCGCCCTCGCCTGATGCCCGACCTCCGCGGGGTGCGCCCGGAGGACCTCGACGACCTCTACGACGTGTGCCTGCGCACGGGAGCCGCCGGCGAGGACGCCACCGACCTCTTTGCCTCCCCCCGACTGCTGGGCGACCTGTTCGTGGCGCCGTACGCGGTGCTCGAGCCCGAGCACGCCTTCGTGGTCCACGACGGCGTGCGGGTGCAGGGCTACACCGTGGGAGCCCTCGACAGCCGATCCTTCGAGGCCCGCTGCGAGGCGGAGTGGTTCCCCGCTGCCCGCGAGCGGCATGCGAACGACCTGGCGACGTCCGGATTCGAAGCACTGTTCC
>JAUXQB010000036.1 GCA_030685215.1 Actinomycetota bacterium
ACAGCGACCTGAGGGTGTCGCGATGAGCCGACCTGCACCGGCAGCGAGCGCCGCGAACGAGGACATCGTTCCCGCGGAAGAGCGCGGCGCCGCTGGCCGAGTGGCGCAGGTGCACGCACAGACCCGCCGCGGCCTCGTCATGACGGCAGCGTTCGTGGCGTCGGCCGTGGTCGCTGGCGCCGCTGGGATCGGTGATGGTGGGTGGATCCCGCTGCACCTCTTCGTCGTCGGCGCGTTGTTGACCGCGATCTCCGCCGTCACGCAGATGCTCGCCGTCACCTGGTCGGCCGCCCCCGCCCCACGGCCGGACGTGGTCGCGACTCAGCGCTGGCTGGTCGCTGCTGGCACCGTTGCGTTGGTCGTCGGTCGGGAGACCGGCCGGACCTGGTTGTTCGTCGCAGGCGGTGCGGCGGTGGTCGTCGCGATGCTCTGCCTCGCCGCGATCCTCATCCGCATCCGACGCGACGCGGTCACCGTACGATTCGCCCCCGCCATCGAGGCCTACGTGTCCGCCGTCCTCGCAGGGGCCGTCGGCATGACGATCGGGGTCCTGCTCGGCGCCGGTCGAGCAGGATCCAACGCTCTCGAGCTACGCGAGGTCCACCTGACCCTCAACGTGTTCGGGCTCATCGGACTGGTCGTCGCCGGCACGTTGCCCTTCTTCGCCGCGACCCAGGTGCGCTCGAAGATGTCGCCTCGCGCCACGCCGGCCATGATGCGCACGACGTCCGCCGTGCTTGCGGCGGCGACCGCGGTGACCGCCGTCGGCCATCTAGCGGCCGAACCGATCATCGTCGCCGGCGGACTCGTCGTGTATGCGCTCGGGCTGGTCGCGGTCGGTGCGATGCTGCCGAACTACGCCCGCAAGCGCGTGTCGTGGGCCGGACCCCGAGTCGTGCAGTTGGTGGCCGGAATCGCCTGGTGGATGGCCATGACCGGCGCCCTCGCCGTCACGAGCCACCGCGAGACGGATGACCGAGCAGTGCTGCAGGCGCTCGTGATCGGCGGCTTCGCGCAGATCCTCGTCGCTTCGCTCGCCTACCTCGGCCCGGTGCTGCGCGGCGGCGGCCATCGACGCCTGAGCGCCGGGTTCGCCATCACACGCTCGTGGACGTCGCTAGCCGCCGGCAACGCGGCCGCGCTCGCTGCGCTGACCGGCTCGGGTCGGGCCCTCGCCTTCGCGCTCGCGGTCTGGCTCGCCGACATCGCGATCCGCGCCGGACGACTCGTGCTCCCGACGCGACAGGATCAACATGTGTGACTACTGCGGATGCCGCCGATCCGGACCGACTGCCGAGCTGGCAGCCGAGCACGAACACCTGCAGGACCTTGGAAACCTGCTGCACACAGCTCTCCACGACGGTGTCGACGCCTCCGACGTGTTCGACGAGTTCGTCCGCCTACTCCAGATGCACGCCGCCAAGGAGGAGGTCGGTCTGTTCGTGCACGCCCGGTCGTCCACTCCGCTCAGTGACCAGATCGACGCGCTGTGCCGCGAACACAACGACCTGCACCGCTGGCTCGCCGATGGTCTCACCGGACCGCGCGTACCCGACGCGCTCCGGTTGCTGGTGACCCACATCGACGACGAGGAGTACGACCTCTTCCCCCACATCTTCCACGCCCTCGACCCCGAGCAGTGGGACGACATCGAACTCGCCCACCGAGCCGTCGAAGCCGCCTGGGACGCACCGACAGAACACCAGGAGACATCGTGACCGTCCACCACGCAGACGCCACTCCCGACAAGGTCGCCGCCGGCGAGCGATCCACGCTGCGAGCGGTCGCCATACCCACCGAGCATGGCGGCTGGAGTCTCACGCTGGAACCGGTCCTGCTCGGTCTGCTGGTCGCATGGTCTTGGCCCGGCCTGTCGCTCGGTGTCGCGGCGATGCTGGCGTTCCTGGCGCGGACGCCGCTGAAGCTCGTGCTCGTCGATGGCTGGCGTGGACGCTGGCTCACTCGAACCACCGTCGCCGCTCGGGTCGCGGGCGTGGAACTCCTCGTCCTCGCGACGCTCGTCACAGCCGCGGCACTCACAGCCGATGCGCGGTTCTGGTGGCCGTTGCTCGCCGCGGCGCCGCTCGTGGCGATTGAGTTGTGGTTCGACATGCGCAGCCGCGGCCGCCGGCTCTTGCCCGAGCTCGCCGGCACCGTCGGCATCGGCTCGGTGGCCGCCGCGATCGCGCTCGCCGATGGCAACGACACTGTTGTCGCGCTGGGACTGTGGATCGTGGTCGCGGCACGCGCCGCAGCGGCGATCCCCTATGCACGGACGCAGGTGTTCCGCACGCGTGGTCGGCCGTACCAGCTGTGGCACAGCGACCTCGCACAAGCCTTCGCCGTGCTCGCTGTCTTTGTCGGATGGCTGGTCGACGCCGTTCCTCTTGCGGCGGCAGTCGCAATCGCCGCTGTTGCGATGTTCAACGTCGGAGCGGTACGCGCGGCACCTCGACCGGCCAAGGTCATCGGCTTTCAGCAGATGTTCTTCGGCGTCGCCGTCGTCGTCGTCACTGCGATCGCCGTACTCGCGTGACGGCCCGGCCGAACCCGATCCGTCGCACGAGGAGGCCGATCTGAAATGGCGAGCTACTACATCGTGCTGAGTTTGCACATCCTCGGCGCCACGGTTTGGGCCGGCGGCCACCTGGTGCTCGCGGTGACCATTCTGCCCGACGCACTCCGCCAACACCGGGCCGCGACCGTCAGCGAGTTCGAGCAGCGGTTCGAGCGGATCGGTCTCCCGGCGCTCGCGGTGCAGATCGTCACCGGCCTGTGGCTCGCAGAGCATCTCCTCGGGTCACCCGCCAACTGGTTCGACGGCAACTCGGTCGCACGAACCGTGCAGGTCAAGCTGGGCCTCTTGGTCATCACGGTCGGACTGGCCATCCATGCCAGGTTCCGCGTCATCCCCAGACTCTCCGACGCGACTCTGCCCACACTTGCGTGGCACATCCGCATCGTCACCCTCGCCGCAGTGCTGTTCGTGCTGGCTGGCGCCAGCATCCGCTTCGGCGGGTACCCCGTCTTCGAACGGTGAGCACACGCGCAGCGTTCACATCACGTGAGGTCGAGCACGATCCACGCCGATTGGTAGCCGCCGGCCGGGTAAGTCGCCCGCACGGATGCTGGGTCGAACACTGGTCGAAGTCGTTCGGTTCCATCGAGCAACGCTGTAATGAACGATTCCAACTCGAGTCGTGCGAGCGGGGCGCCGGGGCACGCGTGGATCCCGGCGCCGTACAGGAGGTTCAGCGCCGGGTCGCGATCGAGCCGGAACTCGTCGGGCTCACCGAACACCCGCTCGTCCCGGTTCGCCGATGCCCACAGCACCGTGATCCGCGCCTCGGAGGGCAGCGGCACGCCGGCGAGGGTGACGGGACGTGCCGTGATGCGACGGTTGGCGATCAGCGGGGCGTCGATGCGGAGGATCTCGTCGATCGCCGCCGGAATGGCCGACCGGTCGACGCGCAGCCGCGTCACGACATCTGGGTGGTCGGCAAGGTACGCGACGATGATCCCGACACTCGCGGCGATCGTCGCCAGCTCACCGACGGTCCAGTTCCGCACGATGCTGACGATCTCGGAATCTGTGAGTGGTCGACCGTCGACGCGTTCGCCGAGCAGTCGGGTGGTCGGATCGTCGGCGGCGTCAGCGCCGGCATCTCGTCGCGCGTCGAGCACCTTGCGCACCACGTCGTCGAAGCGGCGGGCGCTCGCCGCGAGTGCGTCGAGGTCCTCGGCGAGGGTGGCGCGGTGCTGCTCGTCCAACCATGCCCGCAGCGGATGGTGAAGATCGCTCGACCAACCCATGAACGCGCACTGCACGCGAACCGCGAACTCGCGACCGAGGGTGTCCATCACCTCGATCGGCCGGCCTCGCGGGGCCGAGGCGACCAGGTCGGCGGCGATCGTGTCGGATACGGGCTCGAACTGCGCCATCGGTCCTGGCGCGAAGTACGGCTCGATCAGCCGGCGATACGACGTGTGATCGGGCGGGTCCATGCCGTTGGGGACGGACAGATGTCGGGACACCAGATTCCGGTACGTGTCGTGGTCATGGACGACCTCGAGCACGTCGGCGTGGCGCAGCACGGACCACCCGAGCAGATCACTGTGGGCGACGGGACAGCGGCCGCGCATCTCGTCATAGGCGCTGCGCTGGTCCGCGAGCACGTGAGGTGCAAGCGGATCCCACTCAGGGAACGCCGACCGTTCAGATTGGTCGTCCATTTCGCCACGGGACGCTACTGGCGCATCCGGCGCAGCGAGAGCGCCGACGATGGTCGTCTCGATACGGTCACGGTGTGAGTGACAACGGCTGGCTGCGAATGATCGAGGAGAACCCCGGTCACTCGTCGTGGTACATCGAACGGTTCCGGACGATGGCCGCCGAGGGTCACGATCTCGACGGTGAGGCCCGGTTCGTCGACGCAATGGTGCCGCGTGGGGCTCGGATTCTCGACGCCGGCTGTGGCCCGGGACGGGTCGGCGGGCGGCTCGCCGCCCTCGGCCATCACGTCGTCGGCGTCGATATCGACCCCGAGTTGATCGCAACAGCCCAAGGTGATCATCCGAATGCGATCTGGCTGGCACGGGATCTGGCCGTGCTCGACCTTGCCTCCGAGGGCGTCTCGAAGCGGTTCGATGTGATCGTCGCGGCGGGCAACGTGATGACGTTCCTCGATCCGGCCACCCGCCGCGTCGTCCTTCACCGGCTGCGCACGCATCTCGCTCCGGAGGGTCGGCTCGTGGTCGGGTTCGGCGCAGATCGAGGGTATGACTTCGACGACTTCTTCGCCGATGCCGCCTCGGTGGGGCTCCGCGCCGAGCTCACGCTCTCGTCGTGGGATCTGCGTCCCTTCGACACCGCATCAGCGTTTCTCCTGGCCGTCATGACCGCCGATTGACCAGACTCCGTCGACAACGTCAATCCTGCTGATGCAAGAGTCAATGGGCCTGGTGGTTCGTCACGAACGACTCGCTTCGCTTCGATGCCGAATCGAACTACGGTCATGCTCATGATCCCGCACCGACACGACGCCGCGGCGCTCGATCGCCGGGGCGTCACGTGGGGTCTGATCGGCGTGGCGGTCACGCTGGCGATCACGTTCGTCGGATCCGACGGACTGTTGTGGTTCGACGCCGCGCTGATCGGCTACCTGTTCGGGATCATCTTCATGGTGTTCGGTGTGATCTACCGCTACAGCGTGTGGGTGCGGCGGCCGTCGACCGCGATGCTGAACCGGCGCGGGTGGGATGCATTCCGTCAGCGCAAGGCTCGCAACGCGGCGGCGTTGCCGTCGCTGGTCGCCACGCAACTGCTGACACAGGGTTTCATCCGGCGCAGGTCGCGGGCACGTTGGCTGGCGCACCAACTGGTGTTCTGGGGCTGCATCCTGGCGGGTCTCATCACCTTCCCGCTCACGATGGGCCTGTTGCACTTCGAGAGCGTCGGCCAGCAGGGCGACCGCTACGAGGTGTTCGTGTCGCGGGTCGGCACGATGGATTTCGATGCCGACAGCGTGCTGGGCTGGACGATCTACCACGGTCTCGACATCGCTGCGGTGCTGGTGCTCGCAGGCGTGTTCATCTTCTTGCGCCGTCGCCTGCGCGACCCGGGTGCGTTGGCGGTCGAGCGCAGCGGCGACTTCCTCGCGCTGGCCGGCCTGTTTGCCGTGTCGGTCACCGGGTTGTTCCTCACCGTGTCGAGCATCTGGCTCGAGGGCCGCTTCTACGCGGCGCTGAACACGCTGCATGCGCTCACTGTAATTCTCGGGTTGATGTACATCCCGTTCGGGAAGCTGTTCCACATCTTCCAGCGGCCCGGCAACCTCGGGGTCGCGTACTACAAGCGGGCGAATGCCGAGGGCCCGGCCGCTGCCTGTCGTCGTTGTGGCGACGAGTTCGCGAGCGCGCAACAGATCGCCGATCTGCAGGAGATCCTGCCGCAGCTCGGGTTCGACTACGACGCCGCCGACGGCGCCGGCAATTACCAGGACACGTGTCCGAAGTGCCGCCGCGCACAGCTGGCGTTGGCACAGTCGGCTCGTGTGGGAGGGTTCGGCTGATGGCACGTCCACCGATGACCGATGCCGAGTTGATCGACCGCTACGGCCCGCACCTCAACCAGGCGCCACCTGGCGGATGGAACGCAGGCATCGAGGTCGATCGCGTCGTCGACACGCACTGCTGTTTCTGTGGTCAGCAGTGCGGCATCAAGTTGAAGGTTCACGACAACGAAGTGGTCGGGTTCGAGCCCTGGTACGACTTCCCGTTCAACGAGGGCAAGCTGTGCCCCAAGGGCGTCAAGCGCTACCTGCAGGGCAGCCACCCCGACCGGGTCGTCTACCCGATGGAACGCGACGAGACCGCCCCGGGCGGCTTCCGGCGGGTGTCGTGGGACCACGCGCTCGACCGGGTGGTGTCGGAGATCCGCCGTATCCAGGATGCCTATGGCCCGGACTCGTTCGCGATGTTGTCCGGTGTCTCGTTGACGAACGAGAAGAGCTACCTGATCGGCAAGTTCGCCCGCCTCGCGTTGGGCACCGCGAACCTCGATTACAACGGCCGGTACTGCATGGTGTCCGCCGGTGCCGGCAACAAGAAGGCGCTCGGCATCGACCGTGCCTCGAACCCGTGGAGCGACATCCCGCTGGCCGACGTCGTGTGGACTGCGGGAACCAACATCGCCGAGACGTTCCCGATCACCACGAGCTACCTCTGGAAGGCCCGCGACCGTGGTGCGCGGCTGATCGTGCAGGACCCGCGTGTCGTGCCGCACGCCCGTACCGCCGACTTGTTCCTGCCGGTGCGGCCCGGTACCGACTCGGCGTTGTTCGGCGCGGTGTTGCACGAGCTGATCCGTCACGATTGGCTCGATCACGACTTCATCGACGCGCACACCAACGACTTCGACCAGGCTGCGGCCGCGGTGGCCGACATGACTCCATCGTGGGCGGCCGACATCACCGGTGTCCCGAAGGCACGCATCGAGCAGGCCGCCGAATGGTGGGGGACCGCGGCCACCGGAATGCTGTTGCACGCCCGTGGCATCGAACAGCAGTCCAAGGGCGTCGACAACGTGCTCGGTGCCATCAACCTCGGGCTCGCCACCGGCAAGTTCGGCAAGCCCGGCTGCGGGGTCACCACCATCACCGGCCAGGGCAACGGGCAGGGTGGCCGCGAGCACGGCCACAAATGCGACCAGCTGCCGGGGAACCGCGACATCTCCAACCCGGAGCACCGGGCCCACGTCGCGGCGGTGTGGGGTTGCGACGTCGATGAGATCCCTGGCAAGGGCATCCCTGCGCTGGAGATCATCGAGGCCATCCACGCCGGTGAGATCAAGGGGTTGCTGTCGATCTGCTTCAACCCGCTGGTGTCGTCACCCGACTCGAACTTCACCCGCGAGGCGCTCGACCGGCTCGAGTTCTACAGCGTCATAGACTTCTTCGTCTCCGAGTCGGGCCACCACGCCGACATCATCCTGCCCGGTTCGCTCCACGAGGAGGACGAAGGCACCTCCACCTCGGGCGAGGGGCGCATCATCAAGATCAACGCCGCGGTCGAGCCGCCGGGTGAGGCTCGGCTCGACTGGCAGATCCTCGTCGACATCGCAGAGCGACTCGGACGTGGCAAGTACTTCCCCTACTCCGACACCCGGCAGATCTTCGAAGAGCTCCGG